>DASWVN010000089.1:0-53634 GCA_036401215.1 Vicinamibacterales bacterium | reverse complement strand
TGCGTCAAGGTGCATCAGGGTGCATCAAGGTGCATCAAGGTGCGTCGTCGGCTCGATCGACCAGCCCGGGGACCCCTAAACACCCCGACGCACCCGAAGCACCCTGAAGCACCCCGACGCACCCGAAGCACCCCGACGCACCCCGACGCACCCGAAGCACCCTGAAGCACCCCGACGCACCCCGAAGCACCCCGACGCACCCTGAACTATCCGAGGCAGAACAGCTGGCCGTCGCTCGACCCGATCACGAGCTTCCCGTTGACCACGGCAGGCGAGGCGCTGAGCGGACCGCCGGCTTCGAACTCGAACGTCGTTTTGCCGCTCGCCGCGTCCACGACGTAGAGTTTTCCATCGCCGGATCCCACGTACACCTGGTTGCCGACGACAACCGGTGATGAGTCGATCCGCGCGCGGGTCATGACCGTCCAGAGTGATTTGCCCGTCTTCAGGTCGAGCGCGTGCAGCATCTTGTCGCGTCCGCCGATGAACAGCCGGTCCCCGGAAATCGCGGCGGAGGAATAGAACGGAAACTTCCGATCGGGATGCTCGTAGCGCCACAGGATCTTCTTGCCCGCGAGGTCCACGGCGAGCACCTCGTTGTCGTAGGTGCCGTAGTAGGCGCGTCCGTTGTGGATGGCAGGTGATGCGGCGGTGTAGGCGCCGGAGGGAAAGTTGAAGACCTCCTTGCCGTCCGCGATCCGGATCCCGCGGAGCACTTCGTCGCAGCCGGCGATGTAGGCGACGCCGTCCACGACCGCAGGCGTCGAGTGGACGTAGCCCTCGGTCAGGACCTTCCACGCCACCTTGCCGTCCTTCGCCCCGAGCGCGTAGAGGTGCGCGTCGTAGGAGCCGACCAGCACCTTGTCGCCGGCGACCACGGGTGACGACTTGATCTCGCTGCCGGTCTTGAAGGTCCACACCGCCTTGCCGGTGTTCACGTCCACGGCATGGAGAACGCCGGCGAGATCGCCGATGTAGACGATCCCGTTGGCGACGGCCGGCGAGGATTCGCCGAGACCGTCGGGGGAGGTCTGATACTTCCACCTGGCCTTGCCGTCCGCGAGGTTGACGGCGTGGAGATGGCCGTCCGCGGAACCGACGTACACGACGCCGTCGACGATGGCCGCGGAGGAGTCGATGGCGTCGCCCGCGTCGTAGGTCCACTGGACCTCGAGCTGCGCCGGCAGCGTCGCCCCGGTCGTCCCGGTCAGCGGCGCCGCCCCCCTGAACTGCGGCCACGATGCCGCTGGCGCCTGGGCGGCGGCTGCCGCCGCCGCCGCCAGCAACACCAGCAAAAAGGGGACACTCACCTTTTCGCTAAGTTGTTGAAAATTCAGCCGCGAAAATGCTCGGGTCAGTTTTGGAACCATAGGACAATCAATGACTTAGCGAAAAGGTGAGTGTCCCCTTTTCGTGGGGCGGTCCTATTTGGCCTGGGCGAGTGCGACCAGCTGGTTGCGGTTGACGATGAACAACGCGCCGTTTGCGGGCACCGGCGTCGAGTACACCGAGCTGCCCATGTTGTTCTCGGCAAGCACCTTCAGCGTGCGGTCGGCGTTGAGCACGGTGACGTCGCCGTCCTCGTCTCCGAGATACACCTTGCCGTCGATGACCATCGGCGAACCCCAGATGGCGGCGAACATGTCGTGCTTCCAGACCTGCTTGCCGGTCTTCGCGTCGATGGCGTGCAGGAAGCCGCTGAAGTCGGAGTAGAACAGCAGCCCGTTGTAGTAGGCCCCCGTGGAGATGGAGCGCCGGATGTCGTCGTAGTGCCAGATCTGCCCGCTGTTGGGGTTCGGCTCTTCCGTGTCACCCTTCATGATCGTCGGGCTGATGTCCCCGCGCTTGGTGGCGTCGATCGCATACAGGTGGCCGACCCCTTCGCCGTGTTCGGGATCCTGGCCGTTGGCGATGTAGACCACGTTCTCGATGATGATGGGCGTGCTGATGACCTCGTTGCGCGTCTTCGGCCAGACCGAATCCTTCGGATTCAGATCGAACTCCCAGAGCCGCTTCCCGGTGTTCACGTCGAACCCGCGCACGTACCCGTCCCCCTGACCGACGACGACCTGGACGGCGTCGCCGACCTTCGCCACCGCGGGCGAGGACCACTGGCCGTGGAGGATGTTCTCGCCGACGCCCTGATCCTCCCAGACCAGCTTTCCGGTCGTCTTGTCGAGCGCGATGAGCGACGGCGCGCGCGGCGAGGGCACGTTGACGTGGCTCTCGTCCTGGCCGTTCGAGGTGCTGACGAAGATCATGTTCTCGTACATCACCGGCGAGGAATTCGCCATGTTGTGCTGCATGACGCCGAGCTCCTCCATCATGTCGTAGCGCCAGATGATGTCGACGTCGGTTTCACTCGTTGCCTTCTCGTCGGTGAACGGACCGTCATTCTTGCCGTCGCGGAAGCCGTCGAGATCGACCGCCATCACCTCGCCGCGGTTCGACACGTAGTAGACGATCCCGTTGTCGATGAGCGGGGACGAGCAGATGCCCTGGAACGGCCAGTCGTTCGCGCGTCCGGACGCAAGCTTGTCGTGCACGGCCTGCCACATGAACTCGCCGTCCGACTCCCGGAACGCCATCAGGACCCCCTTGTCGCCCTTGACGTTGGGATCCTTCATCGCTTCGTTGTTCGTGCCGACCAGCACGTAGCCGCCGGAGACGACCGGGTTGCCGTAGGTCTGCGAACCCAGCTCGGCGACCCACTTCACGTTCGTCTTCGACTTCAGGTCCCACTCGACGGGCAGTCCCTTCATCGAGGAGACCATGTTGCGGTCGGGCGTGCCGCCCCACATCGGCCACTCGGGACCTGGATCCGAGGCGAGAAGCGCGTATGAACTGCCGGCAATCGCGAGCGCCGCGAGAATGATCGTTTTCTTCATCGTGTCTGCCTGTATCTATTCCCGATCTCTGTTCTCGATCCCCTGATCCCTATTCCCTGATCCCTATTCCCTGTTCGCCGATCCCTGTTCCCCGATCCCTGATCCCTGTTCCCTGATCCCTGATCCCTACTTCTGATTCCGATAGACCTTGATGTTGTCGTAGTAGATCTCCGACCCGCCCTTCGCGTCCGCGTTGGGCACGTCAGCGTAGAGGCCGGGGCTGCCCTTCAAATTCCCGATCGGGTCCACACGCTCGATCGTCCACTCCGCCGGCTCGGGCTCACCCTTCGGCCACACCTTGCCGCGCGCGCGGACGTTATTGCCATCCAGCGTCTGCACCTCGAGCTTCATGACGTACCAGGCGTCCTTGGCCCACGTGAACGGCTTCTTCACCGTCCGCGTGGTTTCCGGCTGCCACGGCTGCAGCTCGAGCCGCTGGTGGTTGCCGAACAGCGCCAGTTCATAGCGCTGCGCGACGATGCCGACGTCCGGCATGACGCGGCGGACCTCTTTCGCGAGGATATCCGCTTCGACGGTGTAATTGCTCAGGTCAGGCGGACCCAGGAACGGGCGAGTGCGCTTAGCGAACGCGAATGGGTTGTTCGCCAGCTTCACCAGCACCTTGTTGCCGTCGACCTCGCGGACCTCGAACTTGCCGGTGGCATTAATCCAGTGCGTCGGCACCGCCGTGGCCCCCTCGAAGTCGAACGTCCACGGCAGATCGGGGATGACGCGGATCCGCGCGGCGCCGCTGACGCCATCGACGGTGGCTTTCACGACGCCGGCCTGTGCCCCCGCGGCCGCGTCCGCCGTGAACGTGCCGCCGGACACCGTTCCCTTCAAATCTTCGATCGTCCAGGTCGGAGTCCCGGAACTCTTCACCGGGTTGCCGTTGGCATCGAACAACCGAAGGTGCAACGCGATCGATTCACCCGGCTTCAGGATCAACTCGGTCGGCGTGACCTGCATGACCGTCGCCGGCCCCGCCGACGGCGGTGGAGCGGCATTCGTTCCGTTTGGTTTGCTGGTCGACCTCGGTGTGCCCTTCGGGCCGATCGCGAAGAGCCCGTTGGTGGACGTCAGATAGATCCGCCCGCGCGCGACGATCGGCGACGCGATGATCAGGTCCGACTTTTCAGGGGTGCCGAGCCAATCCTGATCGAGGATCTCCGCCTTCTCCGCGGTCGGGCGAATGATGTAGAACTTGCCGCCGGCGTCGCCGGTGTTCTCGGTTCCGATGTACAGCTTGCCATCCGCGAGCACCGGCGAGGCTTTCGCGATGGTGCCCAGATGCTCTCTCCACAGCTCCTGACCCGTCTTCAGATCGACCGCGATGAGCACGGCGCCGTTGTCGACGACGTAGATGCGCTCGCCGTCGCTGACGGGCGAGGCATAGCCGGCCTGGAGTCCGCGCGTGATCCAGTGCGCGTCCTTGTCGGTGAGGTCCCCCTTCGACGTCATCGGCACGGCGGCGACCATGCCCATGTCGCTCGAGCCCAGGTTTTCTTCGCTGTGCGTGACGATGATGTCGTTGCCGACTCCGAGCGCCGCGGTGTTGAGACCACGCTGGCTCACGCGCCAGCTCCACACCTTCTCACCGGTGTTGATCTTGAGCCCGTGCATCGCACCGTCGCTGCCGCCCGAGAAGAACATCCGCATGCCGTTGACGGTCGTGATGAACGGATTCGCGTAGATGGTGTCGGTGGGCCGACCCTCAGGCGCGCTCACGTAGAACGTGCGTCCAGAGGTCTTGTCGAACGAGAGAAACCGGTGGGCGCCGTTCGCCGAGCTGCCCCACACGTACGTCAGGCCGCTGACGATCACCTGATCGCCGTCCACGACCGGCGACGACATGCGTCCACCGTGGGTCGTCCACATGCCGAACTCTTCGGCGAGCGATCGTTCCCACAGCAGCTTGCCTTGGGGCGAGAGCGACATGAGCAGGCCGCCGCCGCTGATGGCGAAGATGTTCCCGGTTGCGGGATCCACCGCCGGCGAGGACCACGCGATCCGGTGCGGAGGCACGTCGCTCGTGAAGAGGTTGTAGCGATGTTCCCAGAGTTGTTGGCCCGTGTCGGCGTTGAAGCAGATGAGCCGCTCCTGGAGTGTCGCGCCCGAGCCGACCGAGGTCTGGAGGTAGAGGTGGTCGCCAAAGACCACGGGAGCCGAGCGCCCGCCGATCGGCACGTGCCAGGCCACGTTCTCGCCTGACGGCGACCACCGGTCGGGAAGCCCCGTTTCCGTGGACGATCCGGTTCGCGCCGGGCCCCGCCACTCGGGCCAGTCCGCGCCGCTCAATACGGCCGTCGCCGGCACCAGCAGTGCCGCCGCAACCCACACACGTACGCCACGCGAAAGCTTGAAAGGCATAGACGTTTCCAAGAATATCACCCGCTTTTGACGGGGATCCGATCCACCTTCGCCCTGCAGCCCAGGGCGACACGAGCGGTCCCTGACACGGCTCCCTTCATCCATCGGAGCCGGGGGTTCGTCACGACATCCGCGGTTTACCGGAGGCGGCCTCTATAATTTCCGGGCCGAAGGAGCCACCATCTGCATGCGTCGTCCTGACTTCATTACGTTCGCCCTGTGTTTTGCGTTGACCGCCGGAATTGCCGCCGAGAACTGGCCGCAGTGGCGCGGCCCTCAGGGGCGCGGCATCTCATCAGAAACATCGCTGCCCACGGAGTGGGCGCCCGACAAGAACGTCGTCTGGAAGACGGAGCTGCCGCGCGGCCACTCGTCGCCGATCGTGTGGGGTGACCGGATCTTTCTGACCAGCGCGGTCGAAGGAGAGGTCGTGCCGGGCGTGGTCCCCGAGTCCGTCCGGATCAATCAGCCGCACCCGCAGTCGGTCGCCGGCGACAAGAAGCACACGCTGAAGGTGCTGGCGCTCGACACCAAAACCGGCAAGATCCTGTGGGAACAGACCGCCTACGAAGGGCCGGTCTTCGACGCGCGGCACGAGCGCAGCTCGTTTGCCGGACCGACGGCGGTCACCGACGGCAAGATGGTGTACGCGTACTTCGGCCCCGAAGGTCTCTATGCGTACGACGTCGACGGCAAGCTCGCGTGGACGGTCGTCGAGAAGTTCCACACCCTGGGCCTCGGCACCGGGACGTCCCCCGTGCTGTTCGGCAACTCGGTCATCATCCAGCGCGATCAGGACGAGAAGACGTCAGCGGTGGTCGCCTACGACAAGGCCACCGGCAAGGAACTCTGGAAGACGACGCGCCCGGTGTCGATCAGCTGGTCGACGCCGGTCCTCGTGAATGCGGGCACTCGCACCGAGCTGGTGACCAACGGCACCGAACACGTCATTGCGTACGACCCCGCGACCGGAACCGAGTTGTGGCGGACGAAAGGTGTCGAGAGCAACGCCATCCACACACCCCTGGTCGGCAACGGTCTCGTCGTGGTCACCGCGGGGTTCCCCGCGAAGAACATCATCGCCATCCGCACCGGCGAGCAACCCGAGGACCGGCGGGTTGCCTGGGAGTACTCGAAAGGGACCGGTTACGTGCTCTCGAACATCCTCTATCAGGATCACGTGTACCTCTCGACCGACAACGGGATCCTGACGTGCCTGGACGCGCAGACCGGCAAGGTGGTGTACGAAGGGGGCCGGCCGCCGAAGCCGACGCACTTCATGGGATCCGCGGTGGCCTACCAGGGGATGATCGCGATGACCAGCGAGGACGGCGACACGTTCCTCGTCAAGGCGGGCCCGAAGTACGAAATCGTCCGGATCAACACGGTCGACGAACCGGTGTATTCGTCGCTCGCGCTCGCCAACGGCCGCATCTACATCCGCGGCGCAAGGCACCTCTTCGCGATCGGGGAGTGAGGGACGGAACTCCAAACTTCAAACGCCAAACGCCAAACCCCAAGCTTCAAACTTCAAACGCCAGTTCCAGGATCTGGGCGGCTTTGGAGTTTGAAGTTTGAAGTTTGAAGTTTGGAGTTGCTATCCTGCAACGCAGCATGCCTGAGCTTCCCAGCAAGAGTGTCGTCGTTCTGAGCCTTGTCATCGCGGTTGCCGGTTGCGCGCCGCGAAGCGCCAGCGTGGCCGGCGTGCCCGCTGCCGTCACCACCTCGGCGTCCTCGCCCATCGGTGAAGACTCCGTTCGCGCCCACATGGAGTTCCTGGCGTCCGATGCGATGAACGGACGTGGAAGCGGGACGCGTGACGAGTGGATCGCGGTGACCTACGTCGCCTCGCAGCTTCGGCGCTGGGGGCTCGAGCCGATGGGCGAGAACGGCGGATACGTGCAGACGATCCGGATCGAACGCCCGACGCTCGCGACGCCGCCGGTGCTCACGCTTGGCGATCGTCGATACACGCACGGCCAGGAACTTACCGTCGCCTCCATGAACGCCGCGAAGATGGAAGGGATGATCGCCCGCTTCGAGGCCGGGCAATCCGCGCCAAAGGGATCGGTGGTCGTGGTCCCCGAAGTCACCCGCGAACTGACGCCCGCACTGGCCGGAGCCTCGATGGTGCTGGCGAAATCGAACGGTTGCGGCGGGTTCCGGGCGCAAGCCGGCACGCTGCCGCGGATTGCGCCGCGCACGGTCGGCGCCCCGGCCGCACCAGCGCGCCCGTCATGCGTGGCGCTGAACGACGAGGCCTATGCGGTTGCCGAGAAGCTGGCCGCGGGAACGCCTGTCACGCTCGAGGGGAAGGTGAAGGTGATCGAATCGTCGCACACCTGGAACGCCGTCGGACGGCTGACCGGGTCGGACCCCACCCAGGCGAACGAAGTCATCCTCCTGAGCGCGCACATCGATCACGTCGGCACGGGCCGTTCCTCCGCACGCCCGGGACAGGCGGCGTCGCCAGGGCAGTCGGACGGCGCCGACAAGGACACGATCTACAACGGGGCCGACGACGACGCCTCGGGGAGCATCGCGGTGCTCGAGCTGGCGCAGGCGCTTGCCGCCGGACCGAGGCCGAAGCGGACGATCGTGTTCGCCTGGTTCGGCAGCGAGGAAAGCGGAGGGACCGGCTCGCGCTACTTCGCCGACAAGCCGGTGGTGCCGCTCGACCGCATCGTCGCCAATCTCCAGTTCGAGATGATCGGGCGCCCCGACGAGAAGGTGCCGCCGCACACGTTGTGGCTCACCGGCTACGAGCGATCGAACCTGGGGCCCGAGCTGGCGAATCGCGGCGCGAAGCTGGTGCAGGATCCGCATCCGGAGCAGAACTTCTTCACGCGGTCCGACAACATCCAGTTCGCGCGGCGAGGCGTGATCGCGCACACGGTGTCGAGCTTCGGGCTGCACAAGGACTATCACCAGCCGTCCGACGAGATCGGCACGATCGACTTTGCCCACATGACCGACGCGATTCGATCGATGCTGGAACCGGTCCGCTGGCTCGCCAACTCGACGTTCAAGCCGGAATGGAAGCCGGGCATGAAGCCCTGACCGTCACCGCGGTGCGCTGGCGGTGAGTTCGTGCGCGACCCACGGCGGCGCCGGGGTCACGCGGATATACCGGGCGCGGACATCGTCCAGGTAGATCCGCATCGGGATGAGGCGTTGATCCTCGAGCGCGCCTGCCAGCGCCCGCTCGCCGGTCCAGTCTTCCCAGACCTGCGACCAGTTCACGCCGTCCGGCGACGTTTCGACGGTGAGTTTCGCGCCGATCTCGGCATAACGCCAGCGCAGCGCGATCGTGATCGCGCGGACGGTCCGCTCCGCCCCCAGGTCGATCGCGGCGTAGCCTGCCTCGGTTTCGATCGGTGTCGCGGTGAGATCGTCTCCGAGCGGCGGCGTCCGCGCGGATGGCTGCGGCGGGATCACGTAAACGGGACCGACGCCTGATTCCTCCCGAAGCACGCCGCCCGCTCCCTCGACGAACGTTCTCCACGCACGTTCCGGGTCCTCCCGGCGATGGACGATCACGACGAGCGGACGTCCCCGCGCGTAACTGGTCAGGATCGTCGGATCGTCGCGCCGCAACGCCCTCGTGAGCAGCGCGTAGTGCGGCGGGGTGTGGCCGCTGTATCCGTTCACCAGCGGGCGCTGGTGCGAGATCGATCGATACATCGCCGCCACGTTCACCCGCTCGTCGTCGGCCGGCAGTTCCAGGACGACGGCGCCGGGCGGCACTTCGGCAAGCGCGCGCTGGGGCGGCGCCGACATCGGCAGCGGCTCGATCCACGTGTCGACGAACAGCGCGACGAGCACGACGGCGCCCGCGGCGATGCGAAGCGGACGCCGCCCGGGGGCAAGCCTGACGGCGGCGATGGCGGTCGCGATCGCGAGGCAGAGTGCGACCATCATCGCGAAACGCGCCGGGACGCGGAGGCCGTCGAACCCGGGCAGCCACATGAGGGCGGTGTAAGGTCGGATGAGCGCGTGCGCCAGCGACAGATCGTCCCCGGGTCCCAGGGAAAGCCAGGCAAACACCAGTGCCGCGCCCGAATAGAAGACCAGTGGAGAGCGAGCGCTCACTGCTTGCCGGACCTGGCGGCGGAGCACGAGCGCGGCGAGCCCGGCCACGGTCAGCGCCGCGACCGTGACACCGGTGAAGAGGAATCCCTCCTGGGAGTAGAAGCGAACCGAGGGCCAGAACGCGAGAAGGTCAGCGGTTTGACTGAAGGACCACAGCTTCGCGCTGAACATCCTGATTTCGCCGAGCGTGCGTCGAAGCCCGAGCGCGTCGTGGATCGCCTTGTACTGCAGCAGCGTCGGCACGAGCAGCAGCGAGGCGGCGACGAATGTGCCGGCGATGTCGATCCCGCGCCGCGCCGCCGTCCGCCAGCGCACGAACCAGAGGAGCCACAACCCGATCAGCGGCGGAAAGAACAGCAGGTAGTACCCGTTCGACAGCGCCTGCAGCACCCAGGCGACGGCAAACACGAGCAGCCAGCGGCGCCGCCCGTCATCGAGATAGCGGTGCATCGCAAACAGCGCGAGCGGCATCCACTGCGCCGTCAGCACCTGCAGATGCGCGAGCTGGCTCGCGCGGTACGGCGCAAAGCCGAATGCGATACCGGCGATCAGTCCTCCGAAGGTCGAGCCGGTGAGGTGCCGGCCGAGCAGGAAGGCGAAGTATCCAGACAGCGCCGCCGACAGGATGAGCGCGACGTTATAGGCCCCGAGCGGGGGGAGACCTGCGAGTTGCAGCGGGGTCGTGAAGACGGCGATGCCCGCGAGGTGCTCCGAGAGCGCCAGCGCTCCGGGCATCGGGTAGAAGACGGGCGGGCTCCACCAGGCCGCGGTGAACGGCACCGCCTGGGTGTTCCACCAGAGAATCCAGGTGTTGAGGATTGGATCGCCCGGGTCGTGGGGGATCCGCCACGACAGCCGCGTGACGAGCGGCCAGGTCCAGGAGAGCGCGAGTGCGACGAAGAAAAGAAGCGCGCGTGTCAATGCTGAATGACGAATGCTGAATGCTGAACTCTCGCGACGAACATCCAGCATTTAGCATTCAGCATTCAGCATTGACAATGCATCAGACCTACTGCGTTCCGCGTCCGCCCGCCGGGCGCGGGAGCGGCTTGCGGGGCAGCAGGGCGTCGCGGTTGGCGGCGTGGTAGACGAAAGCGGCCACGATCACCGCGTTCTTGCGCATGTCCTCTTCCTGAATGCGCTCGTAAACGTCCATCGTCGAGTGGTGCGTGCGGGTGCTGTATTCGACCGGATCCTGGATGAACTGGAATCCGGGCAGGCCCACCGCGTCGAAGGACTGGTGATCGGTGCCACCGGTGTCGCGGATCGTGATCGTGTCCATGCCGATGTTGTTGAACGGCTTCATCCACGCTTCGAAGATCGGCGCGACCGCCTCATTGCCCTGCAGGTAGATCCCGCGAATGGCGCCGGTGCCGTTGTCGACGTTGTAATAGCTCGAGAACTTCGCGTGCTCCGGCTTCAGCGCCATGGTCGTGCGATCGGCGAAGTGATCGGTCACATACGCGCGGGAACCGAGCAACCCCTGCTCTTCGCCGCCCCACAGGCCGATGCGCACGGTGCGGCGCAGCGTGACCCCGCTCTGCTTCAGGATCCGCATGGCTTCCATCATCACGGCCGATCCGGCCGCGTTGTCGGTGGCGCCGGTCCCGCCGTGCCAGGAGTCGAAGTGCGCGCCGAGCATGACGATCTCGTCCGCCTTGTCGGTCCCCGGGATTTCCGCGATGACGTTGAAGGAGGAGGTGTCCTCGTGGAACGTGTTCTTGATGTCGGCCTCGATCGTCACCGGCATCTTCTTCTCGAGCGTGCGGAGGATGCGTCCGTAGTGCTCGACCGCGATGGTGATCGACGGAAGCGCCGCGGGAGCGTTGGGCTCACGCGACCCGCCACTCTGCACGAAGACGGTCCCGCCGTCTCCCCGGCCCGGCGTGATCAGGCCGAGCGCACCTTCGGTCATGTAGAACTGCGCGCGCTGCGCGGCGAAGCTCTGGCCGCCGCCACGACCGCCGCGTCCGCCGCGGCCGAACGCGCCACGCCCGCCGCGCGGGGTGCTATCGCTCTCGACCGTCATCGCCTGCAACTGTTCCTCGGTGAAGCGCTGGGCCGGCGGCGTCCAGAGCGCCGGGACGTCGCGCATGGCCGCCGTGAGCACCCACTTGCCCTTCAGCTGTCCCTTGAACCTCGCCAGGTCTTCAGGCGTTTCGATGACCGCATGGATCGCCTCGCCGGAGACGAGACCATTCGTGCCATGGGTCCATGCCTGCGACATGCCGATGATGGGGAAGCTGCCCCCGGGCGTCGTCGCCTGCATGTAGAACTTGTCGTTCGACCAGCCCCGTCCGAACGGACCGTTCGGCGTCACCCAGGGTTCCAGCTTCACGTTCGAGAGTCCCCAGGAGGTCATCTCCTTGACCGCCCAGTCGCCCGCCTTGCGGAACCCGGGCGAGTTCGTCAGGCGCGGGCCGTACACGTCGGTCAACCAGCTCATGATGTCCATGACCTGCGACCGGGAGAACCCTTCCTCCTTGATCTTATAAATTGCGTCGTAGTCGACTTTTTCCTGCGGTGCCTGTGCGGCAAGTGGTGAGAGCGCCAGTGTCGCGGCCAGTGTGGCTCCCGCGATCACCGGCCGTAGCCGGAGTCCACGTGTCATCGAATCCTCCCCAAGGAACGCTCACAAAGATGGCAGGATCGAATAATACCCCACCGCCGCGTTACAGATCCTTCTGCCGTCCGACAGACTTGTAATCGCCTGCCGGCGCATGCCGCCGGGTACTGGAAGATTTTGGAGCAGATGGCGTGGTCTGGCCGTTGCACCAGCGATTGTTGCAATGTCTGCTCTCCCTTCTCCCGGACGACCGGAAGCGCCGCTTTTCTCCGATGGGATCGGAGACCGCGTCGTTTCCGCGGACCCTACGACCGGTGACCTGGTACAGGTGCTCCGGATCAACCCTGCCCTCACGGCGGTTCCCTCTTTCGAGTTTGCGCTCAGAGAACGGGTCGCCCGGCTGGCGAATTTCAGGCACGTCTACTTCGCGCGCGTCCGCCGCGTGGACCGCGCGCCCGGATACCCGACGGCGCTGTCACTGGTCTCCGACCACGTCGAAGGCACGCGCCTGTCCGACATTCTGCGCGTCGCCGAGGACCGCAACCTCCATCTCGATATCAACGCGGCGCTCTGCTTGATCCGGCAGCTGGTGCCCGCGCTGGCGCTGATGCACGAGAACGCCCGCGATGCCGCCCACGGACTCATCGCTCCCGAGCGACTGATCGTGACGCCGCAGGGCCGCCTGATCATCGCGGAACACGTCTGCGGCGCGGCGGTCGAACAGATGCAGTACGGCCGCGAGCGCCTGTGGCACGAGTTCCGGGTGGCCATGCCGCCGAGCGCCGGCATTCCGCGGTTCGATCAGCGGGCCGACGTCACCGGTCTCGGCGTCGTCGCGCTTTCGTTGATCCTCGGCCGTCCGCTGCGAGAGGACGAGTTCCCTCGTGGCGTGGCGGATCTGCTGAACAGCGCACGCGAGCGGTCGGCCATCGGCGAGGAGCAGCCGCTTTCCGCGCCGCTGCGCTCGTGGCTTGCCCGCGCCCTCCAGGTCGACGTGCGCCGGGCGTTTGGTTCCGCGCCCGAGGCGCTGGCGGCGTTCGACGAGATTACCGCCGACGGCTCCATGTACGTGGCCGCGCCGGTCGCACTCGAGACGTTCCTGTCGCGCTACATCTCCGCGTTGCTCGTGACCTCGCCGCCGCCGGCGCACCCCGCCGTCGCAGAGATCGCCACCGCTGCGCCAATCGCGACGCCGCCCGAGACGGTCCCGATTGCGCCGCCGGCGCCCCCCGCCAGTCCGGAGCCGGTGACGCCGAACCCTCTCGATGCCGTCCCCGAGATCACGCAACTCCTGGGGGAACCGCTGTCGGGCGTGCCTTCGGACGTCCCACACGACGGGGCCGACGTGACGACGTTCGACCCGGACGAGCCGTTCACCTTGCCGGAGGTGGCGAAACCACAGCCCGTAGAAGCCTCGCCGTCCGTCAAGGGCAGGAAATGGATGGCTGTCGCTGCCGCGATCGCGATCCTTGCGACCGCAGGGCTGGCCAGCACCAGGTTCCTGGTCGCGGACACCGTGCCGGAGTTGGCGACGCTGTCGGTTGAAACGAATCCGGCCGGTGTGCCGGTCTTCGTCGACGGCGTCGAGCGTGGCGTCACGCCGGCGAAGATCACCCTTGCCCCGGGGGCGCACATCCTCGAGCTTCGTCGCGGCGTGCCGCGCGTCATTCCCCTGACGCTCGCAGCCGGCGCCGAGGTTTCCCAGTACCTGGAATTCGCCCAGACACCGCAGCCGGAGCAGATTGCGACGCCGGCGACCCCCTCGACGCCGACGCCGGCAGCGCCGGCAGAGGAGCCTCCGGCACCGCCGTCGGCCCCGCTCGCCGGCTGGATCTCGGTCAAGCTGCCCTTCGCCCTCGAGATCTACGAGGGTGGCCGCATGCTCGGCACGACCGTCGCGGATCGCGTGATGCTCGCGGCCGGGACTCACAACCTCGAGTTCGTCAATCAGACGCTCGGCCTTCGCCTGGCGAAGACGATCAACATCCAGGCCGGCCGCGTGAACACGCTGTCGCTCGAGATCCCGAACGGCACCGTGAACCTGAACGCCACTCCGTGGGCCGAGGTCTTCATCGATGGGCAGCGGGTCGGTGAGACCCCGATCGGCAACCTGTCGGTGCCGGTGGGCCCGCACGAAATCGTTTTCCGGCATCCGCAGTTCGGCGAGCGGCGCCACGCCGTCTCGGTGACCGCCGGTGTTCCCGTTCGACTCAGCGTGGAGATGACGCAATGAAGCTGCTCCTGGCAACCGTGATGTTCCTCGCCGCCGGCGTTCCCCTGTTCGCCCAGGCACCGGCCTTCGGCGGCAGCCGGGGCACCGCCGCGATGACGGCCGACGCCGCCAGCATCGAGGCCGCTCGTGAGCTGTACGCGTCGGCGAGGTACGACGAGGCGTTGACGCTTCTCGACGATCTGAGCGCGTTGGCGACGACCACGCCGGCCGTGCGCAGGACGATCGAGCAATACCGCTCGCTGTGCCTGCTCGCCCTCGGCCGCGGCGAGGAGGCGGAAGCGGCAATTGCCGCGGTCGTTCGCGCCGATCCGTTCTACCGGCCGAGCGAGGCCGAGGCTTCGCCGCGCGTTCGCGACACCTTCGCGGACGTTCGCCAGCGGCTGCTGCCGGATCTTGCCGCAGAGCGTTACGCCGACGCCAAGGCGGCGTACGACCGCAAGGAGTTCGAATCGGCGGCCGCACGGTTCAATGAACTCGTCACGCTGCTCGACGATCCGCAGATGAACGGGCGGCTGCCCGATATGCGGACGCTCGCGTCAGGGTTTGCGGAGATTGCCGCAGCCGCCGCGGTTCCGCCGCCGGTCAAGGAAGAGCCGGCGCCGGTCGAGCCGGAGCCGGAGCCGCCAGCTTCACGAGAGCCCAGGGTCTACACGTCGGAGGAACCGGGGATCGAGCCGCCGGCGATCATCCGGCAGGACGTGCCCTCCGTGCCGTCTGCCGTTGTCGGGATGGCGCGCAGTGCCGGCGTCCTCGACCTCGTGATCGATGAGGAAGGCCGGGTGATCTCGATGACGCTGCGCGCCAGAATTCATCCCGTGTACGATGCCGCGCTCCTGGCCGCCGCCAAGGACTGGAAGTACACACCTGCGAAGCTGAACGGCACGCCGGTGCGATTCCGCAAGCTGCTGCAGATCTCCGTGAAGCGCTGACGGTCGGGCTGTATGGTTTCTCCTTTCGGGGACAGCAACCTGTCCCCGGAAGGCTCGACCACGTTCAAGGAACCCGCTGAAAACAGGCGGCCTTTCGGGGCGTATTCGCTCTGGCAGGGAAGTAGCAAAGGCGTCCGCAGATGTCGACGCCGAGCTGCAGGATCTCGCTGGCTGACCTTGGTGCGGCTGGCATTCGCCTCCGTCCATCCGAAGCCGTCACGGCAGCGCTCGATGTCATTCGTCGCGCGTTGCAGGGACAGCTTCCCGGGATCCCCTCGCCAAACCTGCTCCGCTTCTCGAGCGATGGATCCATTCACGTGGATGGACCGGTCACGCCAGGCGTGACCATCGACCGCGCGGGACATCTGCTGGATGCGCTGCTGCCCGGATTCGATGCGCCGCCGGAATACCGCGTGGCCGGCGCCCTCCGGATCATCGTGGCCCGTGCGCTCCACTCCCTCGACCTTCCGCCATTCGGCTCCGTCGAGGAATTCGCCGACGCGATCGCGCGGTTCGGCGACGACGATGGCGCCGCGACCGTGCAGTCGCTTTGCCGGCGCTGGACCGAGGTTGTCGCCCACAACTCCGAAGCCGATGCCACGCTCGACGGCCTCACGATCTCGGACGTTCGCCGCGCCCGGCGGTCCACCGGCCTGACGCTCGGCGAGATCGCCGAGCGAAGCCGCATCCCGGTGTCGCTCCTGCGCGAACTCGAGTGGGGATACTTCATCAACTGGCCGGCGGGACATTACGGCCGAATCCAGTTGACCCGGTACGCGCGCGCTGCGGGTCTCGACGAGGACGTCGTCATCCGGGCGGTGTGGCCGGTGCTCCAGGAGGCGATCCGCACGCGGACCGTCGTCCATTCCAGCATCGAGGCATTCGATGATGCGCCGACGGAGGGGGCGCTGGCGAGGTTCCGGATCGCGGCGCTCCGGCCCCGCGCGGTCCACGAAGCGCTGAAGCCCCGTCCCGTGCTCGCCGTCATTTCGATGGCCGCGCTGGTGTCCGTCGCGATGCTGCCGGGTGTCTGGGACAGCGGTGCTCCCGCGCCCGATCCCGCGCCGGAGTCGACCGCCGTCCTTCCGGTATCGTCCACCACCGCCGGAATGGTTCAACCCGCGTTGCTCCAGGAGAGCGTCGGCTTCTCGCCGGCGTTCGCGACGGTCGGATCGGCGGTGTTCTATCACTCGGCGAGCCGAGGTTCGAGCGCCCTCATGCGCGCCGAGACCGATCCGGCCGGCGCCGTCCTCCGGGTCACGCGCATCATCGACGACGACGCCCGAAACTTCCATGCGCGGCCATCGCCCGATGGACGGTTCATCGCGTTCGATTCGGACCGCGACGGGGAGCGCGCCGTCTACATCGCCGACGCCAACGGCGAGAACGTGCGACGTGTCACAGGCGAGGGATTCGCCGCCGTGCCAAGCTGGTCGCCGGATGGCCGGCGCCTCGCCTTCGTCCGCGCCGAAGGAGACCGGCCGCGGGTCTGGAACCTGTGGCTGCTCGACATCGAGAGCGGGGACGCGACACGGGTCACGTCTCATCGTGTCGGCCAGCCCTGGGGGGCCGCCTGGTTCCCGGATGGCAAACGGATCGCGTACAGCCACGAAACCCGGTTGATTGTCCGTTCTCTCGAAGACGGATCCCAGTTCGTCTACCCCTCGCCGAAAGAGGGGCGTCTCGTCAGGACGCCGGCTGTTTCACCGGATGGTCGGCGGGTCATATTCCAGGTCGATCGTGACGGGGCGTGGTTGCTGGACCTGACCGATTCGTCGATGACCCGGATCCTGGCGGATCCGACGGCAGAGGAGTTCACGTGGGCGCCGGAGGGGGACAAGGTGGCCTACCACAGCCGTAAGTCCGGCACCTGGAGCGTATGGGTCATGCCTTCCCGGTAGGTCGTTTGCCGGGTTGCCCCGGCCGTATCTTCTGACGTAAACTGCCGTCTTCTGATGAGCCGGCAATTATCTGTCACGCTTGGGCTTGCGGCCGTTCTCGCGGCGTGCGCGACCGAGCCGTCAATCGAGCAGGTCAGGAAGGCAGGATCGGACCTCATGCTTCCAGCTGAGGTCGAAACGATCACTGCGCGGGTGCCCAGAAACGCCACGCTCGACAGCCTGCTGCGCCAGCACGAGCTTGCGGTGGGGCTCGTCGACGCGGCCGTGAATTCGGTGAGGGGCGTCTTCAACCCGCGAGAGCTGCGCGCCGAACGCCCCTACAAGCTGGTCCGGTCCTTCGACGGTGTGCTCCGCGAGTTCGAGTACCAGATCGACGCCGATAATTTCCTCCGCATCTTCAATCCGGATCACAAGCGTCCTGGCGAACTCGAGGCGGCGGTCGTCCCGATCGAGAAGGAGACCGAAGTCCTCGCGGTGAGCGGCAGCATCGGCGGCAGGACGAATTCGCTGGTGGCGGCGCTCGATGCGGCCGGCGAGCGGATTCAGCTCGCGCTGGCCATGGCGGACGTGTTCGGCGGCACGATCGACTTCAACAGCGATCTGCAGCCCGGTGACGGCTTCGAGGTGGTCTTCGAAAAGTCCACCTACAACGGAGAGTTCGCCGGCTACGGCGACATTCTCGCCGCGCGCTTCGTGGCCGGCGGTCGTGAGCACCAGGCCTTTCGCTGGACGGATCCGGCGACCGGCAAGTCGGCCTTCTACGATCAGGACGGCCGCTCGCTCCGGCGGTTCTTTCTGAAGAGCCCCCTGAAATTCGAGCCGCGGATCACGTCGGGCTTCTCATTGCGCCGCAAGCATCCCGTGCACGGCACCTACCGCGCACATCTCGGCGTCGACTACGGCGCGCCGTACGGTTCGGCCGTTGTGGCCGTCGCGGCCGGGACGGTGGTGTCGGCGGGTTGGGCCGGCGGCGGCGGCAACCAGGTCCGCCTCCGTCACGCCCGCGGTTACGAGACCTACTACCTCCACCTCTCGCGCTTTGCGAAAGGCATCCGCGCCGGCAGCCGCGTGGCGCAGGGTGAAGTCATCGGCTACGTCGGCGCGACCGGCACCGCCACGGGTCCGCATCTCGACTATCGCGTGCGGAAGAACGGCGTCTTCGTGAATCCTCGAACCGAACACAGCCGGATGCCTCCGGGTGAGCCGATCGCCGGGGTTCACCTGGCACACTTCCGCGAGCAGGCCGAGCAGTTGCGTGGTCGGATGGCGACGGTGCTCGCCGAGGCGGCGCAGGCGAAACCGGACGCCGTGAGAGCGGCCGACGACGACAGCCTGAGAACTCCGAACTAGAAACTCCGAACTACGAACGCCGAACTATGAACTATGAAGGCGGTGCGTTCGTAGTTCGGCGTTCGGAGTTCGCCGTTTCCTCCCGTTGAACTTTCCCGTGCCCTCGGACACAATGTCCTGATGGCTCAGCTCCATCCGTTCCGCGCGTTGCGGCCTGCACCCGCAAGCGCTCCCGCTGTCTCTTCGGTCCCATACGACGTGGTCAGCACTGAAGAGGCGCGGCAACTCGCGGCGGACAATCCTCTGAGCTTTCTTCACGTCACCCGTTCCGAGATCGACCTGCCGGCCGGGACGGATCCGTACTCACCCGCGGTCTACGACAAGGCCCGCGAGAACTTCGAGGCGCTGCGCGACCGCGCTCCGCTCCAGATCGACGAGGTCCCCTCGCTCTATCTCTATCGCCTGCGGATGGGGGGCCATGAACAGACCGGCGTTGCGGGCTGCTTTTCCGTCGACGAATACGAGGCCGACATCATCAAGAAACACGAGCGCACGCGCCGGGACAAGGAAGACGATCGCACCCGGCACATCGTCGAGTTGCGTGCGCAGACCGGCATCGTCTTTCTGACCTACAAGGCCGACGAGAACGTGGACAGGATCGTGAAGCAGATCGCGGCCGGCGAGCCGGTCTACGACTTCACGGCAGACGACGGCGTGCAGCATACCGTCTGGCGGGCGGGTCTCGATCAGACGCAGGCGCTGGTGGACGGCTTCGCCGCCATCCCGGCTCTCTATATTGCGGACGGCCATCACCGCGCGGCGAGCGCCGCGCGCGCACGCGCCGAACTGCGCAATCGCGTGGGGACGACCGAAAACGCCGCGGACGCGAACACGTTCATCGCCGTGGCCTTTCCCGACGCGCAGATGCAGGTGCTGCCCTACAACCGCGTCGTCAAGGACCTCGCCGGGCGCTCGCCCGAACAGTTCCTGGCGGACCTGCGCCAGGTGGTGGGGATTTCCGACGGAACGCCGACGCCCGAACGCAAAGGCGACGTCCGGATGTATCTCGCGGGCAAGTGGTACGCGCTCGATTTCAGCGGCGTGCGCCCCGAAGACGACTCTCGCGCGAACAGCCTCGACGTCGCGCTGCTGCAGCGGGCCGTCCTGGAGCCGATCCTCGGCATCGGCGACGTGCGCACCGACAAGCGGATCGATTTCGTCGGCGGCGCACGCGGCACGAGCGCGCTCGAAAAGGCGGTCGATTCGGGTCGGGCCGCCGTCGCCTTTTCGATGTTCCCTGTCTCGGTCGAGGACCTGATGGTCATCTCTGACGCAGGCGGCATCATGCCGCCGAAATCGACATGGTTCGAGCCGAAGCTTCGCGACGGCCTGCTGGTTCACACGATATGAAAGTTCTAGTCGCTGACAAGTTCGAGAAGAGCGGCCTCGAGGGGTTGACGGCCGCGGGGTGTGAGGTCGTCTACGAGCCGGACCTCAAGGATGACGCGCTGACCGAGGCGATCCGCACGACGGGCGCCGATGCGCTGGTGGTCCGCAGCACGAAGGTGACGGCGCCGATGCTCGACGCCGGCCGGTTGTCGCTGATCGTCCGCGCAGGCGCCGGCTACAACACGATCGACGTTGCCGGCGCGTCCAAGCGCGGCATCTACGTGTCCAATTGCCCGGGCAAGAACGCGATTGCGGTGGCCGAACTGGCGTTCGCGCTGATCCTGGCGCTCGATCGCCGGGTGCCCGACAACGTCATCGATCTGCGGGCCGGCAAGTGGAACAAGAAGGAGTACTCCAAAGCGCAGGGTCTCTACGGCAAGACGCTCGGCCTGCTCGGCGTCGGCAGCATCGGTCGCGAGATGATCCGCCGCGCGGCGGGGTTCGGCCTGAACCTCGTGCTCTGGAGCCGGCGCTACGACGGACAGAACGGTCCGCTCTCGGCGCAGGAACTGAAGCTGTTCGAGCTGGAGGACGCGGCCCGTCTGGTGTCGATCGCGCTCGCGCCGTCGCCTGCCGCTGTCGCCGAGCGCGCTGATATCCTCAGCGTCCACGTCGCACTCGGCCCTGATACGAAGGGGTTGATCAACGCAGACGTGCTCGGACGGATGAAGCCGGGAGCGATGTTCATCAACACGGCGCGCGGCGAGGTCGTGGACCACGCCGCACTGGCACAGGTCGTTCGCGAGAAGCAGATCCGGGCAGGGCTCGACGTGTTCGAGAACGAGCCGTCGGCGGCCACGGGCGAGTTCACCCACGAGCTGATCTCGCTTCCCGGTGTCTACGGCACCCATCACATCGGCGCCTCGACCGACCAGGCCCAGGACGCCATTGCCGCCGAGACCGTCCGCATCATCCGCAGCTACAAGGAGACCGGTCAGGTCCCGAACGTGGTCAACCTCGCGAAGCGGACGCCGGCCACTCACATGCTCGTGGTGCGACACCGCGATCGCCCTGGAGTGCTCGCACACGTCTTCGGCCATCTGCGCGGAGCCAACCTCAACGTGCAGGAAACCGAGAACATCGTCTTCGAGGGGGCCGAGGCCGCCGTCGCGCGGATCAATCTGGATGGTGCGCCCGCCTCGGACGTCGCCGACCGCATCAAACAGAACCAGGACGTGCTGGACCTGCAGGTGGTAACGCTCTAGTCGAAGACATTCAGAGCCAGGGGGATCTCATGACGACCTCACAGACGCGCATCTACAACTTCTCCGCCGGACCGGCGGTGTTGCCGCTCGAAGTGCTCGAGGAGGCGCGCGAGCACCTGCTCGCGCTGCCGGGCGTCGGCATGTCGATCCTCGAGATCAGCCATCGGTCGAAGGCCTTCGACGAGGTCATCCAGACCGCCGAAGCCGACATCCGGAAACTGGCCGGCATCCCCGACGGCTACCACGTGCTCTTCCTCCAGGGAGGAGCGAGCCTGCAGTTCTCGATGGTGCCGATGAACCTGCTGCCGCAGGGGGGATCGGCCGACTACATCGTGACCGGATCGTGGTCGCAGAAGGCGGTGAAAGAGGCGAAGCGGGTAGGCGGCGTGAAAATTGCGGCGACGACCGAGGCCGAGAACTTCGCCCGGGTCCCGAAACAAGAAGAACTGACGCTGGATCCCAACGCCGCCTACGTCCACTACACGACCAACAACACGATCTTCGGGACCGAGTTCGACTACGTGCCGAACGTGGGTAACGTCCCCCTCATCGCGGACGCGTCGTCGGACATCTTCAGCGGGCCGATCGACGTCTCGAAGTACGCGCTCATCTACGCCGGCGCCCAGAAGAACCTCGCACCTGCCGGCGTGGCGCTCGTCATCCTTCGCGACGACATGCTGAAGCGGACCCCATCGTCGCTGCCGACGATGCTTCAGTACACGATTCACGCGCAGAACAAGTCCCTCTACAACACGCCGCCGGTCTTCACCATCTACGTGATGGGACTGGTGTTGAAGTGGCTCGTGAAGCAGGGCGGCCTCGAGGCGATCGAGAAGGTCAACGCGCGCAAAGCCGGGAAACTGTATGCAGAGATCGACCGGACCGGCTTCTACCGCGCGCATGCGCAGCCGGGCAGCCGATCGAAGATGAACGTCACCTTCCGCCTCGGGAACGAGGAACTCGAGAAGACGTTCGCCAGGGAAGCGGCCGCCGCGGGGCTCGACGGGCTGAAAGGGCACCGGTCGGTCGGCGGGATGCGCGCATCGATCTACAACGCCTTCCCCGAGGAAGGCGTCGACGCGCTCGTCCAGTTCATGCAGGAGTTCGAGCGGAAAAACGGCTGAACGCCTGCACAGAAACGTCAGATTCCTTTCGAAATCGTCAGAGACCGGCCGGCGTTCGCGCCGGCCGGTCGTTTGTACAGAACTCTTACAATCGAGCGAACGGTCGGTTGGTATTTTGGAGGCTCGTCATCGTTAGCGAGGAGCCTTCGTTGTCCGTTTCGACATTTACATCCAAAAGACTTCCATACAATCTGACGACGCTGAACTACATCACCGCGGTCGTGATGGTGTTGTTCCATGTGGGCGCCGTCTGGGCGCTGTTTCATTTCACCTGGACGAACCTGCTCGTGGCGTTCGCGCTCCACTGGCTGGCCGTTGGCTTCGGCATCAGCCTCGGCTACCACCGGTTGCACACGCACCGTGGGTTCAAGACGTCAAAGGCGTTCGAGTACTTCCTGGCGCTCTGCGGAACCCTCACGCTCGAGGGCGGGCCGATCTTCTGGGTGGCCACCCACCGCGTCCATCATCAGCACTCCGATCACGATGGCGACCCGCATACGCCGCACGATGGCGGGTTCTGGGCGCACATGGGATGGATCCTGTTCGGTGATTCACATCACAACAACACCACCGTGATGGCGAAGTACGCCCCCGACCTCGGAGCCGATCCCTTCTATCGCTGGCTGAACACCTGGCACTTCGTACCGCTCACGGTGCTCGGCCTGATCCTGCTCGCGATCGGCGGCTGGCCGCTCGTGCTCTGGGGCATCTTCCTGCGCGTCGTCGTGGGGCTGCACGCCACGTGGCTGGTGAACTCGGCGACGCACATGTGGGGGTCGCGCCGGTTCCAGACCCGCGATGATTCGCGCAACAGCTGGTGGGTCGCGCTGCTCACGTTCGGCGAAGGCTGGCACAACAACCACCATGCCCACCCGGTGTCGGCCCGCCACGGCCTCGCCTGGTACGAGTTCGACATTTCCTGGATCACCCTCAAGGTCCTCAATGCGATCGGCATCGTCCGCGACCTGAAGGTCGCCAAGATCCGCAAGGCGCAACCCGCGGAGGAAGCGGCGTAACAGGGGGCAGGGATCAGGGATTAGGGATCAGGGATCAGGGATTAGGAAAGACAGAGTGCCCGGCCGGTTGCTGAAGCGACCGGCCGTTTTTGTTTGCCCGGCGTCCGCCTGTGCCGATCCAGGCTCCCCTGATCCCCGGTCCCTGACCCCTATTCCTGACCCCTGTTCCCTGACCCCTGCCCCCTGTTCCCTGTTCCCTGATCCCTGATCCCTACACTGATATCCTCAGACCATGATCAGCGGGCGGCGCCGATCCGTCATCTTCTTCACCGTCTTCGGCATCTGCCTCGTCGCCATTGCCGTCGGTCTGAACGTCGGCTGGCTGGTCATCAACTGGACGCGCGGCGTGCTCGCCGTTCTCGGGCTGATTCTGTTTCTCGTGATCATCGCCGGCCTGGTGCTGAACACCATCTTTCTGGTCCGCGAGATCCGCCGCAACGAGCAGCACGATTCCTTCATCAACGCCGTCACCCACGAGTTGAAGACACCGGTGGCGTCGATCCGCCTCTACCTGCAGACCTTGCAGACGCGGGAACTCGACGAGGCCAGGCGGCAGGACTTCTACCGGATCATGCTGGATGACAGCGACCGTTTGCTCCACACGATCGAGCAGGTCCTGCGCGCGGGGAGCACGCAGTCGAAGTTCCGCCGGATCGCGTATGCCCCTGTGGACCTGCACGACATCACCGCCGAATGCGTGGCTCTGGCGAGAACACGCTTTCGTCTGGCCGACGACGCGATGAGTTTCGAGTCGCGGACCAATGGCGCGCCGGTCGTCATCGGCGACGCGGACGAACTCAAGGTGGCGGTCTGGAATCTCATCGACAACGCGGTCAAGTATTCGGCTTCGGACCCCAGCATCAGCGTCAGCATCGAGGAGACCGCGGATGGTTCGCGATACGCTGTGAAGGTGGCTGACCACGGTCCGGGCATCTCGAAGCACGAGTTGAAGCGCGTGTTCCGGCGGTTCTACCGGATCCACGGGATGTCGGTCCGCACGAAAGGAAGCGGCCTCGGGCTGTTCATCGTACGGTCGGTCGCGCGCCGCCACGGCGGCAAGGCATTCGCCGAGAGTGAAGGTGCGGGCCGGGGCAGCACGTTCACCATTCTTCTTCCGCGCCCCTCCGAACAGACATGACCAGTTCTACCGCTGCGCGAATCCTGATCGTCGAAGACGAACAGCACCTCGCGGACGGCTTGAAGTTCAATCTCGACGCCGAGGGGTTCACCACCGAAATCGTCGATACGGGTGAAGCGGCCCTCGAACGCCTGGTCGACAGCCGGCGGGAGTCGTATGACCTCGTCGTGCTCGACGTGATGCTGCCTGGCAAAGACGGGTTTGCGGTCGTCTCCGAGCTGCGAGCCGCGAGACGGTTCGTTCCGGTGCTCATCCTGACCGCACGAGGACGGCCGGAAGACGTGATCAAGGGGTTCGCCGCCGGCGCGGACGATTACCTGCCCAAGCCGACCGAACTCGCGATCCTGCTGGCCCGCATCAACGGCCTGATCAGGCGAAGCACCTGGTCGAGGAAGAGCAGCGACGTCTACACGTTCGCGGGACGCACGATCGACTTCGACGCGCTCGAGATCCGCGTCGAGGATCGCGCGTTCCCTCTGACACTGATGGAGGCAAACCTGCTCCGCTACCTCATCGAACACGAGGGGAAAGCGGTGTCTCGCAAAGCGATGCTCGAAGATGTCTGGTCGCTGCGCGAGGACACCGACACCCGCGCCATCGACAACTTCATCGTCCGCCTGCGGCGCTACATCGAGGTGAATCCCTCGAATCCCCAGCATTTGTTGACCGTCCGCGGGGTGGGCTACCGGTTCGTCGCCAACCCGGACCTGCACTGAAGCGATGGATTTCGCCACGGTCCTCCTGCCGCTCGTCATTCAGATCGCCGATCTCCAGCGTCCCCGCATCTCGGAGACCGTGACCGTCGTGAGCGCCGCTCCCTCGATCTCGACGCCGGCCGCGGTCACGGTGCTCGGATCCGACGCGCTGGCGACCAATCCGTCCCCTACGCTTGATGACGCGTTGCGCTCCGTTCCGGGATTCAGCCTCTTCCGCCGGTCCTCATCGCGCGTCGCCAATCCGACGACGCAAGGGGTGACGTTGCGCGGGCTGGCAGCATCCGGCTCGAGCCGGGCGCTCGTACTGGCGGACCAGGTGCCGCTCAACGATCCGGTCGGAGGCTGGATCTACTGGAATCGCGTGCCGGTTACGGCGATCCAGGAGGTGGCGGTGGCCCGGGGCGCGTCCGGCGACATCCATGGGGCGGACGCGCTCGCCGGCGTCGTTTCGCTGACGGCCATCCGCGCGCCGGGCGTGCGCGTTCTCGCCGAGGGAGGCTCACATTCCACGGCGCGCGGTTCAGCTTACGTAGGTGACCGCATGGGCGATCTCGGCCTGTTCGCGGCCGGCGAGGGTTTCACGACCGATGGCTTCATCACCATCGCTCCGGAATCGCGGGGACCGGTCGACACGCCGGCGGGGTCTCGATACGGGTCCGCGCACGGGGCCGTCGACTGGGCGAGTTCGGGGACGCGGCTCGAGTTGCGCGGTTCGCACTTCGGTGAGTCCCGTCGCAACGGGACTCCGGTTCAGCGAAACAGCACGAGGGTGACGGTCGTCTCGGCCAATGTGGCGAGCAGCCGGGGCTGGAGCGCCCGCGGGTACGCGCAGACCCAACGGTATGAGCAGACGTTCAGCGCCGTCGACGCGGACAGGGGCGCCGAGCGCCAGACCAGCGCCCAGGACGTTCACGCAACGGCGGCCGGCGGTGCCGCCGACTGGGGCTGGAGTGACGGGCGGCGGTCGGTCTCGGCGTCGGCGTCCGGCCGGTTCGTGAGCGCCGAACTTGCGGACACCTCCTTCAACCTCGCCGGCGTCCCACAGACACCAACCGTGAGAACGCCGGATCACGGCATCGTTTCCGCCGCCGCGCAAGCGAGCGTCCACCGGAGCCGCAGCAGTTTCGGCGGAGGCGTACGCGTCGAGTACTGGCGCTCGGAATTCGAGCAGAGCAACAGTCACACGTTCGTGAGCCCCAGACTGTGGGCGACGTATGCCGCAACTGATGCGCTCACGCTGCGCGTGGCGTTCCAAAGCGGGCACCGGGGCCCGACCATCAACGAGCTGTACCGTCCATTCCGAGTCGGGAGCGTCATCACGCAGGCGAATCCTGCGCTCGGTCCTGAGAGCGCTCGTGGTGTCGAAGGAGGCGCCTCGTGGCACGCCCGCCGGTTCACGCTTCGCGCGCTCGGTTTCTGGAGCCGCGTCGATGATGCGATCGTGAACGTGACGCTGTCGGCGGGCGGCCCGACGATCATCCGCGAGCGGCAGAACGCTGCCCGGATCCACGCCGGCGGACTCGAACTCGAGGGAGAGTTCCGCTTCGCGCCTGGTGCAGTGCTCACGGCCGCGACGTCCTACACCGGTTCGTCGTTTGCGGCAGGACCGCTCGAAGGGCTGCGGGTGCCACAGGTCCCACGCTGGCACCACGCGCTCGGCGCACGCGGATCCTGGGGCGCGCTTCGGCTCTCGGGCGAATGGCGGTTCATCGGCCAGCAATTCGACGACGACCAGAATGCCTTCGTTCTGGAGAGGTCCTCGATGATCGACGCGCGGGCGGGATGGCTGCTGCGACGCGGCATCGAACTGTTTGCCGCGGTCGAGAACGTGCTCGACGAAGAGCAGGACGTCGGGAGAACGCCTCTAAGAACCCTGGGTCTTCCCCGCACCAGCCGTGCCGGCGTGAGGGTGGTGTTCTAGAAACGCCAAACGCCAAACGCCAAACTCCAAACTCCAAACTCCAAACTCCAAATTCCAAATTCCAAATTCGAGGTTTGAAGTTTGGAGTTTGCAGTTTGGCGTTTGTAGTTTCTCCCTGGTTCGTCAGGCGGGATTGCGCCGCGGTCGGCGCCGGCGGCGACGACGGCGGTAGGGAGCCCCCGTGTCGGAGCCCGGGACGTGATGGGGTTCGGGCAGTTGCCGCTGCCCCTTCAGCGCGCGCCAATGCTCGACCACATCGGGCCGATCCTCGAAGATCTCGATCCAGGTGAGGGCTTCGTCGAGCGAAGCCCGATGGACCAGGGCGCGTTGCGCGCGGCCCGGCGCGTCGATGTCCATCACGCGGGGAATGATCGCGAAGATCTGCTGAAGGCGTTCGACGTCCCGCCGTGCCACCGGCAGCAGCCCCAGCTCGATCCGCCGTTCGAGGGGATCGGCGTGAAACCGCGTCCGCCGTCCGATCAGGCCGAGCGGATGCAGGAGCGTGCCGGCGAGGATCGCGTTGGTCATGGTGTCCGGGGCCGAGGCGAATCCCTCGCGATACCGATCGATCGCTTCGAGCGCGTGCCAGAAGGCGTCTGGCGCATCCTCGAGTTCCGGCGTGATCTCGCGCAGCAACCCCGTCCCCGACAGCTGCCGGAACGCTTCCGCGGCATGTCCCGAGCGCAGGATCTTGTAGTACTCCTCGAGTAACCGCGGCGGCGCGCTTCGGCGGATCTCGTGCCTGTGCAGCTCGATGGCATCGAGCGATGCATCATCGATGGTGAATTCGAGACGCGCGGCGAGGACGACCGCGCGCAGCATGCGTACGGGGTCCTCGAGAAAGCGCACCTCGGGATCGCCGATCGACCGGATCACCCGGGCTTCGAGATCCTGGAGCCCGCCGGTGTAGTCGATGATCGAAAAGGTTCCGATGTCGTAGAACAGCGCGTTGACCGTGAAGTCGCGCCTGAAGGCGTCTTCCTCGGGCGTGCCGTAGGTGTTGTCGCGATGAATGAGGTGATCTTCGGCGCGTCGTCGCGGCCGGGGAACGCGTTCGGGTTCGAGCGTGTCCCCGGTGTCTTCATCCACGGCGAGCGTCCCCGGCTCCGGCGGTGCGTCGCCCGGCATGTCGAGCGCTTTCTCGGCCTCCGGTGTGAGGCCGGATGAATCCACCTGCCGCCGAAAGGTCGCGACCTCGATGGTCTTGGGCCCGAACTTGACGTGTGCGAGCCGAAACCGGCGGCCGATGATCCAGCAGTTGCGAAAGAGCTTTTTGACCTGGTGGGGATGCGCGGACGTGCCGATGTCGAAGTCCTTCGGACGGCGTTGCAGCAGCAGGTCGCGAACGCTGCCGCCGACGAGGTATGCAACGTAATTGTGCTCGTGAAGCCGGTAGAGAACTTTGAGCGCGTCGGGATCGATATCGCGCCGCGTGATCGCATGCTCGGATCGCGGCACGATGGTCGGCTCAACCATCAGTCTCGATTATAGCATCCGAAAGTTGTGTCATCGCATGTAAGTCCATGACATGCAGCGAGTTAGTGTCGCTGCTGGGCTGTGCTACCATCGCCTGTGTGCGTTGGTCTCCGGTCCTTGCGACGTATCTGCTCGTTCTCAGCCTGACCGCACCAGTCGCTGCACAGGATCATCTCGCCGAGGCGCGCCGCCTGTACAACGCCGGGCTGTTCGATGAAGCGGAACGTCAGGCGCTCATGGCCCTCGACACTCCTCAGTCGTCGAACTCCGCGCGGCTGGTTCTCGGACGGATCCAGCTGGAACGCTTCCGCAAGGCCCCCACGGAGACGCTTCTCGGTGATGCACGCCGGTCACTGCGTGAGGTCGATCCGGCGGACCTTGAAGCCCGTGAGCGGATCGAACTGATGATCGGTTTCGGCGAGACGCTGTTTCTCGAGGACAAGTTCCTCGCCGCTGCCCACATCTTCGAACCGATCCTCGGGTCGTCACTCCTGCTCGGTGCGGCAGCGCACGCGCGGGTGCTGGACTGGTGGGCCACGTCGCTCGATCGCTATGCGCAGACGCGGCAGATGGACGATCGCCTCGAGATCTACGCCAGGATCAAGGACCGCATGTACGCCGAGCTGGCGCAGGATCCCGGGTCGACGCCGGCCGGCTACTGGGTCGTCGCGGCCGCGCGCGGCAGCGGAGATCTCGATGCGGCCTGGAGCGCCGCCGCCGCATCCTGGATGCGCGCCGGCCTCGCGCCGGACCGCGGCGTCATCCTCCGCGGCGACCTCGATCGCCTCGTCGTCCACGCCCTGATCCCCGAACGCGCCGCCCGTCTGTCACCCAAGGATCCTTCTCTTGCGCTGACCGGTCTGCTCAGTGAGTGGGAAGCGTTCAAGGCGAACTGGACACGGTGAGGCGCTCTCGCCTGTCACTGCTGAATGGCGAACGCTGAATGCGGGTGATGCTATTCAGCATTGATGCGCGGGCGAAGCGAGCTAGCCCTTCGCTTCTTTCCAGTTCTCCCCAATGCCGACATCGACCGTGAGCGGGACCTTCAGCTTCACGGCCTCCTGCATCCGCTCGCGGACGATCGCGGCGGTCTCGTCCCTGGCGGCCTTCGGCGTTTCAAACAGCAGTTCGTCGTGGACGGTCAGGATCATCCTCGCGCGTCCGCCGGTGGCGGTCGCGAGCGCAGCGTGGACGTCGATCATCGCCTTCTTGAGAATGTCGGCGGCTGAACCCTGGATCGGGAAGTTGGTTGCTTCTCGCTCTGCTTTTGCGAGGATCTGGCGGTTGCGGCTGTTCAGATCGGGCATCAGGCGGCGGCGGCCAAACATCGTCTTCACCACACCGGTATCGCGCGCGGTCGCAAGCAATTGATCGATGAACCCGCGCACTGATGGGAAGCCGGCGAAGTAGGCTTTGATAAAAGCGTCGGCCTCGTCGCGGGATACGCCGATGTCCTTGGCTAGCGTGAACGCCTGTTTGCCGTAGAGCAGGGCATAGTTGATCATCTTCGCCCGACTGCGCAATTCGTGGTCGCCAAGGCCGCTGTTGGTGCCAAAAACCTGCAGCGCAGTACGCTCGTGGATGTCCTCGCCACGACTGAACGCATCGATGAGAGCCGGTTCCCCCGAGAGATGCGCGAGCACTCGCAGCTCGATCTGCGAATAGTCGGCGGAGATCAGGACGTTGCCGGGCTCGGCGACAAACGCTCGCCGGATCTCCCGCCCAACATCCTTGCGGATCGGGATGTTCTGCAGGTTCGGATCGCTGCTGCTCAGGCGCCCGGTCACGGCCACGGCCTGGTTGAAGCAGGTGTGCACGCGGCCTGTCTTCGGATGTACCAGCTCTGGCAGCGCGTCGATGTAGGTCCCTTTGAGCTTCATCAGCCCGCGCCACTCCAGCACCAGACGGGGCAGCTCGTGGGCGAGCGCCAGCTCCTCGAGGACTTCGAACGAGGTTGACTGCGCCCTGGTCTTGGTCGTCCGGCGGATCGTCTCCGTACGCATTCCGAGCTTGTCGAAGAGGATCTCCGACAGTTTCTTCGGCGAGTTGATGTTGAACTCTTCACCCGCCTGTTCGTAGATCGAGGAGGCGAGCCGGGCAAGCTCCTGGTCGATCTTCTCTGACTGGCTCGCCAGCGCCGCACCATCGATGCGAACGCCTGCGCGCTCGATCTCGACCAGCACCGGAACGAGCGGGAGTTCCAGGGTGTCGTAGAGGGTTTCGAGCTCCTCCTTGCGGAGCAGCTCGCGCATCGTATCGGTCAATTGAAACGCGAGGTCGGCCCGTTCTCCCGCAAAGTCGAGCACCCGCTGCACCGGCAGATCGCGGAACGAGAGCGCCTTCGCGCCGCGGCCGCAGACATCCTCCTCGCGCAAGGCCTTGTAGCCGGCGTGCTCGAGCGCAAGCTCCTCGAGCGGGTGCCCCGAACGTGTGGCATCGAGCAAATAGCTCGCGAGCATCGTGTCGGTGGCGAGGCCGTTCAGTGCCACCCCGTGCTCCGCGAGGACGATCGAGTCGAATTTCAGATCGTGCCCCACCTTCTGGATGGCCGCGTTCTCGAGGACAGGCTTCAGGATCTCCAGCGCGACGGAGGCGGTCAGGCCGGCCGGAGCTGGTCCGTCGTGTCCGCCGAAGAGATCGTCACCTGGCGCCGCACTGGCGCCGAACGGCACGTACCGCGCGCGATGAGCGGCAGTCGAGAAGGCAATGCCGACGATGCCCGCCAGCATGGCCGAGGGTGTGTCGGGGATCACGCGCAGCGCGCATCGGGACGATCCCTCCAGCTCCTGCGCCAGCGCTCGAAGCGCCTCTTCCGTTTCGACCAGCTGATAGTCCTTGTCGACGGTCTCGGCGGTGGGCGCGTACTCCATCACGAGCGAGCGGAAGCCGAGTCTCGTGAACAGCTCGAAGCACGCCTGGCGGTCCGCGCCCCGGAAGCGGAGGGCCTCCGGATCGAATTCCACCGGCACATCGGTCCGGATCCGTGCGAGTTCCCGGCTTTGTCTAGCGTCCTCGGCGTGGTTCAGCAAGCCCTCGCGGTAACGCTTGTTCGACACCTCGTTTGCGTGTTCGAGCAGCGACTCGAGACTTCCGTAGGTCGCGATGAGGTCGCGTGCGCCCTTTTCGCCGATCCCAGGGACCCCCTTGATGTTGTCGATCGAGTCCCCCATCAACGCGAGCACGTCGACGACTTGCGAAGGCGTCACTCCGAACTTGTCCTTGACGGCCGCCTCGTCGTACCAGGTGCCGTCGTCCTTCGGGTTGTAGACCTCGAGGCCGTCGTGAACGAGCTGGAAGAAGTCCTTGTCACCCGTAACGATCGCCACTTCGAAGCCGCGCGCGATGGCCTGCGTTGCCAGCGTTCCGATGACGTCGTCGGCCTCGTAGCGTTCGTACGTGAGGATCGGTACGCCCATCGCCTTGCAGGCTTCGTGTACCCAGGGAATCTGTTCGGCGAGGTCGGGCGGCATCGGGGCGCGGTTGGCCTTGTAGTCGGTGGCCAGCTCCCGCCGGAACGTCGGACCGGCGAGATCGAACGAGGCCGCGATGTACTCGGGGTTGTGGTCCTGAATCAGTTTCCGCAGCATGGTCACGAAGATGTAGACCGCGTGCGTGGTCTTGCCGCCGGGCCCGCTCAGGCCTGCGCCGCGCATCGCGTGATAGGCGCGATACATCTGGGAGCTGCCGTCGATCAGGAACAGGCGCGGGGCTTGGGGCATGGATCCACGATATCATTCGGAACCGTGCGCATTCGTCCGGCCGCAGTGTTGATTGCGGCGATCACCTTGCTGTCCCTCGGCTGTCAGGGCGGCGGGTTCTTCGGCAGGCAGTACGAGTACGAAGAGGACCTGACGCTCGAGATCGACGGCTCCGCCACCGTTGTCGTGAACGCCTCGTTGCCCGCCCTGGCGGCGCTGCGAGGTCTCGACGTTCCCACCGATCCGTCGGCGCGCGTGGATCGCGATCAGATCCGCACGCTGTTCGAGACGCCGATCGCCGAGGTCACACGCGTGAGCCGGCCATGGCGGCGCAACGGCCGCAACTTCGTGCAGGTCCGCGTGTCGATCGACGACGTCAACAAGCTTGGGGACGCGCCGCCGTTCTCGTGGTCGAAATACGGGTTCGAACGGAAGGGAGATCGGCTCGTCTACTCGCAGGCCGTCGGGCCGTCGGCCATGAAACCCGGATCGCTTGGGAACTACGGCTGGAACGGCAGCGAGATCGTGGCCTTCCGCATCCACGTGCCCTCCCGGATCCTGCACCACACCGCGCGCGATCTCGAAACCGACCAGCCGACGCAGGCCAGCCGCGGCAACATCCTCGCCTGGGAGCAGCATCTGGCCGACCGCCTGGACGGCCAGCCCGTCAACGTGCTCGTCGAGATGGAGAGCGAGTCGATCCTTCATCAGACGCTCTGGCTGTTCGCGGGCGCCTTCACGTCAGCCGTCCTCGTCCTCGTGCTGTTGATCTGGTGGACGATGAGGAAGGGGAAAGACGAGGAGAGCGTTGAGGCTTCGAACTAAAACTCCGAACTAAGAACGCCGAACTCCGAACTCCGAACTCCGAACCAAGAATGCCGAACAGCAGTTCATAGTTCGGCGTTCATAGTTCGGAGTTTCACGCGCGCTCAGCGAATCCTCGATTGCGCGAGGTTTGCCGCGGCCCGGCGCGCCTCCTGGACTTCTGCATCCGTCCGCAACTCGCTGACGAGCGACAGCTCACCACGTCCGGTGGCAAGCGACCGCGCGAGCGCCCGGTCCACGTCCGTCCCGACGACTCCCGTCAGCGTGACCCGGCCGTGCTCGACGATGATGTGGATCGGCGGATTCACCATCGCGGCGTAGCGCCAGAAGGCCGAGTTGCCGTAGATCGCGCGGGCGATGCTCCGGCGCAGCTGATCGTCGTAGACCGAAACCGGCAGGACCTCGATTTCGTTGTTCACCGAACGGACCCCGTTCAGGCGTTCGATGCGGTCGCCGATCTCGTCCCGTTTGTACGGCATCGTGACCTTGCCGCTGAGCGTGACGACCCCATCCTCCACGGCGACGTTGATGTCGTCGAAGATCGTGAACCGCGTGTAGGTGTTGACCGAACGAATGACGTCGGCGGTCAGCAGAGCGTCATGGCTGACGTAGGGGCTGACCTGGGCGAAGGCAGCCGGCGCGAACAGCATCACGGCCACCACTGTGGCGAAAAGACGGGCGAACATTTTCAACCTCCGGCTCGATGCAGCGGAACCTGCCGGCAGGCTTGCATCACCCCTGATTGGGGCAAAGCCAATGCCATCAGGAAGGACGCAATTTCGCGGGCCTTGGTGCCCGGGTGGCGGGCACTGCGTCCTCAGCCGGGGACGCCTTACAGGAGGACGATGGTGACGATGCCGGCGCCGATGAGCGCCATCTGGCGAAAGGCTCCGCCCTGCACGTTCCCGCGGTGCAGGTCGGGGATGAGGTCAGCCATGGCGATGTAGAGGAAGTTGCCGGCGGCAAAGGCCAGGACGTAGGGGAGCGCGAGCGGAACGCTTTTCGAGGCGAGCAGCATGCCGATCGCGCCCAGGATCCCGCCCATCCCGGACAGCAGGTTGAGGGTCAGCGCACGGGACCGCGAATAGCCGGCGCGCAGCAGGATCGCGACGTCGCCAACCTCCTGCGGGATCTCGTGCGCGGCGACGGCAAGTGCGGTGGTGATCCCGAGCGGGATCGACGTGACCACCGCGGCCGCGATGATGGCGCCGTCCACGAACGTGTGGAAAGCGTCCCCGATGATCACGAGCGACGCCGCGCTGGAGGTATGCGCCTCGCACTCGTGACCGTTGCCGTCGTGGCAGTGGCGCCAGATCACCAGCTTTTCGAGCAGGAAGAACGTGAGCACGCCCGCCAGGAGCGTGCCGAGCGCCACGGTCGGAGGCAGGTGTTCGAGCGCTTCGGGCAGCAGCGCGAGCAACGCCACGCCGAGCAGCGTACCGACCGCGTAGCTGATCGCCCACGGCACGACACGCGAGCGGATCCCGTCGCCGAGCAGCAGAAACGCGGACGCAGTCAACAGTCCGCCAAAACTCCCGAGTACGCTCAGCCCGACGGCCGCGGTAAACGCCTGCACTGAGGAATGGTAGATGGTAGATGGTAAATGGTAAAGGGTTGGATGCGTTGCGTTCGGGGTTGAAGTCGGGGCGACTCACACAGCCGTTGAAGTCGAGGCGCCTGATGCCAGTGAAAGTCCCCACGACTTCGACGCCGTGTAAATCGTCGCGACTTCCACCCGGAAGCCGCAACCGGGTCCTTTGCCATCTACCATTTGCCATCTACCATTTCGTCGCTCCGGAGTAGCGACGAACCCGGCGGTAAACGCCTGCACTGAGGAATGGTAGATGGTAGATGGTAAATGGTAAAGGGTTGGATGCGTTGCGTTCGGGGTGGAAGTCGGGGCGACTCACACAGCCGTTGAAGTCGAGGCGCCTGATGCCAGTGAAAGTCCCCACGACTTCAACGCCGTGTAAGTCGTCGCAACTGCCACCCCGAAGCCGCAACCAGGTCCTTTACCATCTACCATCTGCCATTTACCATCCACGCCTACGGCGTGGCGACGAACCCGCGGCGAGCGCGGACGTGATAGCGGCCGTCGCGCACTTCGACCCGGATCGAGTGCCACTTGCCGTCTTTCACGCCGGTTGATGCGTAGCCGAGGAAGTACTGTTTCGACAGCTCGTCGGCGATGCCGGCCGTTGCCGGATCGAGGTCTCTCGGCGCGCGGATCACTTCGGTGCGTCCGCCGCTGTCGTCGGTGATGTCGCGCAGCGCGCCCACGTTCACGCGGTCGTCGATGGCGATGCGCGCCGGCGAGCGCGGCATCACGACCGGTGGGCGTGGGGGAATCGTTCCGGGAGGAAACCTCGGCGTTCCAGGCGTCGGCCGTCTCGGCGGCGGTCGGCGCGTGCCCGGCCGCGGGAACGGGAACGGAATCGGAGTCTGAAACCGCACGCCCATTTGCGCGATTCGTCCGATCAGCGACGGCGTCCCGATGGATTGGCGCGAGTGCCAATCGTCGGTCGTGATCTGCGAGTCGATACCGATCGCATAGACGAGCACCTCGGTCTCGCGGATCTGCCCCTTCAGATCCTCGATGGCCGTGCGGCTGCTGGTGTCGTTGCCGTCAGAGATGATCACCAGCGCCTTCTTCCGGTGCTTGCCGGCCTGCACGAGCGGAATGGCTTCCGCAAGCGCGTCGTACATCGCAGTGCCGCCGCGCGGATGGATCCGATTCAGCGCGGCGCTGACCCGGCGCCGGTCGGTCGTCCACTCGTGAACGAGCTCCGGGGCGCTGTCAAAACGATAGAGGAAGACCTCGTCTTCAGGACCGAGCAGGTCCAGCAGGAAGCGGTTGAGCGCCATCCGCGCGGCCGCCATCTTGTCGCCGGCCATGCTGCCGCTCGTATCGAGCACGATCCCGAGACTCACGGGGACCCGCTCGGCGTTGAAGTGCGTGATCTCCTGCGGCTGCTCGTCCTGGTAGACGCGGAAATCCTCCTTGCGCAGACCGGAGACGAAGCGGCCGCTCTGGTCCGTGACCGTGGCGGTCACGTTCACCAGCTCGACGCCCGTGCGAAACCGGAACGCCTGCCCGTCCTGCTGCGACGGTTCCTGCCCCGAGACCGCGGCAGCGGCCGCCGCGAGGCCGATCGTGAGCGCCAGCCCTCTCTTCATGGCACCTCCTTTCGCGCCACCGAGTCGAGGGTCCGCCGATCCACGTGGGCGATCGGCTGATCCCCTTCACCTTTGAAGCTGACGCGGTAGCGAGCCACGTTCGCCGACTTGACCCGGACGAGGAAGGGGGACTCCTGCCCCGGTGACAACGTGCTGAAATCGACCGGTGCGCGTGCGGCGGCGACCTGGCGGCCCTTGCCGTCGAAGGCGAGCACGGCCGCCTCGATGCCCGACAACGCTTTCGCCCCGCGCGGATTCTGCACGACGCCGGAGATCGTCAACTCGCCGTTCTGCTGACGGTGCCCGAGCGAGAGCAGTTCCAGCGGTGCCGTCGCCTCCGCGGCAACGACCTGCTCACTGGTCGCCTGATCCTCGGCACCGGGAAGCGATTGCACACCGAGAACGACTCCGGCGATGACGAGGGTGACGCCGGCCGCCGCGACGAGGCGCAGCGGCCAGGCCGATCGCGCGTCGTCTTCCGCAAAGAGGGTCCCCGGAGTGCTCGCCGCCGGGATCGGGTCGTCTTCACGGAAGTGGAGATCGTTCAGGCTGACCGCCGCGACGGGTTCATCGGTCGCGGCCAACCCGGTCAGCAACGCGACCCTCGCGTCGGACCGCCGGCGCTCTTCGCGGACGAGACGCGCCAGCAGCACGCCCATGCAGGCGGCGAGTGCGAGTGAGATGACGGTGACGGTTGCGAGGATCGTTTCCATGATTCGTTCACCGCAGCTTGAATTCCACCGCGACTTCGACCATCACGTCGACGGGCGTCCCGAACCGTTGCGCGGGAGCGAAACGCCATCGGCGCACCGCGTCGACCGCGCGCCGGTCGAGGCCGCCGCCAAGCCCCTTGACGATCTTCACGTCGCCGACCGTCCCATCGCGCCGCACGACGATCTCGAGCAGGACGTCACCTTCGACCCCTGCCCGGCGTGCCTCTTCCGTGTAATCGGGGCGGATCTCCTGGAGCAGCTGTGGCGGCGTGATGCCGGCGCCCGGCCGGTAAGGGCCGCCACCCGTGCCACCTCCGGATCCGGGCCCGATGCCGGCGCCCGCCCCTTCACCGATCCCGGAACCCTGGCCCGTTCCGACGCCGCCCCCCGTGCCCATGCCCTGGCTTTCCGCCTGGGATTTGCTCTCGCTGAGGACTCCGGCGCGATCCTGCGGGTCGGACGACTCCGTGACGACCGGGGCGACGACCTGCGGCGTCACGACTGGCTTCGGCGGTGCAGGCGGATCGACAGGGGCAGGCTTCGGTGTCACGGCCGGCGGCGGCGTGCGTTTGACTTCCGGTTCCGGTTTTCTCGATGTCAGAACCCGCGGAGGCGGCACGGGGCTCTTCAGCCTGGACGCGCTCTTCAGCTGGGCCTTCGGTGGTGGTGCCGGTTGTTTCAACCCGCCGCCGCCTCCCCCTCCGCCCGGGCCGGCCGTCGCGAGAAACACCAGCCGCGCCGGTTCGAGCCGCTGCGGCAGGTCGGCCGCCGACGAGAGTCCGAAGACGAGAAGAGCGAGGCCGAGCGCGGCGACGTGCAGACCGCCGGAAGCTGCCAGCGCGGGAGCCGGCGATCGATGTGCCGGGAGAGGAGGGGCGAAAATCTCCCGTTCGGCAGGGCGCCCAGGTGCTCCGCGCAGCATCCGCACGAATCGCACCGCGTCGGCCGGGCCGAGATACTCACGGGCTGAACCGATGACCCGTCTGGCGACGGACGTGGGTACGCCTGCCGCGCGCGCAATCTCCCGCACGCTGAACACTTCCGCCGCAGGGAGCGAAGCGGTCGACATGGACGGTGCACGGACCAGGCGCAAAACCCTTGCCGGGTCAACGAGTAACGCGCGGACCCGATATCCGCGTTTTTCGGCGGCTCTGGAGCGATCCTGTTGCCGCGACCCTGTACAGGGGTGTCGTCATCCTGTGACACTGACGTAGGAAGGGGACGCCTGGCCGGGACCCGACCATCTGGGCTCGGGCTCGGGTTTCCGGGGCTCGGGCTTTGGCCGGCCGCCGGCTGGGCTCGGGCCTTTGAGTTTGGAGTTTGGGAGTTTGGAGTTTGGAGTTTGGAGTTTGGAAGTTGGAAGTTGGAAGTTGGGAGTTCAGCTCCTGCGTCCGCCTTCGACGAACACCAGTCCTTCGCGTTCGGCGAGGGTCCGGACCGCGCGAAGTCCGGCGGTCTGCATCAGAGCTTCGATCTCATCCGAACGCATCGGTGGGGTGCCGCTGAACAACCCCGCGAGTCCCCCGCGCCGGCCCGCTTGCACGACGATGCAGCGGCCACCCCCGCGGAGCACCCGACCGACCTCGGCGAGCGCGGCGGCGCGCTGGCTTTCGGCGACTTCCGGCAGGAGATGGTTCACGACCGCCACGTCGAACGATTCGTCGGTGAAAGGAAGCGCCGTCACCGGAGCGGTTTCGACTTCGAGCAGCGCGCCCTCGCGTTCGGCCGCCGCCAGCGCGCGCGCCGTCCGCTCGCTGGTCGCATCGACCGCGCAGGCGCGTCCGCTGATGCCGGGCCTGCCCGCGATCTGTTCGATCACCCTCACGTCACCGCATCCCACGATGAGCAGGCGATCGCCGGTGCGCACGGCCGTCATCGACACGATGATGGGTTCGGTGGGTTTGGTCTTGCGTAGCTTCAGCATCGATCCATCGCGATCGGTCAATCATCCTTCGGCCGATCCACCTTCGCGCTTCGCGCTTCGGTGGACAAGCCGACCGATGAGGTGATGATATAGTTTTCCGGTTGTGAAAAACCCGCAGAAAATCGCAGAACCTACAGGGAAACTGGGAATTCTTCTCGTCGGCCTCGGTGCGGTGAGCACCACCACCATCGCCGGCGTGCTTGCCATCCGCAAGGGTCTTGCGAAGCCGATCGGCTCGCTCACGCAGATGGGCACCGTCCGGCTGGGCAAGCGTACCGAGGGACGTTCCCCACTCATCAAGGATTTCGTTCCGCTCACCTCGCTCGACGATGTCGTGTTCGGTGGATGGGACATCTTCGAGGACAACGCGTACGACGCGGCCAAGACCGCCGGCGTCCTCGACAAAGACATCCTCGAGCAGATCCGGCCGGAGCTCGAGGCGGTGACCCCGATGCCCGCGGTCTTCGACCGCCGTTACGTGAAGCGGCTCGATGGGCCGAACGTGAAGAAGGGCAAGAACAAGAAGGACCTCGCCGACCAGGTCATCGAGGACATGCGCCGGTTCAAGGCCGAGAACAACTGTGATCGCCTGGTCATGATCTGGTGCGGCAGCACCGAGGTGTACCTCCAGGAAACCGAAGTGCACGCCAGCCTCGCATCGCTCGAGAAGGCGCTCGAGGCGAACGACGACGCGATCCCGTCGAGCATGATCTACGCCTACGCCGCGATCAAGGAAGGGATCCCGTACGCGAATGCGGCCCCGAACCTGAGCGCTGACATTCCCGCGCTCCTCGACCTCGCCGGCAAGACCGGCGCGCCGGTGGCCGGCAAAGACCTGAAGACCGGACAGACCTGGATGAAGACGGTCATCGCGCCCGGCATCAAGGCGCGGCTCCTCGGCGTCGATGGCTGGTACTCCACCAACATCCTCGGCAACCGCGACGGCGAGGTGCTCGACGATCCCGAGTCGTTCAAGACGAAGGAAGAGAGCAAGAAATCCGTTCTCGATTACATCCTGCAGCCCAACCTGTACCCCGATCTCTACGCGAAACTGGACCACGTCGTCCGGATCAACTACTATCCGCCGCGGGGCGACAACAAGGAAGGCTGGGACAACATCGACATCTTCGGCTGGCTGGGATACCCGATGCAGCTGAAGGTCAATTTCCTGTGCCGTGACAGCATCCTGGCGGCGCCCATTGTGCTCGACGTGGCGCTGTTCCTCGACCTGGCGAAGCGCGCGGGGAGGGACGGCATCCAGGAATGGCTGTCGTTCTACTTCAAGAGCCCGATGCACGCGAAGGACATCTACCCTGAGCACGACCTGTTCATTCAGCTGATGAAGCTGAAGAACACGCTGCGCTACCTTCAGGGCGAGGAGCTGATCACTCATCTCGGGCTGGAGTACTACGACTGATGGATTCAGCACGGCTGCAGCCAGCGCTTCTCGGTGGCGCCTTCATCGGTGTGATGTCGGCGCTGCCGATCATCAACGCCGGGAACTGCTGCTGCTGCCTCTGGATCCTCGCGGGCGGTGCGCTCACCGTCTATCTCTACCAGCAGAATTCACCGGGATCGGTTCCCGCTGCTGAAGGTGCGCTCCTCGGATTGCTCGCCGGGTTGATCGGCGGCGTGATCTGGGTCGTGCTGTCGATTCCAATCCAGATGTTCCTCGGGCCGATGCAGGCCCAGTGGATGAACCAGTGGATGGCCGGCAACGACGACATGCCGCCCGAGGCGCGCGAGATGCTCCAGCGGATGATGGCCGGGGGCGCCATCCAGGTCATCGGCGCGGTCATCAACATCGTCACGGCCATCGTCTTCGGCATGCTGGGTGGACTCCTCGGCGTGGCCATCTTCAAGAAGAACGTTCCCCCGCCCCAGAATCCGACCGTCATTCCTCACGACCCCGGGACTGCCATCTGAGCGGGGTCTACCATTTACCATTTACCATTTCTCGCCATGGCAGAAATCCACGCATTACTCCAGGAAGACCGACGGTTCGCTCCCCCCGATCGCTTCAGCCGCGACGCCAACATCACCGATTCCGCCGTGTACGAGCGGGCCGCGAAAGATCCAGAGGCGTTCTGGGCCGAGTTCGCCAGAGAGCTGGAGTGGATCGAACCCTGGCACACCGTCCTGAAGTGGAAGTCTCCTGACGCGCAATGGTTCGTCGGCGGCAAGCTGAACGCGAGCGTCAACTGCGTCGATCGTCACGTGCGGACCGCGCGCCGCAACAAGGCGGCGCTGATCTGGGAAGGGGAGCCCGGCGATCGCCGGACGCTGACCTACTGGGATCTGTATCGCGAGGTCGGCGCGTTCGCCAACGTGCTGAAATCGCTTGGGGTCAAGCGCGGCGACCGTGTCGCGCTGTATCTGCCGCTCATCCCTGAACTCGCGATCGCGATGCTCGCCTGCGCCCGGATTGGCGCGGTGCACAGTGTCGTGTTCGGCGGCTTCAGCGCCGAGTCCCTGCGCGACCGCATCAACGATGCGCAGGCCGTGCTGCTCGTGACCGCCGATGGCGGGTATCGGCGCGGCTCGATCGTCCCGTTGAAGCAAATGGCCGACGAGGCGCTCAGGGAGACACCGTCGATCCGGAACGTCGTCATCGTCCAGCGCAAGGCCAGCGGCGGTTTCCCGATCCACATCAAGGACGGTCGCGACCACTGGTATCACCGGCTGATGCAGGACGCACCCACCGAGTGCGAGCCCGAGGCGATGGAGGCCGAGGACCTGCTCTACATCCTCTACACGTCGGGAACGACCGGAAAACCGAAGGGGATCGTGCACACGACCGGCGGATACCTCGTCGGGACCTACGCGACCACGAAATGGGTCTTCGACCTCAAGGAAGACGACGTGTACTGGTGCACCGCCGATATCGGATGGGTGACCGGACACAGCTACGTCGTTTACGGTCCGCTGGCAAACGGCGCGACCGTCGTGATGTACGAGGGGGCGCCGGACTGGCCGCAGAAGGACCGCTTCTGGGACCTGATCGACCGGCATGGCGTGACGATCCTCTACACGGCGCCGACGGCGATCCGCGCGTTCATGCGCTGGGGCACCGAGTGGCCGGCGAAGCACCCGATGAAGACGCTGCGTCTTCTCGGATCCGTCGGCGAGCCGATCAACCCTGAAGCCTGGATGTGGTACCACGAGCACATCGGACGCGGCCGCTGTCCGATCGTCGACACGTGGTGGCAGACCGAGACCGGCATGATCATGATCACGCCGCTGCCAGGCATGACCAGCACCAAACCCGGATCGGCAACGCTCCCGTTCCCGGGCGTCATCGCTGAAATCCGTGATGCCAGGGGGGACAGGGTTGAAACCGGCGGCGGGCTGTTGACGCTGACGCAGCCATGGCCGGCGATGCTGCGGGGGATCTATGGCGATCCCGAGCGGTTCCGTGAGACCTACTGGAGCCGCTGGACCGACGGCGCCTACTTCACCGGCGATGGCGCCCGCCGAGACGACGACGGCTTCTTCTGGCTGCTCGGCCGGGTGGACGACGTGTTGAACGTGGCGGGCCATCGTCTGGGAACGATGGAAGTGGAGAGCGCGCTCGTCGATCACCCGCTGGTCGCGGAAGCGGCGGTGGTCGGGCGTCCACACGAGATCAAAGGGCAGGCGGTCGCGGCGTTCGTCACGCTGAAGGAAACGACGAAGCCGTCCCCCCAGTTGATCGACGACCTGAAGGATCACGTGGTCAAGAAGATCGGTGCGATCGCGCGTCCCGACCAGATCCTCTTCGCCGCGGACCTGCCGAAGACGCGCTCCGGCAAGATCATGCGCCGCCTGCTGCGCGACATCGCCGAAGGCAAGGCGCTGGGCGACACGACGACCCTGGCGGACCCGGCGGTGGTCGCGAGGCTCAAGGCGGAATACGAGGAGAAAGAGGGGTGAAACTGCGAACTATGAACTCCGAATATGAACTGGCCGATAGGGCACGGCCCTTAGCCGTGCCGGGTACGTAGGGCGCGGCTTTAGCCGCGCCAGTTCGCAGTTCGGAGTTCGGAGTTCGCAGTTCGGAGTTCGTAGTTCGGAGTTTTAGGGCCCACCGGGAACTGCCGTCTCCCTGACGGCGTAAGATATCGACATGTCACTGATCGAAACGCGCGACCTCTGGAAGACCTACGTGATGGGGGAGGAGGAGATCCACGCCCTCCGCGGGGTGTCGATCCAGATCGAGCGCGGCGAATACGTCGCGATCATGGGGCCCTCCGGGTCCGGCAAGTCGACGCTGATGAACCTGATCGGCTGCCTCGACACGCCGACGAAGGGCAGCTACCTCCTGAACGAGAAGGAGGTCGCGTCGATGAACGACGACGAGCTGGCGCAGATTCGGAACGAAGAGATCGGATTCGTGTTTCAGACGTTCAACCTGCTGCCGCGCGCGACCGCCTTGCACAACGTGGAACTGCCGCTGATCTACGCGGGCGTGCCGAGCAAGGAGCGCCAGGAGCGCGCCCGGCAGGCACTCGAGAAGGTCGATCTCACCACCCGTGCCTCTCACCGTCCAAACGAATTGTCAGGCGGCCAGCGCCAGCGCGTCGCGATTGCGCGCGCGCTCGTAAACAACCCGTCCATCCTGCTCGCCGACGAGCCGACCGGGAATCTCGATTCGAAAACCGGCAACGAGATCATGGGAGTCTTCGAGCGCCTGCACGCCGCCGGCAACACGATCGTCCTCGTCACGCACGAAGCCGACATCGCCGCGTATGCGCACCGAGTCATTCACATCCGCGACGGACAGGTCGAGAAGGATGTGAAGCGGGCGGAGCTGGAGACGTCGAACGCGTAGAACTACGAACTACGAACTCCGAACTCCGAACTACGAACGCGGAAAACTCCGAACTGCGAACGCGGAAAACTCCGAACTGCGAACTCCGAACTACGAACGCTGACGTACGAACGCAATCTCGAAGCGGGAGCGCATTTTCTGCCACGTGAGGTCAAGGCGGCTGTTGCAAAAAGTGCGACGGTGGCAGGTTGCAACCTCAGAAACTCGCCTAAAAACCGCTGTTGCACCCCGGTCCGCGTCGTGCACTCGGTTCCTGCATGGCAAAGGCATGGGACCTGCGTGAGCGCACAATCGACTTTGCGGCCGACGCGTTCAAGTTCTGCCGCACTCTGAAACCGACAGACGAAAGCCGCGACATTGTTCGGCAGCTGCGGCGGTGCGCTTCGTCCGTGGCCGCCAACACGCGTGCGCTGAGACGATCGCAGTCTGACAAGGTGTTCGTCTCGAAGGCCGGTGTCGTGATCGAAGAAGCCGACGAAACCGGCTTCTGGCTCGAGTTCCTGGTAAAGATCGAGTTGACGTCACGATCGAGAGTCGCTGCGCTGCTGAGCGAAGCGAATGAACTCGTGGCGATCTTCACCGCCTCCCGCAAGACCGTTCAAGCACGACTCGAACGGGAGAAGAAGAAGAAGGCAGAGGCCAAGCGCAAACGGACAAAGCCGACGCGGCGAAAGTCAGTGCCATTCACGTTCAAAGTTCGCGAAGACTGAGTTCGAGTTCACACTTCATAGTTCGGACTTCGGTCTACGAGCTTCATCGTTCGAAGTTCGGAGTTCGGAGTTCGGAGTTTCGGCGTTCATAGTTCGGAGTTTCCGACCGCCGCAAAATGCCCCACCCCGATTTCCCTCAGCGGCGCCTCGCGATCGAACCCGCCTGCTTCCACCGCAACCCGTGTTCGTGATCCGCCTGGGTCCGGCACCGGGATCGCCGACAGCAATGCACGAGTGTACGCGTGCGCGGGCGCGGTGAAGACTGACTCCGTCCGGCCCATCTCCACGATCCTCCCCGAGTACATCACCGCCACCCGGCTGCAGATGTGGCGAACGAGCCTGAGATCGTGGGCGATGAACAGGTAGGTGAGTCCGAGGCGCTGCTGCAGGTCCATGAGCAGGTTGATCACCTGCGCCTGGATCGAGACGTCGAGTGCCGAGACCGGTTCGTCGGCGATGATGAACGACGGGTTCAGCGCGAGCGCGCGCGCGATGCCGATCCGCTGACGCTGGCCGCCGCTGAACTCGTGTGGATGCTTCGTCAGCTGCGAGGCATCGAGCCCCACGAGGTCGAATAGCGCTCTGACGCGCGCCTGGCGCTCGGCCTTCGTGCCCAGGCGGTGGATTACGAGCGGCTCTTCGACGATGTCGCCGACGCGCATGCGGGGATTCAGGGACGAATACGGATCCTGAAAGACGATCTGCATCTGCCGACGCGCTTCGCGCATGCGCCGCTTCGAAAACCCAAGGACGTCCTCGCCTCGGAAGCGGATCTCTCCCGACGTCGGTTCGACCAGCCGCAGGATGCAGCGTCCGGTCGTCGTCTTGCCGCTCCCCGACTCGCCGACCAGGCCGAAGGTCTCTCCCTCCCCGATATCAAAACTGACGTCGTCGACGGCGCGGACGACTGTTGCGTTGCCGAAGAGGCCCTTCGGCCTGATGAACTCCTTGACGAGATGGCGCACCTGCAGGAGCGGCGTCAATCCATCACCTCGGGGCTCGCGACCGCCGGACCGTGGAGATAGCACTTCACCGAGTGTTGGTCGGGCGGACGGCCGAAGAACGTGTCCCCGGGGTGCGCCTTAGGGCAGGGTTCGAAACGATCGGGACAGCGGGTGACGAACGAGCAGCCGTGCGGCAGTGTGCCGAGGGCCGGCACGGTGCCCGGGATCGCGTGCAGCCGGCTGCCTGGTGCACGGCCCGGAATCGATCCGAGCAATCCGCGCGTATACGGGTGCTTCGGGTCCGCGAAGAGCGCCTTCACAGGGGCGTGCTCGACGATCCGTCCGCCGTACATGACGGCGACGCGATCCGCGGTTTCGGCGACGATCCCGAGATCGTGGGTGATCAGCAGGAGCCCGAGGCCGAGACGCGTCTGCAGATCCTTCAGCAGTTCGAGAATTTCGGCCTGGATCGTGACGTCGAGCGCGGTCGTCGGCTCGTCGGCGATCAGCAGTTGCGGCTCGCCGGCCAGCGCGACGGCGATGAGCGCGCGCTGTTTGAGTCCACCCGACAGCTGGTGCGGGTATTCGTCGACACGCCGGTGCGGTTCCGGAACGCGCACGCGCTCGAGCAATTCGATCGCGCGGCTCCGGGCGGCGCCGCGGGTCGCGCGTCCGTGGATCCGCAGCGTCTCCTCGATCTGGCGGCCGATCGTGAACACCGGGTTCAGCGCGGCGGATGGTTCCTGGAAGACGAACCCGATCTCGCCGCCGCGGACGCGTTCCAGGTCCCGTTCGCCAATCCCCAGCAGGTCACGCCCGTTCAATCGGACGGCACCGGTGGCGATGCGGGCGGATGGAGGGAGGAGCCGGATGAGCGACAGCGCCGTGAGCGATTTGCCGCTGCCTGATTCGCCGACGAGACACAACGTCTCGCCAGCGCCGATGTCGAAGGTGACGTCGATGACGGCAGGAACGAAGCGCCTGCCGATGTCGAAGCCCGCCGTGAGGTGCTCGACCGAGAGAAGAGGTCGAGCCCCCGCCTTCGCCGAGGCGGGCGGGCCGAGCCCCGAGTCAGACATCTATCTCTTCGTGTTCTCCGAACACCGAGCGCATCGCATCGGAAATTTCGCCCACCGTGGCGCGCGCCTCGACAGCGCGAATGATGGGCGGAACGAGATTGCTGCCGTCCCGCGCGGCAGTCTTGATCTCGTCGAGGCTGGCCGCACACGCCGCACCGTCCCGGGTCGCGCGCACGCCGTGCACCCGCTCGATCTGGCGCCGCTCCACCTCGGGGTCGATCTGGAGAACGTCGATCGACGCGGACTCTGAAGTGGCGTAGCGGTTCACCCCAACGACGATCGATTCTCCCGAGTCGATCTTCTGCTGCGCGCGATACGCGGACTCCTGGATCTCGCGCTGGATCATGCCGGCTTCGATGGCGGTCAACGTTCCTCCGGCGGCGTCGATCCGCTCGAGCAGCTCGCGCGCGTCATGCTCGATCTCGTTCGTGCGTTCCTCGATGGCGTATGCGCCGCCGAACGGATCGACGGTGTTGGGCACGCCGCTCTCGTGCGCGATGATCTGCTGCGTGCGGAGAGCGATCCGTGCCGACTCCTCGGTCGGGAGCGCCAGCGCTTCGTCGCGGCCGTTGCAGTGCAGCGACTGCGTGCCGCCGATCACGGCCGCCAGCGCCTGGATCGCGACGCGGACGATGTTGTTGTCGGGCTGCTGCGCCGTCAACGTGCTGCCGGCGGTCTGGGTATGGAACCGGAGCTGCTGCGCACGAGGATTGGTCGCGCCGAACCGGTCGCGCATGATCCGCGCCCACAGCCGCCGCGCGGCGCGGAACTTGGCAACCTCTTCGAGAAAGTCGTTGTGTGCGTTGAAGAAGAACGACAGCCGCTGCGCGAAGCTGTTCACGTCCAGGCCCGCAGCACGCGCCGCCTCGACGTAGGCGATGGCGTTGGCGAAGGTGAACGCCACCTCCTGCACCGCCGTCGAACCCGCCTCGCGGATGTGATAGCCGCTGATCGAGATCGTGTTCCAGTTCGGCAGCTCGCGCTCGCAGAACGCGAAGATGTCGGTGACGATGCGGAGCGATGCTCGTGGGGGATAGATGTAGGTCCCGCGCGCGACGTATTCCTTGAGGATGTCGTTCTGGATCGTGCCCGAGAGCACTTTGGATTCGACGCCTTGCCGCCGGGCGACCGCGATGTAGAGCGCGAGCAGGATGATGGCGGTCGCGTTGATCGTCATCGACGTCGAGACGCGTCCGAGTGGAATGCCGTCGAACAGCTCGGCCATATCCTCGATCGAGTCGATGGCCACGCCGACTCGCCCGACCTCCCCGCTGGCGAGCCGGTGATCAGAGTCATAGCCCATCTGCGTCGGCAGATCAAAGGCCACGCTCAGACCCGAGACGCCCTGACTCAACAGGTAACGGTAGCGTGCGTTGGACTCGGCCGCCGTTCCGAATCCAGCGTACTGCCGCATCGTCCAGAGCCGGCCGCGATACATCGTGGGCTGGATTCCGCGCGTGAACGGATACTCACCTGGAAATCCCAGCTCAGCCGATGGGTCCCAGCCCTTCAACGCATCCGGATCCGCAAAAAACCGCTCGGGTTTCATCGTCGGCGCCATTGTAACGCCTTGGTGTTTGTCGACTCATGACCCCAAGATGTAGCGGCGAAAGGTTGACACTCAGCTGTAGCAGCTTTTACAATGGCCATGCGTTTCCCACGCTGTAAATCCTTCAATTGAACAGATTTGGCCCCCGGTCCCCCGGCTCCGGCGGCGGTATGGAGGTTCATATGGATGACGTCGTGAACCGGTTAGCGCGTGAGCTATCCGACGCCATTAGTGCCGCCGTTGCTGACGACGCCCGTGTCGAAGCGGTGCGCGAGCGTGCGCGCGCGGCTGGCTTCGAAGTCAAGATCAGCCTCGAGGCGGTTATCGGTTTCATGAACCGCTCGAACTCGACCGCGCTGGCTCGTGTCGGCGCAAGCGTGAGGGCGCCGAGAGCGGCCGAGCGCGCGTTCGAGATCAGCGCGAACGACAAGCGCTTCCTGCGTTCGCTGCGCATCGCCGCCGACGAGCCGCAGGAAAAAGAGGTCGAATAAAACTCCAAACCTCAAACTCCAAACTTCAAAAGGCTCAGCTCTTTTGGAGTTTGGAGTTTGTCGTTTGAGGTTGTCCGCTTTCAGCCTTCCAGCAGACTCCTTCCGGTCATCTCCGGCGCCTTTTCCATCTTCAGCAGTTCCAGCATCGTCGGTGCCACATCCCTGAGGCTGCCGTCGCGCAGCGTGCGGCCGACGAAGCGTTCGTGACAGAGGATCACCGGCACGGGATTGGACGTGTGGGCGGTGTGAGGGGCGTTCAGCTCCGTGTCCCACATCTGTTCCGCGTTGCCGTGATCGGCGGTGATGATCGCGGTGCCATCGGCCCGCTCGAGCGCCTTCATGATCCGGCTGAGACAGTCGTCGAGTGTTTCGACCGCGGCGATCGTTGCCTCGAGGCTGCCGGTGTGACCGACCATATCGGCGTTCGCGAAGTTGCAGATGACGACGTCGTGCCTGCGGCTGTCGAGGTCCGCGACGAGCGCATCGGCGATTCCCGGTGCGCTCATCTGCGGCATGAGATCGTAGGTCGCCACCTTTTGCGACGGAACGAGGATCCGATCTTCATCCTTGTACGGCGCTTCGCGTCCACAGTTGAAGAAGTAGGTGACGTGCGCGTACTTCTCGGTCTCGGCGAGGCGGAGGTTGGTTCGGCCGCCGGCTTCCAGCAGGTCGGCGAAGTTGCCTGACAACGATTGCGGACGGAACACGACCGGGAACGTGAACGTCCGGTCGTACTCGGTCATCGTCGTGTAGTGGACCTTCGGGTGCGCGCGGCGTTCGAATCCGTCGAAGTCGTCGAGTGCGATGGCACGGGTGATCTGCCGGGCGCGGTCCGCCCTGAAATTGAAGAACAGGACCGAGTCGCCGTCCCTGATCGGGCCCACGGGATTGTTGTCGCCGTCCACGATCACCACCGGCTTGATGAACTCGTCGGTGACGCCGGCGGCATGCGACTGCTGTACGGCGTCGAGTGCGGATCGGTTGGTCGCGTCGGCGACGCCCGCCACCATCGCGTCGAACGCGAGCTTCGTCCGCTCCCATCGTTTGTCGCGATCCATCGCGTAGTAGCGTCCAACCACGGTCGCGATCTTCCCGCCCGTTCGCTGCAGGACCTCTTCGAGCTGCGGAATGTAGCGGACGCTGCCGGTCGGCGACGAGTCGCGTCCGTCGGTGATCACGTGGACGAACACGCGCGGGATTCGGCGTTGCGCCGCCAATTCGAGCAGCGCATGGAGATGGCGTTGATGACTGTGCACGCCGCCGTCCGACACCAGCCCGATCAGGTGAAGCGCATGCGATCCGTCTGCACAGCGCGACATCGAGGCCGCGAGCACGTCGTTCTGCGCCAGCTCTCCATCGTGGATCGCCTTGTCGATCCTGGTCAGGTCCTGGTAGACGATGCGTCCGGCGCCGAGGTTGGTGTGGCCGACCTCGGAGTTGCCCATCTGGCCGGCGGGGAGCCCGACGGCTTCTCCCGACGCGATCAACTGCGCATGGGGAAAGCGCGCCAGCAGCGCGTCGTACACGGGCGTTTTCGCCAGCGCGATCGCGTTGTGATCGCGCTCCGCGCGGATACCGAAGCCGTCGAGAACGATGAGAACAAGAGGCGACGCGGCGCTCACAGTGTCGCCCTGAGCGCGCTCCTGCCGGCATAGCGCGCTGCGCTCCCCAGTTCCTCCTCGATCCTCAGCAGCTGGTTGTACTTCGCGACGCGATCGCTGCGGCTGGCCGATCCGGTCTTGATCTGGCCGGCGGCGGTGCCGACGGCGAGGTCGGCGATCGTCGTGTCTTCCGTCTCGCCGGAGCGATGCGAGATGACCGCGGCGTAGTCCGCGTCACGCGCGATCTTGACGGCCTCGAGCGTCTCGGTGACGGTGCCGATCTGGTTCAACTTGACGAGGAGCGCGTTGCCGACCATCTCGGCGATCCCGCGCTTCAGGATCTCGGGATTGGTGACGAAGACGTCGTCGCCGACGAGCTGAATGCGCGAACCGATCGCCCGCGTCAGCGCGGCCCATCCGTCCCAGTCGCTCTCGGCCACGCCGTCCTCGATCGAGATGATCGGGTACTGGCGGACCCAGTCTTCGTACAGCGCGACCATCTCGTCGGAGGAGCGCGTCTTGTCCCCGGACTTCTTGAACTCGTAGGTGCGCGACGTCTCGTTCCACAGCTCGCTCGAGGCGACGTCGAGGGCGATGTACACGTCCGCGCCGGCCTTGTAGCCGGCCTGCGTGATCGCTTCGAGCACGACGTCGACCGCTTCGCGGTTCGACGACAGATTGGGCGCGAATCCCCCTTCGTCGCCGACGCCGGTCGAGTGCCCTTTCTTCTTGAGGATCGAACGCAGCGTGTGGAAGATCTCGACGCCGGCACGCAATCCCTCGCTGAACGACGGGGCGCCGACCGGCATCACCATGAACTCCTGGAAGTCGACGCTGCTGTCGGCGTGCGCACCGCCGTTCAGGATGTTCATCATCGGGACCGGCAGGCTCAACTCACCCCCGCCGGGATACAACGTCGCGATGTGCGCATAGAGCGGAATCCCGGCGGCGTTGGCCGCCGCTCGGGCGACCGCCATCGAGATCCCGAGCGTCGCGTTGGCGCCGAGGCGTCCCTTGTTGGGGGTTCCATCGAGCTGAATCATCAGACGGTCGACGGCGGCCTGGTCCGCATCGTGTCCGGCGAGCGCCTTCGCCAGCTCGCCATTGACGTTCGCGACCGCCTTCGACACGCCCTTTCCGAGATATCGCTTCTTGTCGCCGTCGCGAAGTTCGAGCGCCTCGCGCTGCCCTGTCGAGGCTCCTGACGGGACCGCCGCCCGTCCGAATGCCCCCCCTTCGAGGGTGACTTCCACTTCGATCGTCGGGTTGCCGCGCGAGTCCAGAATCTCGCGGCCGTGCACACGCTGGATCTTCAATTCGCTCTCCTGTCGAATTCGCTTTCTATCCGCAGTTGTTCGTCGGTGATCTCGCCGATGTACGGCTCGTCGTCGACGGTCACGACGACGATGCCGCTCTCCGTGACGGTGTGGCGCTGCCGGTCTTCTTCGATGTTGTAGCCGATCTGTGCGCCGCGCGGGATGAACACGTCGCGGTCGATGATCGCCTTCCGGATGCGCGCATGGCGTCCCACGCGGACGCCCGGCATGAGGATACTCTGGTCGATCTCGCAGAAGCTGTGGACGCGCACGTTCGGGCACAGCACGCTCCCGCTGATGCGGCTGCCCGAAATGATGCAGCCGGCGGAGATGATCGAGTCGAGTGCGTGGCCGCAGCGGCGCCCTTCGTCGGCGAACACGAACTTCGCGGGCGGCGCCTGGACCTGGTAGGTGCGCAGCGGCCACTCCGGGTCGTACAGGTTGAACTCCGGATTGACCTGGCAGAGATCCATGTTCGCGTCGAAGTAGGCATCGAGCGTGCCGATGTCGCGCCAGTATTTCGACGCCTTCTTGTTTTCGTCATAGAACCGGTACGCGTAGACCGGCACTTTCGAGATGAGCGAGGGAATGATGTCCTTGCCGAAGTCGTGCGCCGAAGGCCGGTGCGCGTCGTCTTCGAGCGCCGGGACGAGCGTCTCCATGTCGAAGACGTAGATCCCCATGGACGCGAGCACCTGCTGACCGGCGGGGAGGTTCTTCGGCTTCTCGAGGAACCCGGTGATCCGGTCGGTCTCGTCGGTCTGGAGTACGCCGAACCGGTGCGCTTCCTCCGATGGCACTTCGATCACGGCCAGCGTCACGCCGGCGCCGCGCTCCTGGTGGGAGCGCAGCATCCTCGCGTAGTCCATCTTGTAGACGTGATCGCCGGAAAGGACGATCAGGTACCGCGGACCTTCCCGCAGGATGGAATACAGGTTCTGGTACACCGCGTCCGCCGTGCCCAGATACCAGTGCTCGCCCACACGCTTCTGCGGGCTGAGGATTTCGATGAACTCGCCGAGTTCGTCGGCGACGACGCTCCATCCCATGCGAATGTGGCGGCTGAGCGAGAGCGACTTGTACTGGAGCGCGATGAACACACGCCGCAGGCCCGAATTGATGCAGTTGCTGAGCGTGAAGTCGATGATGCGGTACGGGCCGCCGAAATAGACCGCCGGCTTGGCGCGCTCCTTGGTGAGCGGATAGAGCCGCTCGCCGACGCCTCCGGCGAGCACCATCACGACAACATCGTCGAACACAACTCCCTCAGCGCTTGAGGACGACGCGCGCGGGCGCGCCGTCGCCGCCCGACACCGGCAGCGGCAGACAGTACATCTCGTACATGCCCGGCTCCGCCTCGGACAGGTTCAGTCCTTCGATGATGATGACACCATTGGAGAGCAGCGTCTTGTGCGCGGGGGCGCCCGGCTTCTTGAACTGCTCGATCGACAGATAGTCGATCCCGATGACTTTCACTCCCTGGTCCACCAGGTAGCGGGCTCCCGCCTCGCTCAGGTGCGCGTAATCGGTGTGAAACGCATCGCTGTTCCAGAGCGCGGAGTTCGGCGTCTTGAACAGCACGCGCAGGTCTTCGCGCAAGCCCGCGGCCATGAGATCTTCGGCCGTGATCGGGCCTCGCGTGCCGATTTCAATCACCCTGGTCCGGCCGATGAGCAGGTTCAGCGGCAGCTTCTCGACGGACGCGCCATCATCGATGAAATGCTTCGGCGCGTCGACGTGGGTTCCCGTATGGGTGCCCAGCGTGAGCCGCGACACGTTCGATGACGCGCCATCCGCGATCCGTGTGATCGGCTCGAACTCGAATTCCGGATTCCCCGGATAGGTCACGACGCCCGGCGCCAGGGGAACTGTGACATCGAGCAGTTTCGGCACGCGGGCCATAAGAGCCGGATCATAGCAAACTCAGAACGATGAACTCCGAACGGCGAACGCTGGATCGGAAGTCCCGGGGCCGAAGTCGAGTTTTCGGAGTTCATCGGTCGGAGTTCATGGTTCGGAGTCTCGTCAGCCATAATCAGCTTGGATGTACGGGTTACGGCTCGTCCTGTTCGCGTCGCTGTTGGGACCCGGGCTGTTCCAGCCCGGTGGCGAACACGGGGAAGACCGTGCCCGGCAGCGCCTCGACGACGCCCTGCGCCGTGAGAGCGAGGCGCTCGTTCGGATGGCCGACGATGCCGTGGAGGGCAAGTCCGTGCCGGCGGATTTCGTCCTCGAATGGAGGAACGACTTCTTCAAGGCGCAGCCGGGCACCTTCGTGCCGTTCACCATCTCCTTCACGGCACCTCGTGATGTGTCCGACGGGGCGCTCCTGTACGTGCGGGTCGAATCGCGGACGATCTCGCCCCGCGCGTCCCGAACTTTTGCCTACGAGACGATCTTCCCGGTCCGGCTCAGCGGAGCCGAAGGCCAGCGCATCAACGTGACCCGCGGCTTCGCTGTTCCGGCAGGACGGTATCGGGCGG
>DASWVN010000088.1:0-10267 GCA_036401215.1 Vicinamibacterales bacterium | reverse complement strand
GGATACGGTTGCGTGGAGCGATCCGGCAGCCGTCATCACCTCGTACTTTGCGGCTCGCTCGCCGCGCCTGCCTCGGCTTCGTTTCCGGAACGTCTGAAGCACATTCACGCCGGCCTCAGGGCCCTGCTCGACGAGAGCCGTCCGGACTGTGTGGCCGTCGAGAGCATCTTCCATGCGCGGAACGTGCGCAGCGCGTTGAAGCTGGGACACGCCCGCGGGGTGGCGCTGCTCGCGGCATCGGAGGCCGGGTTGCAGGTGGTCGAGTACGCCCCGGCGGAAATCAAGCGCGCCGTCGTCGGGTACGGGCGCGCCGAGAAGCCGCAGATTCAGCAGATGGTGAAGTTGTTGCTCGGGCTCGATCGAGCCCCCGCTCCTCACGACGTGGCCGACGCCCTTGCCGTGGCGATCTGTCACCTGCACAACTCCACGGGGGCCGTGGCCGAGACCGTCCGCCGCTACCGCGCACCGCGCACGACTGCCAGGAACTGGCGCGATTACAGGCCTTCATGATCGCGCGGCTGTCCGGCATCCTGGCCGAGAAGGCGCCGGGCCGGATCATCGTCGACGTGCGTGGGGTCGGGTACGACGTCCACGTTCCGCTCTCCACGTTCTATGTTGTCGGCGATCCGGGCGCGAGCGTATCGTTGCGTGTGTACACGCACGTGCGCGAGGACGTCATCGCTCTCTTCGGTTTCGCCACCTCCCTCGAGCAGGATCTCTTCGAGCGTTTGATCACGATCACGGGCATCGGTCCGAGGCTCGCGCTGGCCGTGCTGTCGGGGATGGAGCCGCCCGACCTCGTGCGTGCGATCCGGACGCAGGATGTCGCGCGCCTGACGTCGATCCCGGGCGTCGGCAAGAAGACGGCGGAGCGGATCGGCCTCGAGCTGAAGGACCGCCTGCCGCAGGCGTTGCACGCCGCCGCCGACGCGGCGAAGCCCGCGGCGCCGGAAGACCAGCTCCGGGCCGACCTGCTGTCCGCCCTGGTGAATCTCGGATATCAGCGGCAGGCCGCCGAGAAGGCGATCGAGCGCGAATTGAAAAGCACACCCGATCTTCGCTTCGAGGAAGCGCTGCGCGCGGTGTTGCGGGGACTGATGAAGGCGTAAGGCGATATGAACGAGAAAGTCTTGCGCCCGGCCGTGACCGCTGAAGATGCCCAGTTCGAGGCGGGGCTCCGGCCGCGGACGATCGATGAATACATCGGGCAGGAGCGCATTCGCGAGAACCTGCACGTCGCGATCACCGCGGCGAAGCAGCGCAACGAGGCGCTCGATCACGTGCTGCTGTACGGGCCGCCGGGTCTCGGCAAGACGACGCTGGCGGCGGTGATCGCCAACGAGCTTGGCGTGCCGATCCGGCCGACCGCGGGACCGGTCATCGAAAAGGCGGGCGACCTCGTCGCCATCCTCACCAACCTGCAGGAGCGCGAGGTCCTGTTCATCGACGAGATCCACCGCATGGCGCCCGCCATCGAGGAGATCCTGTATCCCGCGATGGAGGACTACGAGGTGGACATCATGATCGGGCAGGGCCCGGGCGCGCGCTCCATCAAGGTCCCCGTACAGAAGTTCACGCTGGTCGGCGCGACGACGAGGACAGGGCTGCTGACCTCTCCGCTTCGCGCGCGGTTCGGCATCGTCCATCGGCTCGACTACTACACCGACGAGGACATCCGTGAGATCGTGCAGCGCTCGTCGCGGATCCTGGGGGTCGAGATCGAGCCGGACGCCGCGATCGAGATTGCGAAGCGCTCGCGCGGGACCCCTCGCGTCGCCAATCGCCTGCTCCGGCGCGTGCGCGACTACGCGCAGGTGCGGGCGGACGGACGGATCACGATCGATGTGGCCAACCGCGCGCTGCGGATGCTCGAGGTCGACGAGCACGGGTTCGACGAAGTGGATCGGCGCCTGCTGCGCACGATCATCGACAAGTTCAGCGGAGGGCCGGTCGGCGTCGCGAGCCTGGCCGCCGCGATGAGCGAGGAACGGGACGCGATCGAAGACATCTACGAGCCGTTCCTCATTCAGATCGGGTTTCTCGATCGCACGCCGAGGGGACGCGTGGCAACCCCGCGTGCTTACGAGTATTTCGGGCTTCCTGCCCCTGGAAAGGATCGTCTGTGGTGAGCGAAGGTGTCGCGCAGCCCTCGAGGGCTGCCAAGCCGGCGTGCGTACGCCGGGTCAAGATTGCCGGTCTGTCGACGTACGTTCCGCCGAAGCTGCTGACCAACCAGGACCTCGAGAAGATGGTCGAGACGACCAACGAGTGGATCCTGCAGCGCACCGGGATCCGGCAGCGCCACATCGTCGAGCCCGGCACCGCGACCTCGGATCTTGCCCGGGAGGCGGCGCTCGGTGCGATGAAGCAGGCGGGGATCACCGCCGACCAGCTCGGCTTCATCGTCGTCGGCACGACGACACCGGACACGATCTTTCCGAGCACGGCCTGCGTGCTCCAGAACAAGATCGGCGCGAGTAATGCCTGGGGATTCGATCTCGGCGCGGCCTGCTCCGGATTCACCTACGCGCTGACGACGGGGATGCAGATGGTGGCGACCGGCGCGCACGACTACGCGCTGGTGATTGGCGCGGACGTCATGTCGAGCATCATCGACTACCAGGACCGGACGACGTGCGTGCTCTTCGGAGATGGTGCGGGCGCGGTCGTCCTCGCGCCGGCAGACGGCGACGAACCCGCCATCATCGACTTCGCGCACGAGATCGACGGCAGCGGCGGCCCGGCGCTGTGCATGCCCGCCGGCGGCAGCCGGATGCCGGCCTCGCACGAGACCGTCGACCAGCGCCTGCACTACGTCAAGCAGGACGGCCAGACGGTGTTCAAGTTCGCGGTCCGCAAGACGGAGGAGATCGCACGCCGCGTGCTGGCAAGGAACGGGATCGACCCCGCGGAGATCGATCTGTTCGTGTCCCATCAGGCCAACCGGCGTATCATCACCGCCGCGGCCGACCGGCTCGGGCTGCCGGAATCGAAGGTGATCATCAACCTCGAGATGTACGGCAACACCACGGCCGGGACCATTCCGCTCGCGCTCGCGGATGCGGCTGCCGAAGGACGGCTGAAGAAGGGAGACCTGGTGCTCCTCGCGTCGGTCGGGGCGGGATTCACGGTCGGGGCAGTGCTGCTGCGCTGGAGCATGTAGTGGCGCGTGAAACTCCGAACTATGAACTCCGAACTATGAACTACCCGTTCATAATTCACAGTTCGTAGTTCGTAGTTCGTAGTTCGTAGTTCGTAGTTCGGAGTTCGGAGTTCATAGTTCGGAGTTTCTGGGGGCTCGCATGAACGGTTTGTCGCACGATATCCGCTTCGGCGTCCGTCAACTCGTTCGTCAGCCCGGCGCCTCGCTCGTCGCGCTGCTCACGCTTGCGCTGGGAATCGGCGTGTCGACCGCGATCTTTTCCGTGATCGACTCCACGATTCTCCGGCCGCTTCCATATCCAAATCCCGAACAACTCGTCATGGTCGGGGCGGAGGAAATGGGCGGAGACGGCCGCGCCTCTCGTCCGACGCCCTCGATGGAAGACCTGCGCCGGTGGCAAGATGCGTCCGACGTCTTTTCTCTGGTGGCGGGAGCGGGGCAGGCCTTCCGCGGCCGCATCGCGGACGGACCGGAACCCGAGCGGCTGCGCGTCGCGCACTACACCGAGGATTACCTCTCGATGCACGGCGTGAGCCCGATCCTTGGACGCGGCTTCACGCGCGAGGATACCGAGCCGGGCGCGCCGCTCGTGGCGCTGCTTGGGTACGGCTACTGGCAGAGCCGTTTCGGCGGGCGTACCGGCGTCCTCGGCGAAACCGTCCGCCTCGATGAGGAGGTCGCCACGATCGTCGGCGTCATGCCGGCGTGGTTCAGCCCGACCACGCCGATGGCGACACCGCTTCAGATCCCGACGAACATGTTCTCGCGCCGCGGCACGGGACGTCTGTCGGTCTACGCACGCCTTCAACCGGGTGTCACCGTAGAGCAGGCCGCCGAGCGCCTCTCGGCGAGGATGCCTCCTGTCGAGAGCCGCGACGGCACGCTGCGCGAGGTCCGCGCATACGTCACCTCCCGGCTGGAACAGGCGATTTCGCGTGCATCGACGACCGTCAACGTGCTCGCCGGCGCCGTGGCGCTGATCCTCGTCATCGCCGCGGTCAACGTCGCCGGGTTGTTGCTCGCGCGCGGCGCCGCCCGTCAGGCGGAACTTGCGGTGCGCGCGTCGCTCGGCGCCGGACGCGGCCGTCTGGTGCGGCAGCTTCTCACCGAGAGTTTGGTGCTCGCGGTCCCGGCTGCTGCGTTCGGTGTGCTGCTGGCCTGGTTGACGCTCGACCTGATCGTCGCCAGCTTGCCGCTGTCGATCCCCGGGGACTCGCCGGTCGCGCTGAACCTGACCGTCCTCGCGTTGACCACGGCGCTTCTCGTGCCGACGACGCTTCTCTTCGGCCTTCTTCCGGCGATCCGTCTGTCACGCGTGCGGCTCGGGTCCGTCATGGCGAGAGGGAGCCGCCAGGTCGGATCGTCGCTTTCGCATCGCGGCGGCCAGGCGCTGATCGCGGCGGAGGTCGCGCTCGCGGTGATTCTGGTCGTGGGGGCCGGCCTGATGATCCGCAGCTTCATGCGGATCACCGCGATAGACCTGGGTTTCGAGCCGCACGGTCTGATGACCATGGAGGTGCTGCCGCTCGACCGGGATCCTGCCGCGCATCGAACGTACTACTGGAATCTTCAGGAGCGGCTGCAGACGATGCCCGGCATCGCGTCGGCCGGGATCGTGGACAACTTTCCGCTCATGGGAGGCGGGTCCTACTCGAGTGTGACGGCCGCGGGCCGAAGCGTCGGCACGACCATCTTCAACATCACGCCGGGATATCTTGAAACCATCGGCGCGCGCTTGATACAGGGCCGGCTGCCGACCGCCTCGGACTACACGTCCGGTTTCCGTGCGGTCGTGCTCAACCGGGCGGGTGCGCGGGCGCTGTTCCCGGACGGGAGTGCTGTGGGGCGAGAGATCTCGGGTCCCGGATCGGACAAACTCTCGTGGACCGTCATCGGCGTCATCGACGACCTTCGCCATGGCGGTCCATTGGCGGACACGGAGCGCATGCGGGGTCTCCAGGTCTATTTCCCGCTCGAGCCGGATGTCCGTGACCTGACCCAGGCGATGAACATCGTCGTCCGGCCCACCGGCGGGACGGCAGGTCTGGCGGACCGGTTGCGTCAGGCGGCGAGAGAGGTGGGCCCGCGCGTGCTCGTGGAGCGGATACGGACCGGCGAGGAACTGTTCGGCGGGACCGTGCGCACGCCGCAGCAGCGCATGACGCTGCTGGCGCTCCTTGGCGGACTCGGTCTGACGCTGGCGCTCGTTGGTGTCTACGGCATGACCTCGTATGCGGTGGCGCGCCGAACGGGGGAGATCGGTGTGCGGATGGCGTTTGGCGCGCGGCCATCCCAGGTGGTTGGCACGATGCTGCGCGGTGCGGCGTTGCCGATCCTGGTGGGCACGGCGCTCGGGGTTGGCGGCGCGATGCTCGCCACGCGCGTCATCGAGAGTTTCCTGTTCGACACGGCGCCGCGCGACCCGGTGACGCTCGCGACGGTCGCGGCCACGCTCGTGCTGGCCGGGTGCCTGGCCGCCCTCGTCCCCGCGCTCCGCGCCGCGCGCGTGGATCCAGCCCTGACGTTGCGCGCCGACTAAGCTCCAGACGCCAAATGCATGACGTGGCAAGATGGCGTTCAAAGTGTGGAGTTGGTAGTTTGAACTTCCGGCGTTTCATAATTCGGAGTTCATAGTTCGGAGTTCATAGTTCGGAGTTTCACCTGGCTGTCTTCCTCCTCTCTCCGGCCAACTGCGGCGGCAACCGCGCGCGGATCGTAATGTCGGAGCGCGCCACTTTCGACCTCGCTGCACGTCTGCGCGGACGGGAGGGCGCTCCGCTCGGCGAGGTCTTCTCGTTTCTGAGCGGTCTCTACTTCCGGGGCAAGCTGACCTACAGCCGTGCATTCGCACGTGCTCCGGAAGGCGTGGAGCTGGAGGGCGGCGGGGTGTTCGTGATCACGCCGAACGCGGGTTTGCGCTCGCCGGACACGCCGGTGACGCTGAGCGCGATTCGCGCGTTCGCCGGCGTGGACGTCTCCGCCGACAATCCAAAGTACCGCCGGCCGCTCGAGCGCAGCGCCCGTGCCCTGGCGGCAGAGATCGGCGACGCCCCGGTCGTGCTGCTCGGCAGCATCGCTTCCCCGAAGTACGTCGACGTGCTGCTCTCGATCTTCGGTGACCGTCTGCTGTTCCCGCAGGAGTTCGTCGGTCGCGGCGACATGAGCCGCGGCGGGCTGCTGCTGCGGTGCTCCGCCGCGGGCGAGGAGTTGACGTATGTACCCGTCGCCGGCGCGGTCAGGCGAGGTGCGCGCCCGCCGAAACTGGATCCGGCGACGAGGGTCAGGATGGACAGGTAAAACTCCGAACTAAGAACTCCGAAATGAGAACTGGATGGTTGATCATAGTTCTGAGTTCGGCGTTCATCGTTCGGAGTTTCTGTGTCCGTCTCGATTCCCTCCTCCGGCACTCACACCCTGACCGTCAACGGACGCGAAGTGCGTCTCACCAACCTCGACAAGGTCTTCTGGAAGGACGAGCGGATCACCAAGGGGCAGTTGATCCAGTACTACGCCGACATGGCGTCAGTCCTGCTGCCGCACATCCGCGATCGTGCGATGGTGATGAAGCGCTACCCGCACGGGGCGTCCGGGGAATTCTTCTTCATGAAGCGCGCCCCGTCGCCGCGCCCCGCCTGGATCCGCACCTGTCCCATCGATCACGGTTCGAAGGGCGTCATCGACTTCCCGGTGATCGACGATCTGCCGTCGCTCCTCTGGGTGATCAATCTCGGGTGCATCGATCTGAACCAGTGGTATGCCACCTGCGACGACGTGGACCGGCCCGACTACCTGCACTTCGACCTCGATCCGGGGCCAGGTGCAAGCTGGGAGAACGTTCTCGAGACAGGACTCATCGTGCGTGACGCGCTCGACACGCTCGGGATGCCGTCGGTCGTCAAGACCACGGGATCGCGAGGGTTGCACGTCTACGTGCCGATCCGACGGGGACCGGTCCAGAAGGACGTGTGGACGTTCGCCAAGGCCCTCGCCGTGGAACTCGCGTCGCGCCATCCGAAGCTGATGACGTCCGAGTACAAGGTGGCAAAACGTCCGCACGGCCGCGTCCTGATCGACTACAACCAGAACGCCTGGGGACGGACGCTGGCCTCGATCTATTCGGTTCGTCCACGGCCGCTCGCCCCGGTGTCCATGCCGGTGACGTGGAAGGAACTCGAGAAGGGCGTGCGGATCGAGGACTTCCGCATCGACAACGCGCCGGACCGGACTCGCCGCCTCGGCGACCTCTGGAAGCCGCTGCTGCGCAAGCGGGGCCGGGTGGATCTGGCCGCCTACCTGGATTAGACTTACCGCGTTTTTACCGCCGGTTCGCCGGCCTCACCGAACATATTCGAGGAGCAGCTTCATGTCTCACGCAGCCCATCGCGCCCTGCGCGCAGCGATCGGCGTGTGCACCATCGCTTTCGCGGTCAACTCTGCGCCGCCACTCGTCGCCCAGAAGGCCGATTCTCCCGGCGCGAGCGCCAGCCAGAACTCGCCGTCGATCACGCCGAACTACGATCTCGCCGCCGCGTGGATGCCCCAGAAAGTCAGCAAGCTCGTGTTCGACACGAGCGTCTCGCCGCGATGGCTCGAGACGAGCGATCGGTTCTGGTATGCCTACAACACGCGCGATGGCCGCCGCTTCATGCTCGTCGATCCCGTGAAGAAGACGAAGGCGCCGCTGTTCGACCACGCGAAGATGGCCGCGGCCCTGACGACCCTCACGCGCATCCCGTACGACGCGCAGCACCTGCCGTTCTCGCAGGTCCGCTTCGTTCGCAACGACAGCGTGTTCGAGTTCGAGGTGCAGGTGCCTCGCGACGCGGTGATCCCGACGTCCAAGCCGAAGCCGATCACGACCGAGCAGGGGAGCGGCGGCGGCCCCCTCTACATCGATGATCCTCAACAGGGGCAGCGCGGCCAGGGAGGGCAGCGCGGCGCCGGCGGACGCGGTGGGGGCGCGTCCCGCACCAGGACGCTGCACTTCGAGTACGACATGGCGAGCGGCAAGGTCACGCTGCTCGAGGACTATCCCGAGGAACCGCGTCGTCCTGGCTGGGCCTCGTTCTCGCCCGACCGGAAGACGATCCTCTTCGTCCGCGACCACAACCTCTTCATGATGGATGCGGAGAACTTCGAGAAGGCGCAGAAGGACGCCAACGACAAGTCGATCGTCGAACACCAGCTGACCGACGACGGCGAGGAGCATTACAGCTACGGGGGTGGCGGGCGCGGCCAGGGCAACCAGCAGCGCGATCAGGACGACCAGGACCAGCAGGATCAGGACCAGCAGGGTGAAGACGCGAAGAACGTCCGCGTGCGTCCGGTGAACGTCGTCTGGGCGCCGGATTCCAGCCGGTTCGCGCTCATTCGCCGCGACTCCCGCCTCGTGAAGGACCTGTGGGTCATCAACTCGCTCGGGAACCCCCGGCCGACACTCGAGACGTACCGCTATGCCATGCCGGGCGAGGAGAACATCCCGCAGACCGAGATGTGGGTGTTCGACGTGGCCTCGAAGACGCGCGTCAAGGTGAAGGCGGAGCGGTTCAAGGACCAGACGATGTCGATCGCCCAGGCGCCGCCGGCGTCCGTGCGGCGCGACACCCGGCAGCCGCAGGCGTCCACCTGGCTCAGCGAATCGAACGGCAAGCTGTACTTCACGCGCCTGAGCCGCGACATGCACAAGCTGGACGTGTGCGTGGCCGATCCTTCGACCGGCGAAGTGACGACGCTCGTCGAGGAGCGCCTGAACACCTACATCGAAAGCAAGCCGCTGCGCCTCGTCAATGGCGGGCAGGAACTCGTGTTCTGGTCAGAGCGTGACGGCTGGGCGCACTTCTATCTCTACGACGCGAACACCGGGGCCCTGAAGAACCGGATCACCGAAGGGGAGTTCGTGGCCACGTCGATCGACAGCATCGACGACACGCTGCGCGTGATGTACTTCAACGCCGCCGGACGCGAGAAGGGAGAGGACCCGTATTACACCCATCTCTACCGCGTGAATCTCGATGGGACCGGGCTGAAGCTGCTGAACCCCGGCAACGCGATGCACAGCGCCTCGATGGTCGATTCGATGAAGTTCTTCGTCAACAACTCCACCCGGATCGACGGGGCGCCGGAGTCGGCCCTCTACGACACCGCCGGCACGAAGATCCTCGACCTCGAGACCCCGGACCTCGATCCGCTGCTCGAAGCGGGGTTCAAGTTCCCCGAGCCGTTCACGGTCAAGGCCGACGACGGCATCACGGACCTGTATGGCGTCATGTACAAGCCGTTCGACTTCGATCCGGCGAAAACGTACCCGATCATCGCCTACGTCTACCCGGGTCCGCAGACCGAGGGGGTCACCAAGAACTTCAATCCGCGCAGCTCCAACATCTCGCTGGCGCAGTTCGGCTTCATCGTCGTCGAAGTCGGCAATCGCGGCGGTCATCCGACGCGGTCCAAGTGGTACCACAACTACGGCTACGGCAACCTCCGCGACTACGGCCTCGCCGACAAAAAGGCCGCGATCGAACAACTCGCCGCGCGCCACTCGTTCATCGACATCAACAAGGTCGGGATCTGGGGACACTCCGGCGGCGGCTTCATGTCAGCGGCGGCGATGCTCGTCTATCCGGACTTCTTCAAGGTTGGCTGGTCGGAGTCGGGGAACCACGAGAACAACATCTACAACAACACCTGGAGCGAGAAGCATCACGGCATCAAGGAAGTCGAGAAGGACGGCAAGGTCACCTTCGAGTACGACATCGACAAGAACTCGGAACTCGCGAAGAACCTGAAGGGCAACCTGATGCTGATCACGGGTGACATCGACAACAACGTCCACCCGGCGAACACCTACCGCCTGGCCGATGCGCTGATCAAGGCGAACAAGCGGTTCGACATGTTCGTGCTCCCCGGCGTCCGCCACTCGTTCAACCAGGTGTCCGGCTACGTCAACTGGCTCCGCGGCGACTACTTCGCCCGCCACCTGCTCGGCGACTCCTCACGCAACGTCGACATGGTGGAGCTGAACAGGGAGGCCCAGCAGAACGGGAAGAGGGAGCGCTGACGCTCGTCAATGCTGAATGACGAATGCTGAATGCTGAATGCTGAATG
>DASWVN010000087.1:0-10797 GCA_036401215.1 Vicinamibacterales bacterium | reverse complement strand
GATCGACACCTTGGCCACATAGGTGCCGGCATCGACCGCCGGACCGCCACGACCGCCGCCGCGGCCGCCACCGCGGCCGCCGCCGCCCTGGCCGCGGGCTCCGGGCGGTGGACCGCTGCGCAGGTTCCACTGGATCCGGTGGAGCCCGGGCTTCTTCTGATCGTCGGTGGCCTCGAGCGTGCGGATCACGCGTCCCGTGACGTCGCTGATCGTGATCGTCACGTCAGGCGCCGCCGACTTGAGCACGTAGCTGATCGCGGTGCCCGGTTCCGGGTTCTCTCCGCGGAAGTGCTTCGCGCTCTCGACCGACACCGACCTCTGGACGTCGTTGATGTACGACACCGCCGGTCTGACGTCGAACACGTGGGCCTCGGCCGTCATGACCTGCTCGCTCAGCTGCTGAAGCGGCGTGATGTCGTCGATGATCCAGATGCTGCGGCCGTGCGTCCCGATGATCAGGTCGTTGTCGCGCGGGTGGATCAGGATGTCATCGATGCGCACGTAGGGCAGGCCGGTCATGAACGGCTTCCACTCGCGTCCGCCGTTCAGCGAGATGAACAACTCGTACTCGGTCCCCAGGTACAGGAGGTTTGCGTTCTTCGGATCCTCGCGGATCACGTTGACGTTGCCCTCGGGCAGGTTGCTCGCGATCGACGTCCAGGTTTCGCCGTAGTCGGTCGTCTTGTAGACGTACGGCTTGTGGTCGTCGAGCCGGTGGTTGTCGATCGTGACGTAGGCGGTGCCCGGCTCGAAGTGGGAGGCTTCGACGCGCGAGATGTGCGCTTCTTTCGGCGCACCCGGAATCTTGTCGATCACGTTCTTCCACGTGATCCCGCCGTCGCGGCTCACCTGCACGTTGCCGTCGTTGGTGCCCACCCAGAGGATCCCCGGCACCACATACGACTCGCTGATCGTCACGATGTTGCTGTACGAGGCCGCGCCGTCGTGCTTGGAGGCCATCGGTGCGTCACCCGCGATCCCCATGATCGGCCGGTCGTTGCGGCCGACGTTGCGGGTGAGATCCGGCGAGGCGAGCCACGTGTCTCCGCGATCGTAGGACCGGAACAAGCGCTCGGCGCCGAGATAGATCGTCCGCGGGTTGTGCGGCGACAGCATGAACGGAGTGCTCCAGAAGAACCGGAAGTTCGCTCCGGGTTCCGCGCCTGAGACGACGTTGCCGCGCGCCGCCTGCTGGAACTGCGCCTGTTGCTGGGGTGTCAGCGGCTGGGCGCCTGCTCCGCCGCGTCCGCCCTGGCTGGCCTGACCTTCGGGCTGCGGCGCGCGCGGACGGATGGAGCGGCCGTCGCGCCCGCGGAGATCGACGCGGTTCGTGTTGCCGTCCTGCGACTCGGAGTAGATCATCATCCAGTCGGTCGGATCCTGCGCGGTGTAGAAGCCATCACCGCCGCCGACCCGGAACCAGTCGTGGTTCAGGATGCCGACGTTGCTGCGTACCGCGCTCGGGCCGCACCAGCTGCCGTTGTCCTGCAGCCCGCCGCACACGTAGTACGGCTTCCGCATGTCGGCGCTGATCGCGTAGAACTGCCCGAGCGGCATCAGCGCGATCGCCTCCCAGGTCTCTCCCTGGTCGTACGAGATGTCGAGACCGCCGTCATTGCCGATCATCAGGTGCTGGTTGTTCTTTGGATTGATCCAGATCGCGTGGTGATCGCTGTGGCCGACGCCGCCCACGCGCGACCAGGTCTTGCCGCCATCGGTCGTCTTGAAGAACGGCGCGCCGCCCTGGTAGGCGATCTGCGGGTTCGTCGGATCGATGCGGACCTGGCTGTAATACATCCAGCGGTCGCCGTCGTTCGACAGGAACTTCCAGCTCTTGCCGCCGTCGTCCGAGCGCCAGATACCCGACTTGGTCGGGTCCGGTTTCGGCGCTTCGCCGCGGCCCGCGCCGCGTCCACCGCCGCCGCCGCGCTGGCCCGGCTGACGCAGGCTGCCGTCGTCGTTGACGCCCGCGCCGGTGCCGCCGCTCGGGCCGACTTCGATGGACACCATGATGGTGTCGGGGTTGGAGCGCGAGATGTCCATGCCGATGCGGCCGATGATCGGGTTGTTCGGCAGGCCGTTGCCGGTCAGTTTGGTCCAGGTCTTCGCGCCGTCCGTGGTCTTCCAGATCGCGCTGCCCGGGCCGCCGCCGTTGAAGCCCCAGGGCTGACGCCGACGCTGGTACGAGGCCGCGAACAGGATGTTCGGGTTCGTCGGGTGCATGACGACGTCGGTGAAGCCGGTGTCTTCGTTGATGAAATTGGTGTTCGTCCAGGTCTTGCCGCCGTCGGTGGTCTTGTAGAGGCCGCGTTCCTTGTTCGGACCGAACAGCGCGCCGACCGCCGCGACATAGGCGGTATTCGGGTCCTTCGGGTGGACGACGATCCGGCCGATGCTCTGGGTCTCCTTGAGGCCGACATATTCGAATGTCTCCCCGCCGTTGGTCGACTTGTAGACACCGCCGCCGAACGTCGAACTCTGGCGGTTGTTCGGCTCGCCGGTGCCCACGTAAATGACGTTCGGGTTGGAGGGGGCCAGCGCGATATCGCCGATCGAGGAGATCCGGTAGGTGTCGAAGATGGGCGTGAAGGTCGTGCCGTTGTTGGTGGTTTTCCACAGGCCGCCGCCGGCGAACCCGAGATAGAAGGTCGAGGGGTTGTTCTCATCGACCGCGATGTCGTCGATCCGCCCGCCCATGTTGGCCGGGCCTATCGAGCGCCAGACGAACGATTTCAGGAGTGGATCGTTGGATTCGTTGATCGGCCGCGGCAACGGCGGCGCCTGGGGTGTCTGCGCCTGCTGCCCCTGGGCGATCAGCCCGCTGCCGGCAAGCGCCGTCAGGCCGATAGCGGACCAGATGAGCAGACGTACTCGGACTAGTGCTCGCTTCACACGCGTCTCCCTTGAAGTGTGGTGCTGAGAACGGGGGAATTGCCTGTGGAGTTTACGCCGAAACGGCTGGGAGTGCTTACGCGCGAACCGAAACGGGGACACTCACCATTCCTGTAAATTCAACGACTTACGGAAAAGGTGAGTGTCCCCTTTTTTCTATTTGTCGCCGAAGTTGACCCTGGGGGCCGCCGTGGCCTCCTTGGGGGCCTCGAAATAGGGATACTCCTCGAAGCCGAAGATCTTGGCGGTCACGTTGGACGGAAACCGCCGGCGGGTCGTGTTGTACTCCTGGATCCGCTCGTTGTAGCGGCCGCGGGCGACCGCGATCCGGTTCTCGGTGCCGGCGAGTTCGTCCATCAGACGCTGGAAATTGGCGTCCGATTTCAGCTGTGGATAGTTCTCCACGACGACGAGCAGGCGCGAGAGGGCCGTGGTCTGTTCATTCGCGGCCTCGATCGCTTCTGCCGGCGTGCGGGCGCCAGACAGCTTCGCGCGCGATTCGGCGATGCTCGTGAAGATCTCTTTTTCCTGCGCCGCATAGCCCTTGACCGTTTCCACCAGGTTCGGGATCAGGTCGTTGCGCCGGAGCAGCTGGTTCTGGACCTCTCCCCACGCCGCCTTGATCGCTTCTTCCTGGGTCGTGAACTTGTTGTAGGAACAGCCTGAGAGCGCCGTGAACGCGAGTAGCGCAACCAGCGTCGTGCACAGGCGTCGTACGTGAGTAGTCATCGTGCCCTCATCTCCAGTCCAAGTTTGCCTTATCCGCCCCTTTACCATCCACCCGACGCGCCGCCGCCTCCCGAGCGGCCGCCGCCGAACCCTCCGAAGCCGCCTCCGCCTCCGCCCCCGAAGCCGCCGAAGCCGCCACCAAATCCCCCTCCAAAACCCCCGCCAAACGGTCCGACGCCGCCGATCCAGCCCGATCGGCCCCAGTGCCGGCGCCGCCGCCGCCCTCCACCCCGATTGGTGAGCATCAGGATGATGAGAAAGATGATGATCGGCCAGCAGGCGGGGAGGAGCTGGACATCACGGTCCCGCGCAGGCCGCCGGCTGACCGGGACATTCTCGAGGTTGACCCCGCGCCCCTCGGCAATCCGGTTGATCAGCGCCGTCGTGCCGTTCAGCAGGCCGGCCCCGTAGTTGCCGTTGCGGAACTCGGGGCGCATCCGTTCGCGGATGACCGAGCCCGCCATGCCGTCGGTCACGATTCCCTCGAGGTCGTATCCCACCTCGATCCCGATCTGCCGTTCAGCCAGGGCGACGACGATCAGCAGGCCGTTGTCCTTGCCCTTCTGACCGATCCCGCGTCCGTGGTTCTCGAACAGCTCGACCTTGAACTCGTTGATGTCGGCAAAACCTTCGATGTTGGGGACCGTCGCCACGACCACGACATCGCCGGACGCCTGCATCAGCGCGTTGATCCGGCGCTCCAGTTCTGCCTCGGTCGATGCGTCGATGATGTCCGCGAAATCGTTCACCGCCCGCGTCAGCGTCGGTGTCGGCGGCTGCGCGACCGCCGGCGTCGCAAACAGCACCAGCAATAGCACCAGGAGCCGCCTTCGCCAAGGCTTCGGCGAGCCGGGCCGTGGTGGGTACGTTGATCGTGCGCCGTTCATGGCCGCCACGCGTCCACGTACTCCCACAAGCGCTCGACTGCCTCGATGTAGCGGGCGAGGAGCGCCGTAGGATCGGCGATCGTCGAAAGGGCGCCCGACTGGGCCGCCAGGACATCCATGGTGGTCGCTGCGGGTACTCCGAGGATGCGTTCGGCGACGGCGGCGAGATCGTGCGCGTCCGCGCGGGCGTTTGCCGGATCAACGAGGGCGACCACGTTCGCCAGCAGCCGGCGGTAACCAGGGGCCGAGCCGCTGATCAGCCGCGAGACATCCTTCGGGTCGCCGCCCGTTTCGAGGAACGCCTCGCGAAGGTGAATCAGGTGGCTCTTGGCGTGGAATTCACAGCCGCGGCGCAGGTCTTCGGCCGCCACCTCGAGCCCGTCGAAAGGATCCTCGCCATAAACGGGCGCGTGATCGGCGATGATTTCGCCATACTCGAGCGGAAACACGTCGAGCGTGCGGACGAATTCGTCGCGTTCGAGGATCAAGGGCACCGCCAGGCCGGCGCGGTCCCATTTGCGTGAGAAGGGAAGGCAGGCCGCGAGGTCGTCGAACGTCAAACGATCCACCAGCGCAAGGCTCTGGACGTCGTCGCCCCGGGCCGCCTGTCCGTATGCACACACCGAAAGCAGCCGGTTTCCGAAGATCTCGCGCAGATCGGAGGCGAGCCCCTCGAGGGCCGTTCGGCTGGTCGTCGAGAGCGTCGTGTGGGCCATCAATCTATTATGGTGCTTCCGCCTGATGGCGGCTGCGACGAGCCCAGATTCAGATGCAACTTCGTACATTGGAGGTCGGATGCTTCGGTGGTGGAACCGGACTGCCCAGCCTGCTCGGCGGGCTGAAGAAGAATCCGTGGCTCCGCCTCAATGCCGTCGTGACCATGTTCGACAGCGGCGGCAGCTCGGGGCAGCTCCGCGACGAACTGGGCGTTCTGCCGCCGGGCGATGTGCTGCGCTGCGCCCTCGCCCTGGCGCGTAACGAGCGCGAGGCGCGCCGCGTCCTGCTCTCGCGCATGCAGATGCCGGAGCACGAGCGGCTGCGCGGTCACACCGGCGGCAACCTGCTGCTGTCGATGATGGAGCAGTACAGCGGTGACTTTCTCGCCGCGGTGGACGGCCTTCGGGCGCTCCTCGGATGCGCCGGCCGCGTCTGGCCCGTGAGCATCGAGCCCTCCACCGTCTGCGCCGAGTACGCGGATGGTCTCATCGCCTGCGGCGAAGTCGAAGTGGACGTCGCCCACAACCGCGGTCCGTCGATGACACGGTTGTGGCTGGAGCCGGACGTGAACCTGCACCCCGCGGCCGCGGCCGCCATCCCGGGATTCGATGCGATCGTCATCGGTCCAGGAAGTTTCTTCACCAGCCTGATGCCGATCCTGCTCGTCAGCGGCACGGCGCAGGCCGTGGAGCGGGTGAGGGGACCGGTGATCCTCGTCGCGAATCTGCTGACCGAGGGCCGCGGTATGGCGCGATTCACGGCGGCCGATGCGGTGCGTCGGGTGGGTGAGGCGCTCGGCCGTCCGGTCGACGTGCTGATTGCCAACACCGGGATGCCGTCGGCCGCGACGCTCGAGCGTTACAGTGCGGAGAACAAGTTGCCGCTCCAGCTCGGCGACGTCCCATCATCATGCGAGCTGGTCACAGGGGATTTCTGGAAGGGAGACATCGCGCGCCACGATCGACAGCGGCTGGCGGCCGCGGTGTGGGCGGTTCTGGCGCAGCGGCTGTACTGACTGCCGGGGGTCAGACCTTGAATTTTGAATTTCTTGTTTTTTCATGCCAAGAATCGACACGCTCGTTGGCATGAAAAAACAAGAAATTCAAAATTCAAGGTCTGACCCCTGGGGTTGCGCCCCGACGCAGTGAACGCGATCGGCAGGCGCGGCGTCCTGCTTTCAGGAAGCGCATGAATGATCCCGCCCTCGCGGAAAGCCTCGCTCGCGCCGTCGTGAGCGCTGACGAAGCGCTCGAGCAGGAGTTCGAGGCCCGGCTGCGCGACTCGGGGACGCTTGCGTTCCGCGTCGCCTACGGCGTGCTCCGGCACCGGGAGGACGCGGAGGACGTTGCGCAGGAATCCCTGGCGAAGGCCTACCGCTGCTTCCGGCAGCTGCGCAATCGCGAGCGGTTCCGATCCTGGCTGGTCCGCACGACCTGGCGCATGGCCCTCGACTGGCGCCGCGGCGACCGCCGGCGGACCGCCCGCGAACAGGCGGCCGTCGAACCCGCTCCCGCCTGCACGGAAACCGTCGCCGCCGAACGCGAGCGTGCCGCTCACCTCTGGACGGCAATCGACGCCCTCCCCGACAAGCTGCGCATCGTCATCGTGCTCTCGAGCATCGAGGGGCACGATACGCGCGAGGTGGCCTCGCTGCTCCGGATCCCTGAAGGCACGGTGCGGTCGCGATTGTTCCTGGCGCGGAAAGCGCTTGCGGAGAAGCTGCAATGGATGACGTGAAACTTCCAGCCGATCTGGACGTGCTGCTGCGGCGGAGGATGGCGGAGGAGCCGTCGGTGGAGTTCCTGCCGCGCGTCCGCGAGCGGATCGCGGGCCAGCAGGTTCGGGCCTGGCCGTCGTGGCGTCTCGTGTTCGGCGGTGCGGGGATGGTGACGGCCGTGGTGATCGCGTTTCTTGCGAGTGGAGCCGGCGACGCAGTCACGCCGTCGCCACCGCCTGCACCGGGCCCCGTCTACATGATGGCCGGCTTGCAGGCGCAGGTCTCCCCGCCGAGCGCGATTTCGATCGAGATCCCTCGCAGGGCGCGTGCCGAGCCTGCGAGGGGCGTGAACACGCCGCTCGGTGACATGCCGCCGGTCATCGTCGACCCACGGCAACGAAGCGCGATCGGAAGAATGGTTTCGCTGGCGGTGAAGGGCCGCCTCGCCGAGGACGCCTCGCTGCAGGCCTCGTCGCTGCAGCCGATCGAAGCACGCCCGGGCGAACTCGCCGTGCGTCCGGTCGAAGTGAGCCCGATCGCCGTCGGCGGCGTCTTGCAGTCGGGAGCCGAAGCCAGGCAGCCTCCGCGTCCTGCGGACGCAGGCTTCAGGCCGTGAAGGAGTCGATCACCGTGAAGAAGCTCATTCTCCTGTTTGCTTTCGTGCTCGGCGCGCAACCTGCCATCGCGCAGGAGAAGCCAACGGCTCCGGTCGAGGCGCCGCAGCCGGCAGCCGATGCACAAATCCCGCTGCGGGTGCAGCTCGTAGTGACGCGCTACCAGGGAGAGAAGAAGATCAGCAGCATTCCGTACACGCTGTCTGTCGTGGCCAACGGACGCGACAGCACCAGCGTGCGCATGGGGATCCAGGTTCCGGTTCCGACGACGGTGCCCAAGGCAGGCGCGGAAGGTTTCCCGCCGATGACCAGCTACAACTATCGGACCGTCGGCACGAACATCGACTGCACCGCGCGGACGATCGACGCGGGAGTGTTCAGGCTGGATTTGACGGTCGAGGACACCTCGGTGTTCGTCCCCGAGAAGGAGGGACCGGTTGCGAGCGGGGTCGCAGGCGTACCTGCGTTCCGCAATTTCACGTCGCGGTTCACGCTGCTGCTGCGCGACGGGCAGACCGGGCAGCACACCGCTGCGACGGATCCTGTGAGCGGGGAAGTGTTGCGGGTGGATGTGACGATGAACGTCCTGAAGTAGGGATCAAATTCCAACTTCCAACTTCCAAAGACCAAAGACCAAAGGACTTGGTCTTTGGAACTTGGTCTTTGGAAGTTGGGCCTTGGAAGTTGGGACTTGGTCCCCTCAGCTCTTTATCACCGCGCCTGTCGCCTTGATTTGATACTTCTTCGAGGCGTGGGCGTCGTGTTTGGCGTGTTCGCCGGCGGCTTCCTTGCCCTCCTCGTCGCGGATCTCTTCGAGCACACCCTCAGCCGACACCTTCTTGCCCTTGGCGGTGACCGGGAAGACGATCACGCCGTCTTCGACCTTCAACCGAACGGTTGCGCCGTTCGGATCATTCTCGGGCGCCACCGCCATCCAGCATCCCATGTGCTCGCAAACGGCCGTCGCCACGCCATCGACACGGATCGTCTTGCCCACGTAGTCGGCGGGCTTCTCCACGATGGCCTTGATCGGCGTCGCCTCCTTGAGCGTTACGCCGGCTCCGAGTCTGGTCTCCTCGGCCGCCATCGCAACCGTGCCAAGCGCAAAAAGAGCCGCGCAGAGTAGAGCTTTCATCGGTCCTCCTAGTATTCTGGATTGTACTCTTAGCGCGCGCACGAGCAGCATTGCCTCTATTAACCCTCGACAACGTTTCGCTCGCCTTCGGCCACCTTCCGCTCTTTGAAGCCGCCAACCTCCAGATCGATGCCGGCGAGAGGATCGCGCTGATCGGGCGGAACGGATCCGGCAAATCGAGCCTCCTGAAGGTGATCAGCGGCGAAATGCCGCCCGATGGCGGCACCGTGTGGCGTGCGCCCGCCGTCCGTGTCGCGAGGCTCGATCAGGACGTGTCCGCCTCCGCGCGAAGCGCTACGGCGAGATCTCGCCAGAGCTCGAAGAGCGACGGCGGACCACTGGTCGGCACCTGGACCGTCTTCGAGGAGATATCCGACGGCCTGGGCGAGTTGGGCGCACTGGTGGCCGACTACCATCACGCCGCAGTGCGAGTCGCCGAGGAGGCTGACGAGAAGGCGCTGGAGCATCTCGCCTCCGTTCAGCACCAGCTGGAAGAGCGGGACGGATGGCGTCTCGAGCAGAAGGTCGAACTCGTGATCTCACGATTGGGCCTGCCTGCGGATCGTCCCGTCGGTGAGCTGTCGGGTGGATGGCGCCGCCGTGCGCTGCTCGGCAAGGCGCTCGTCTCCGAACCGGACATCCTGCTGCTCGACGAGCCGACGAATCACCTCGACATCGACGCGATCCGGTGGCTGGAGGAGTATCTCGCGTCCTTCACCGGCGCGCTGCTGTTCGTGACGCACGACCGCGCCTTCCTCTCCGCGCTCGCGACGCGCATCGTCGAACTCGATCGTGGCACGCTCTCGTCGTGGCCGGGACGGTACGAGAGCTACCTCGAAAAGAAGGCGGAGGCGCTGGAGAACGAAGCGCGCGATCTGGCACGGCTCGACAAGAAGCTGGCGCAGGAGGAAGCCTGGTTGCGGCAGGGCATCAAGGCGCGGCGGACGCGGAACGAGGGACGCGTGAAGGCGCTGATGAACCTTCGGGCGGAACGCGCGGCATACCGCGCGCAGTCCGGGAACGTGCGGCTCGGACTCGACAGCTCGGCCACGTCGGGCAAGCTGGTGTTCGAAGCGGACCGGATCAGCAAGTCGTTCGGCGGCGTGCCGGTGATCCGTGAGTTCTCGATCAGGGTCCATCGCGGCGACCGCATCGGCCTGATCGGTCCGAACGGATCGGGCAAGTCGACGCTGCTGCGCCTGTTGCTCGGCGAACTGGAGCCTGACCGCGGCACCATCCGCCACGGCGCGCGTCTGCAGGTCGCCTACTTCGATCAGCAGCGCGAACAGCTCGATCCCGAAGCGACGGTCGCCGACAGCGTCAACGAAGGCAACACGACCGTCGTCATCAACGGCGAGCCCCGCCATATCATTGGGTATCTCGCCGACTTCCTGTTTCCGCGTGAGCGGGCGGTCTCGCGCGTGAAGTCCCTGTCGGGAGGAGAGCGCAACCGCCTGCTGCTGGCGCGGCTCTTCGCGAAACCGGCCAACGTCCTCGTGCTCGACGAGCCGACCAACGATCTCGACATCGAGACGCTCGAACTGCTCGAAGAGCTGATCGCCGATTTCAACGGCACCGTCCTCCTGGTCAGCCACGACCGCGTCTTCCTCGACCGCATCGTCACCAGCACCCTCGCGTTCGAAGGTGATGGGCAGGTCGTCGAGTATGTGGGCGGATGGCAGGACTACCTGCGCCAGGCCGGGACTCGGCTCGCCCGCCGGAGCCTGGGCGAAGGCGGGGGCTCGGGATCCGAGGCTCGTGGCTCGCGGTCCGGGACTCGAGATTCGGAGCGCGGGGCTCGGAGTGATGCAGGAACGGAGGAAGGCGCCGCGCAGGGTTCGCCGGCGTCCGCACCACGGGTTCTGGAGAGAAAAAAGCTCTCGTACAACGAACAACGCGAACTCGAGGCGTTGCCGCAGAAGATCGAAGCGCTCGAGGCGGAGCAGGACCGGTTGCGGCAGGAGTCGGAGTCGGCGGAGTTCTACAAGGAATCAGCCGAGCACATCAAGACCGTCCTCGCGCGGCTCGAGGAGATCGGTCCGGAAATCGAATCCGCGATTGCGCGGTGGATGGAACTGGAAGAGCGGAAGTAGCGCGCTTCGCGCG
>DASWVN010000086.1:0-11614 GCA_036401215.1 Vicinamibacterales bacterium | reverse complement strand
CGCCTCCCTGGCTCTCACCCTCCGAAGGTTCGTAGGGGAACTCCCCACCGGGCCGGTCCATCCGGACTGCCCAGGTCGAGTTGCGATGACCGGGACGCGGCGCCGAGAAGATCAGCAGCGATCCATCCTCGCTGAAGCGCGGCGACGTGCTGTTCACGCCCGGCGACGAGAAGCGAACCGGATCGCCGCCGTCGGTCGCGACGACCCAGATCTCGTTGACCCGCGTGTTCTCGGCCTCGACGACCGTCTGGACCTGCACCGCGGCGTGACGGCCATCCGGGCTGAGGACCGGCGAGGACAACGTTTTCACGCGATACCAGTCCTGCGGCTGGAAGGCTCGCGGAGTGGCGGTCCGCGCCGGGGCCTCGGCTTGCTGCGGTGCCTGCTGCGCGAGAAGGCCAGACCCGCCGAGGCCCTGAAACCCGGCGATGAGCGCTGCCGCCAGCACGATGGCAGGAACGCGGTGAACGACGGCGTCGAGAGATCGCTTCACGAGTACAAACCTCCGGTGTGCTCCGAAAATTGAGGACACCAGAGGATACCCTCTCGTCGAGGATCCCGCATCCCTGCCCCCCCGAATCCTCATCCCTGATCCCCGATCCCTGATCCCTACTAAAATCAAGGGATGTCCACCGAAACTGTTTCGCCAGCCTCTCAACGCACGACCCCCTCGCCTTCGAGCGATGGACCCACACTGAACGCAGCGTTTGCCGGCGTCCGCCGCGTCCCGGCGCCCGTCAACGAGCCGAACAGGACCTACGCGCCCGGCAGCCCGGAAAAGACCGAGCTCAAGGCGCGGCTGAAATCGATGGCAGCCGAGAAGATCGACATCCCGATCATCATCGGCGGCCGCGAAATTCGCACGGGCAACCTCGCCAAGACGGTGATGCCGCACGACCACAGCCACGTGCTTGCCGAGTACCACCAGGCCGGACCGGAGCACGTCGAGCAGGCGATCGCCGCCGCCGCGAAGGCGCGCCGCGAATGGTCCGCCTGGCCGTGGGAAGACCGCGCCGCCGTCCTGCTGCGCGCCGCAGAACTGCTCTCGACATCGTGGCGCGCAACGCTCAACGCCGCGACGATGCTCGGGCAGTCGAAGACCGTGTTCCAGGCCGAGATCGACGCGGCCTCGGAGATGATCGACTTCTGGCGCTTCAACACGCACTTCGCGCAGGAGCTGTACTCCGAGCAGCCGGTCAGCAGCGTGGGCGTCTGGAACCAGATGGAGTATCGCAACCTCGAAGGTTTCGTTTACGCGATCTCCCCGTTCAACTTCACCGCGATCGGCGGCAACCTGACGACCGCCCCCGCCCTGCTCGGCAACACGGTGATCTGGAAGCCCGCGTCGTCAGCAATGTTGAGCGGCTACTACACCTACAAGCTCCTCGAGGCGGCCGGTCTGCCGCCGGGGGTCATCAACTTCATTCCGGGCGACGCGGTGATGATCACCAACGCGCTGCTCGACTCGCCGGAGCTGGCCGGCATCCACTTCACCGGCAGCACCGCCGTCTTCAACAGCATGTGGAAGAAGGTCGGCGAGAACATCGGCCGCTACCGGACGTATCCGCGTCTGGTCGGTGAAACCGGCGGCAAGGACTTCATCGTCGCCCATCCGTCGGCGGATCCCACGGAGCTCGCGGTCGCGATGGCGCGCGGCGCGTTCGAGTACCAGGGGCAGAAGTGCTCGGCGGCCAGCCGCGTCTACGTCCCGCAATCGCTGTGGAACGACGTCAGGGACCAGGCCGTCGCCATCATGAAGGAGTTGAAGCAGGGTGACGTCCGCGACTTCCGCAACTTCGTGAGCGCGGTGATCGACAAGAAGGCGTTCACGAAGATCAGCGAGTACCTGGACGATGCGAAGACGAACGCGAAGATCATCCAGGGCGGCACCGCGAAGGGCGACAAGGGCTACTTCATCGAGCCGACGCTGATCGAGACGCAGGATCCGGCGTATCGCCTGATGTGCGAGGAGATCTTCGGTCCGGTGCTGACGGCGTACGTCTATCCCGACAACAAGTGGGAGGAAACGCTCGACACCGTCGACAAGACGTCCCCGTACGCGCTGACCGGATCGGTGTTCGCACGCGACCGCGCGGCGGTTCGCCAGGCGGCCTCGGCGCTGCGTCACGCGGCCGGCAACTTCTACATCAACGACAAGCCGACCGGGGCGGTGGTTGGGCAGCAGCCGTTCGGCGGCGCACGCGGATCGGGCACGAATGACAAGGCGGGATCGAAGTTGAACCTGGTGCGCTGGGCGAGTGCCAGGACGATCAAGGAGACGCTGGCTCCGCCGCGCGACTACAAGTACCCGTTCATGGCAGAGGAGTAGAGGGGGCGGGACAGCGGAAACTCCGAACTACGAACTCCGAACTATGAACTGTCAGGTGGTAACTCCGGACTATGAACGACGAACTCTGAACTGGCAGCGGAAACTCCGAACTATGAACTCCGAACTATGAACTGAAGTCTGGTTCGGGCTTGTAGTTCAGATTTGCAGAGTTCGGAGTTCGTAGTTCGGAGTTCGTAGTTCGGAGTTTCACCCCTCCTCATCAAACCCCGGCCGGATGAAGCGCGCCGCGTCCGGGAACGCTCGCTCCACTTCCCTCTTGAGTCCACGGAGCTGATCGGCGACTGCTCGCGCCTCCGGATCGCCAAGCTCCTCGCTCAGCGTGTCCCACGCGGCGATCGAACGGGCGATACAGATCAACGTGAGCTTCGCCGTCCCGTTCCAGTCGTTCTGGACGGGATGGTCCCAGCCCGACTCGCCGCTTCGATGTTCGTCGAGGCCGCGCAGCGCCCGGCGCAGCTTCACCGGGATCAGGTGGCGGTCCCATCGAGCGATCGCGAGCGCGTCGGCCGCACGAGCGCTGAGACGCGCGTCGATCGACCCGTTCGCTCTCAGCCAGGTCGCCATCAGCAGCGCCGCCTGCATGGACGCGGTGATGGCCCGAGTCTCGTCGACGCGTTCCTCCCGCGCTTCTTCCTCACGCTCGAACTCCTCCATGTCGGCATCGGCCATCACGCAGGCATTCGCCGCCTCGACCAGCTCCGTCCGCCGCCGTTCGTCCTCCGGTGTCTCGGGCGGCGGAATCCCGAGCGCGAGTTCCACCGCCGCTTCTTCGTCCCCGCCGCACATGCCGATCGCGATCTCGACCGCATGGACGGAACAGCGATTCGTGAAGGGGCACCGCTCGCACCAGCGGTCGCAGTAGTTGGAGACGCCGGGGATCGGTTCGAGAGTCGGATAGGTCATGGGCGTCTTGGATGCGGTTTACATGCCGCCAGGTTTTGTCCGGAAATCCTGGCATTTTCGCAAAGGGCATGCGGTCGCGTCGCAAAATCCGCGACCAACTCGTGTCCGGCCCTACGCAGGTCCTGCAACATGCGCAGCAGCTCCGCTGTCCGATCGTCTGACATGCGCCCTCCTCGAGAAACGGAATTACTGCTCCTTCAGGACCATCCCGAGGTCGACGCCCGCGGCCCTGAGTGCCGGGCGGACGCTGACGAGCAGCGCCAGCGCCAGGATCGCGCCGGCGACGGTGGCCAATGTTGCCGGATCCAGCGGCTCCACGCGAAACAGGAAGCTCTCGATCAATCCGCGACTGAGCCAGGCCACGAACAGGCCGGCAGCCAGTCCGAGACCCACGAGCCGGCCGCTCTCGGCCAGCACGATCGCCGCAAGCTGACGGCGTGTCGCGCCGAGCGCCGCGCGGATCCCCATCTCGCGCATCCTGAGCACCGCCATCGACTCGGCCAGCACGTACGTACCGAGCACCGTAAGCAACACGGCAATGAGACCGAGTGCCCCGAGTACGGACGCCCCGAACTGCTGCGCGCTCATCTGCCGACCCAGACGGTCTTCGATCGTGAGGATCGGCGCAGGCGTGACGGCAGGGTCGATCTGTCGCAATGCGGCCATCATCTCGCGGCGAACGGCGTCGGGATCGGCTGAGGCACGAAGCGTAAGCGCGCGCCCTGGGCCAGTCGGGTGCTGTGCGAGAGGGAAATACATCGTCAGCGGCTCGAGCACGGTGACGTTGGTGATCACGTCGGGCACGACACCCACGACCTCCATGATGTCGGGCGGCGCCGGCGGACGGCTGAATGGCATCGTGATCCGCATGCCGAGCGGATCACCGCCATCGGCGAGCATGCGTCCGAACGACTCGCTGACGATCGCGACACGTGGAGAAGAACTGCGGTCTTCACGGTTGAAGCTGCGGCCTCGGAGGACTGCCAGTCCCATCGTGTCGAAGTAGCGATCATCGATGGCAGAGTACGAAACGGTGGACGGGAATCCGCGCGGCAGGCCGTCCACGGTCAGCCTGCCAGCGGGAGTCATGCCTCCCATCCCGATGCTGAACGAATACGCCGCCAGCGCGGGATTGCCGCGCAGTCGTGCGTCCAGCTCCGCGAAGAAACCCTCGGCGCGTTCAGGCGAGTACTTGTGGCGTCGCAGGTCGACGCCGGTGGTGAGCAGCCGGGCGGCATCGAATCCCGGATTCACCGTCAGGGCGGCTACGAGACTCCGGGCAAACAGTCCGGCACCCGCCAGGAGCACGAGCGCGACGGCGACCTGCATCGAGACCAGGAATGCGCGGGTGCGCCTCCGGCCGGTGCGCGGAGTCGCGCCGGATCGCGACCGCAGGGCCTCCGAAAGGTTCGCGGACAACCCGAACGCTCCCGCGATGGACGATACGGAGAGTGTCGCCAGCAGGGCGGCGGCGAGTGTGATGCCCACCGTGCGCGAATCGACCGCCAGGTCCAGCAACGCGATCGGCACGCCGCCGGGGAGATCGAAGCTCCGCGCGCCGGCGAAGAACCAGTGAGCAACCGGAAGCGCTGCAGTCGCTCCCGCCAACGCCAGGAGCGCGCCTTCGATGACGATGCCGAACGCCAGCCGCAAGCGGGTGGCGCCGAGCGCCAGACACATCGCGAACTCGTCCCGCCGTGCTTCTGTCCGCACCAGCAGCAGCATGCCGACCGCACCGCATCCGATCAGGAGCAGCAGCCCCACAGTTGCCGCCAGCAGCTTCGAGAACTGCGCCATTCCGTCCCGCGCCGCTTCAGGAATCGCGGCCGTGTTCACGTTCGTCAAGACGTATTCCGGCATCCGCGGCGGAGCGGGCCGGCCTGCCAGAACCGCAGGCGGTACACCCAGCGCATTGAGCCGCTCACTCGCCTGGTGGACCGTGATCCCTGCCGCAAGCTTCACGATGATGCCGACGCCTGCCGTCGGTGAGCTCATCGCCCGACCGGGTCCGATGGGTTCGGCGAAGTAGTTGGTGCCCTCGGACCCAAGGTCCTTGATGATGTGGAACGGGAACAGGATCTCGGGCGCTGAGGTAAGGCCCAACCCCCGATACCCGCGATCGATGACACCGATCACCGTCACCGGCGTGCCATTGACGTGCAGCGTCCGGCCGAGTACGTCCGGCGACGCATTGAACGTCTCCCGCCAGTAGCGGTCGGTGAGAAGGGCGACAGGCCCGGCTCCCTGACGGTCGTCGTTCACGGTGAACCCCCGGCCAAGGCGAACCGGGATCCCGAGCACATCGAGGTAGTCGTGACTCACGAACGACACGGGTGTCGGCGTCGGCAGCGCGTCCGTCGCCACGAGCAGCGACATCCGCGATGTCCACTCCGCCGTCACGTGTTCGAAGATTCCGGCGTCGCGGATGTGCGGAAAGTAGTGGTACGTAAAGGCGTTATACGCCGGACCGCTGACACGCTGGCCCACCACGAAGAGCCGATCGGCATCGCGCACAGGCAGCGGATTGACGAGAACGGCCGACAACAGCGCCCACGTCGCTGCCGCAGCCCCGATGCTGACTGCGAGCGCCACGATCGAGGCGAGCGTCGCCGCACGATGCTTCACCAACCGCCGCAGTGCCAGCCGCACGTCGTCCATCAGACCTCCAGTTCGCGTTGAAGTTCAGACGCCGGGCGAGCTCAATCCGAGCGTGAGTAGAACCGCCGGTGTAGCTCGCGCACCTGCTCTGCCAGTTCAGGGACAGGTCCTTCTACCTCGATACCCGGCACCACATCCTGGATCCGCAGCGTGCGCACCGGAGGCGGCGGCACGCCGAGTTCCCGTAACCATCCTGCGAGCTGTTCGGACGAGGCGACGTAGACGATGCGTCCGAGCCCGACCCACCCGTGCGCGGCCGAGCACATCGGACAGTGCTCGCCCGACGTGTAGACGATCGCGGAAGCGCGCTCGTTGGGAGTCATGTTTGCAGCCGCCCATCGCGCCAACTCGAACTCGGGGTGTCGCGTGCGGTCGCCTCCGGCAACGCGGTTGCGATCCTCGGCCAGGACACGGCCGTCTTCTGCCACGAGAACGGACCCGAACGGCTCGTCCCCCGCATCCAGGGCCTCAGCCGCAAGCTCGATGCATCGTCGGAGGTGATGGACGTCACGTTCGTTCAGCATGGGACCGCCCACAAGTCTACAGAGTCACGACGCCGGCCGCCGTCCTGATGGCCGCGGCCAGCCGCGGCGTCTCCGCCTCGCGGACCTCGGCATCGATCCCGATCCGATTGAACGTCTGCCGCAAGGCGTCCGCGTCCGGATGATGGAATTCGACCGAGACCAGTTCGCCCGTCAATGGCGAATCCTCCGAGGGGTGCACGGAGGTCGCGTCCCATTCGATGAAGAAGGGGATCGGATCGATCCCGGCTGGCGCGAACGTTCGCGGGAGGCTCAGGGTCTTCCACGTCAACACGCGTCCATCAGGACGGCTGCGAGAGCCTGGATGCGGGCCGGATGTGTCGAATCCCGCGGCGCGAAGCCGGTCCGCCAGTGCCTGAATATCGTCGCTGCGCGCCGCCCACTGGACGAGTGCGGGCGAGTCGAGCGTCGACAACGGCGAGACGACGTCCTGGCCGGGATCCGGAGCGATGATCTCGAGATATTGCCTGTCGGAGAGGGCCAGCAGGGCGTTGCGTGTGCCTCGTCCGGGATGGCTGCCGCCGACCACCGCGCGCACGCCGGTCAGCCGGCCGACGAATGCGATCCCCTCGTCGAGATCGGGAACGCCGAGCAGAAGGTGATCCAGTGGGATGTTCATGACCATCTCCATCTCGTCTCGTCTGTCTGCCCTGGGGTCTGCCCGGGGGTCAGACTGGGGTCAGACTCCAGTCAGACTCCAGTCAGACTCCAGTCTGACCCCAGTCTGACCCCAGTCAGGACCCCAGTCTGACCCCAGTCAGGGCCCCAGTCTGGACCCCAGTCTGACTCCAGTCTGACCCCAGTCTGACCCCAGTCTGACCCCAGTCTGACCCCGGTCTGACCCCGGTCTGACCCCGGTCTGACCCCCAGGCAGGCAGGTCACCCGGTCCGCTCGGGACGCCAGCGCAGCCCGGCGAGCAGGATCTGCTGCAGGAGCGCCTCATAGCTGATGCCGGCCCATTCCGCGGACTCGGCGAAATCCTCGCCGTAGGCCAGCTGCGGATTCGGATTCGCCTCGATCACGAACACGCGCCCGCTCGCGTCCATGCGCAGATCGATCCGCGCGTAGCCACTCAGATCCAGCGTCCGGTAGACGCGCTTGCACAGCCGATGGATCTGGGCGGCCACATCGTCCGGCAGTTTGGCCGCCTCGGTCTTGATCCCGTACTTCCGTTGATACTTCGTGCTCCACTTGACCCGCTCGGTCGCGATCCGGTGCACGTCGTCGGGCATCTTCGTGAAGTGCAGTTCCCAGACCGGGAACACACGGAGCCGCTGGTTGCCGATGATGCCGACATAGAGTTCGCGTCCGTCGATGTACCGCTCGATGATCGCGTCGGTGCCGACGCTCGAGTGAATGAATGCGACCCGCTCACGCAGCTTCTCGTCGTCGTGGACGACGGACGCCTGCGAAATGCCAATCGAGGCTTCCTCGGTGAGCGACTTCACGATCAACGGAAACGCCAGGCGCTTGGGCCGCCGCGGCTTCCGGCCGACGTGCACGACGACGAAGTCGGGAACGGGGATGCGATGGTAGGCCAGCAGCGTCTTCGAGAGCGCCTTGTCGCGCGCGAGCATCAGCCCCCGGGGATTGCACCCGGTGTAGGGCACGCGCAGGAGTTCGAGATACGAGACGATGTTGTGGTCGAACGCCCCGATCTCGTGGAAGTTCTCCATCATGTTGAAGGCGATGTGCGGCTTGAACTCCTCCACGGCGCGGCGGATCACCGTCAGATCGTCCTTGATCCCCACCGGCCGCACCTCGTGCCCCATCTCCTGCAAGGTGACGAGGACGTCGTGTTCGGTCTTCCACTGGACCGCCATGAGGTCGTGATTCGACACGTCCTCCGGCGGAACGAGATAGTCGTGCATCAGCACGACCACGCGCAGCTTTCTCACAGGACCACCCGGTGGCGGCCGCTGTGGAGATAATTCATCGTCTGAACCGTCAATACCACCATGAATTCCGTCTTTGCCGTGTCCGGCGGCATCGCGAGCCGCAGCCCGAGCTGGCCGCAACGCTCCGTCATTTCCTCCAGCACCTGGTCGATCGTGTACTGATACACGCCGGTCGCCCGCGCCACGGTGCGCCGCACCTCCTTGCGGATCCGCGTGATGAACCGTGAAGCCCGCTCGTTGCCGGCGTGCTCGGATGCGTCCGAGAACAGTCGCCGCAGGTCTCGGTCGTAGAAATCCGGGTACTCGGCGCCGTAGACGGCCGCCTTTTTCCGATAGTGCTGACGCAGCGTCCGCCGGATACGATGCAGCGGATCGACCTGGCGCTTCGTCGTCACGAGCGGCGCCCTGGTGCCGATCTCCCGCATCAGCGCATCGACGTATTCCAGCTTCTTCAACGCCGGCCAGCCGTGATAGCGGCGCCGCCAGTCGGAGCGCGGGTTCAGCCAGACCGCGAACGTTTCCGCGAAATCCTCGTCCGGGTGGCTCTGCGCGTACCAGTAATCGAGGTGCAACACGAAGCTGCGGCTGTACGGCTTCGGTGTGTACCACTCAGGATATGGCGTCTTCGATGAACCGAAAAGCCCCTGGCGTTTACGCCGCCGCTGCAGCAGGTACGCGTTGTCGATCGCGTGACCGGCCTCGTGACGGAGGATCCGCATGCACCAGCCGTGCGTTCCGCCTTCGACCTCGAACATCTGATTCTGTTCCAGCCTGGCGAGCCGCGGATGCGCGAGGTAGAACGGGATCGCGATCCCCGGCACGTCGTTGGGCGTGAACCATTCGTCCGACAGCCAGAAGTGCGGCCGGAAGGCGATGCCGCGTTCGGCAAGCTCCTCGTAGAGCTGCGCGATGCGCTTCTGCAGCACGCTGTCCTCGATCGTGACCCCGAGATCACACATCCGAAGATCGAGCAGGTGCTCGTCGGTGAGCTTGACCCAGGACGGCCTGAGCCGCTTGCGCCCCGGCTTCGCTCCTCCGAAGCCAGGCACGCTTCGGGGATCGAGCGGCGTGAGCGGAGCGGCCCTCTCGGACCCACCGGATTCAGGTTCAGCCGGCGCAGGGGATTGGGGCGCCTCCCCGGGCGGTTCCCCGGATGCGGAGTTCGGCTCGGACATCGGCTATCAGTATCCGCTACGCTGGCTCACACCGGCCGATCGCACATCCCGGCGACCCGCAGCGTAAAATGGCGGACTGCTTCCACGAGCCTCATGATGCATTCGAGATTCTGCCTTTTTCTCGTCACGGTCACACTTGCGAGCGCCGCCGCGCCGCTCTCCGCGCAGACGCCGCCACCGCGATCCCTCTACGATCGTTATACCGAGCCGATCGCCATTTACACGACGGGCCTGGGTACGTTCACGCGACCGATCTCTTCCACGAACAAGGAGGCACAAGCCTACTTCGACCAGGGCTTCCAGATGATGTACTCATTCGCGAAGGCGGAGGCGGTCCGCTCCTTCCGCGAAGCCTGGAAGCGCGATCCCGAGTGCGCCATCTGCTACTGGGGTGAAGCCTGGGCATGGGGATCGTATCTCAACGGGCCGATGAATGACGAGGAGGCGCCGCACGCGTACGCGGCGGCGCAGAAGGCGCTCTCGCTCAGGCACCGCGCCACCGAGAAGGAGCGCGCGCTGATCGACGCCATCGCGGTGCGTTACGTCGAGACGTTCGAGGCGTCCAGGCGCGTGGAACAGGACCGCGCCTATCGTGACGCGATGGAAAAAGTCGCGGCGAAGTACCCGGACGATCTCGACATCGTCACGCTGTATGCCGATGCGCTGTTTCTGCTCGAACCGCGCCGCGGCACCCGGGACAACGAGGATCCGGATGTCAGGCGCCTGCACGAGGTGCTGGAGAGCGTCCTGTCCCGCGACGTCCAGCATCCCGGGGCGTGCCACCTCTATATTCACGCGACCGAGTCGACCGTCTCGCCCGGACGCGCGGAAGCGTGCGCCGAGTTCCTCGGCCGGTCGATCCCTGGCGCGAGCCACATGAACCACATGCCCTCGCACACCTGGAACGAAGTGGGCCGCTGGGGCGACTCCGTTCGCGCCAACCTCGAGGCGTGGCACTCGGACCAGAAGGCGGCCATCGGAGAAGGCTTCGCCATCTATCCGGAGCACAACCTGCACATGCTCCTGTACGCGGCGTCGTACGACGGCCAGGGTGCGATCGCGATGCGCGCCGGCAAGGACTACGCGAAGCTCACCGGCGACACCTTCTACCAGGTCCTGACGCTGCTCCGGTTCGGACGCTTCGACGAGGTGCTCGAAGTCACGAACCGTCCGCGGCGTGAGATCCAGGGCGGGTTCTGGGATTTCGCGCAGGGCTACGCGCACCTCAAGCAGGGAGACGCCGATTTCGCGCAGCTGTATCTCGCGCGCGTCCGCAAGACAGCCGACACCACGACCGCGATGCTGCGCATGCACTCGGGGAAGAACCTGCTCTCGATTGCGGCCGGCATCCTCGAAGGAGAGATCCAGCGAATGGCTGGCGACCTGCCGGCGGCCATCGCGTCCTTTCAGCGGGCGGCCGAGATCCAGGAAAAGCTCGAGTACGACGAGCCGGAGCCACTGCCGTTTGCGGCGCACCACTGGCTGGGTGCCGCCCTGATCGAAGCGAAGCGCTTCGACGAGGCGGAAAAGATCTATCGAGCGGACCTGAAGGAGCATCCGCACAACGGCTGGTCGCTGCTCGGCCTTCAGCAGGCGCTCGCCGGCAAGGGGATCTCGTCGCCGGAGGTGGACGCGGACCTGGCCGCGAGCTGGGCACGTGCCGATACCTGGATCCGCTCGTCGCGGTTCTAGTCTTTTCCGAGGGGCTTCGCCCCTCGGACTCCCCTACACGCGCCCTCGCTCGCCGCTTCGCCGGCTCCCTCCGGTCGCGTGGCTCGCTCGCGCGACTCGCTCGCGACTTCTTTTGACGAGCGGGTTGAGCCTCTCGGCCCCCTTCGGCCCCTTGCTCGGAAACGCCGAACCATGAACTCCGAACGGCATGATTCGAAGTCCGCAGTCCGTCGTTGGGCGTTCATTGTTCGGAGTTTCTGGTCCGCAGGACCTCTTCGGCTGCCCGCTTTCCGCTTACGACTCCGCTCTCTATGGTGCTTGGCAAACCCGTATCCGTCCAGTCGCCGGCAAGGAAAAAATTCGGGACGGGTGTTCTGTTCGGCGGCCGGCCCGGCTCGGCAGCAGCCAGCGAGAAT
>DASWVN010000085.1:0-6865 GCA_036401215.1 Vicinamibacterales bacterium | reverse complement strand
CCCGTGTTTCCCCCTGTGTTTCTTCCGTGGCCTTCCCGCCCGTGTTTCCCCCTGTGTTTCTTCCGTGGCCTTCCCGTCTGTGTTTCCCCTGTGTTTCTTCTGTGGCCTTCCCGTCCGTGTTTCCCCTGTGTTTCTTCTGTGGCTACAATTTCGCGATGACTTCCGTGGCACGCGTCGTCGCGGTGGCCGCCATCGCGGCGACCGTGGCCTGTAACGGCGGCAACAACGGCGGCGGTGACGGCGGCCCCGATCCCGGCCCTCCCAGTGGCTCCAATCCCTGTTCGAGCCTTCCATCGACGGCAGCGATCGCACCGCCTGACGAGGCGTGGCGCGCGCAGAAGCGCACGCTCATCGACGGCGACTCGCGCTACAACGTGCTCGAGGCGCTCGCGGTGCACCAGTCCGCCGGGCGGGTCCGCGGCTTCGCGCTGAGGACGCCGGCACGGAGCAACATCGACATCGGCGAGATCGCGGTCCTGCAGGACGAGGGGGACCTCATCGCGCCGGCGAACCGGTTCGATCTGCGCGGCTCCGGGGTCCGGTTCACGAGGAACGGCTCCGGCGGATACGATGCGCGCCGCATCGACGGCAGCTTCCGCGGAACGCTCGGACGCGAGCTGTCGCTCACCGACGACGACACCGAACCGGTGTCGGTGCCGTTCGGATTTCCGTTTTACGGCGCGACGCAGACGGAGGCGTTCGTCAACTCCGACGGCAACGTCACGTTCGGCGAGGGGGACGCGGCGAGCACCGCGCGCAACATTTCGCGGCTGCTCACCGGTCCGCCACGGGTGGCGCCCTTTCTCGCCGATCTCGATCCGTCGACCGGCGGACGCGTCTTCGTGAACGCCACGAACGCGGCCTACACCGTGACGTGGTGCAACGTCCGCGGCTTCGACATGGTCGAGGCGATCACGACGCAAGTGACGTTGTTGCCGGACGGCGCGATCGAGTTCGTGTACGCCAGCTCGCCGGCGGGTCTTGGCGATGCCGTGGTCGGCGTTTCGCCGGGGCGAAGCGGAGATTTCACGCCGGTCGATCTCAGCGGAGCCGGACCGGCGGGCGGCCCCGAAGGAGTCGGCGAACGTTTCTCGGCCGATCCTCAGCTCGATACCGTGGCGGTAATCCGCAAGTTTTTCGCGACGCATCCCGACAACTACGATCAGCTGATTCTCTGGACCGATACCCGGCTCGTGCGGGATGCATTCGCATTCGAGACCACGATCAAGAACGAGATCGAGGGGCTGGGCTTCCAGGTGTTCGACGCCGCGTCGGAGTTCGGCAGTGCCGGCCGCTTGCGGAGTTACGCGGTGATGGATTTCCTGGGGAAGTACCCCGACGATCCCTCGCAGCGTGTGCTGGGTGAGTACAGCACGCTCGGCGTGCTCGCTCACGAGGTTGGTCACCGCTGGCTCGCGTTCTTCGACATTCGCGACCATACGGGCGTCCAGTCCGACGTCCTCCTCGGCCGCGATCTCTCCCACTGGAGCTTCTTCTTCGATTCCGACGGATCGGTGATGGAAGGGAACGACATCGAGGATCTCGGCGGCGGTTCCTTCCGCACCACCGGCGCGGCGAGCCGCTACAGCCTGCTCGATCAGTACGCGATGGGATTGGTATCGCCGTCCGAGGTGCCACCGTTCTTCTACGTGCAGAGCCCGACCAACGTCGCGCCGAACCGCAATCGCGAGTCGTCGCCGCAGGTTGGCGTGACCTTCAACGGCACGCGCCGCGACGTCCTCATCGACGACATCATCGCCATCAACGGTCCGCGCGTGCCTTCGTCGGCCGAGACTCCGCGCGTCCACCGCCAGGCGTTCCTCTACATCTCGAGCGCCGGCCGCACGCCCACCGCCGCCGACATCGCCAAGCTCGATCGCATTCGCGTGCAGTGGGAGCCGTTCTTCCAGACCGCCACCGACGGCCGCATGCAGGCCATCACCACGTTGCGGTAGCGCCCCTTCGGGTCTTCACTTGGCAGCTGTCACGCTGCCCACGGCTTTTTTGCACCACGGACACGAAGGACACAAGGGCCACGAAGAGAGAGCACAAACAAAAGATCCTTGTGCTCTCCTCCTTGTGTTCCTGGTGTTCTTCGTGTCCATCGTGGCAGCAGGCGTCGGCTCCGTGAACAGCGAACGGCGCCCCGAGTTCCTGACCAGCCGGTCACTGTGGTTATATGTTCGGATGCATCGCATCCTGCCCATCGTCTGCGTCGCCCTGATTCTGGCCGGGGCGCCGACCGGCGCACAAACCTCGCGCTCGTCACAGGACTTCGACATGGCGCGCCTCGAGACCATCGGGCCGCTCATCCAGCAGGAAATCAAGGACAAGAAGCTGCCGGGGGCGGTGGTGCTGGTCGGACGGGGTGACCGGGTCGCCTGGGAGACGGTGGTCGGCAATCGATCGATTCAACCATCGGTCGAGGCCATGACCGCCGATACGATCTTCGACCTCGCGTCACTGACAAAGGTCGTCGCGACGACGACCGCGGCGATGATCCTGATCGAGGAAGGGAAGATCCGGTTGAGCGACCGGGTCTCGATGTACATCCCGGGCTTCGAGCGCTACAACAAGGGCGGAATCACGATCCGCCACCTGATGACGCACATGTCGGGTCTGCGCCCGGACGTGGACCTCGCGGATCCATGGGTCGGCTACGACAAGGCGATCGAGCTGGCGATCGAAGAGGTGCCGACAGCACCTCCGGGCGAGCGCTTCGTCTACAGCGACATCGGCTACTTCCTGCTCGGCGACATCGTCCGCCGCGTCAGCGGGCAGACGCTCGACGAGTTCACGCGCGATCGAATCTTCAAGCCGCTCGGCATGAACGACACCGGGTTCAAGCCGGATCCATCACTGATCCCGCGGATCGCGCCGACGGAGCTGTGCACGCAGTACGGCTGGCCCTGCGAAGGGGACGACATGAAGATGCTGCGCGGCATCGTGCACGATCCCACCGCACGGCGCATGCAGGGGGTTGCCGGGCACGCAGGCCTGTTCAGCACGGCGCACGATCTCTCGATCTTCGTACGCATGCTGCTCAACGGCGGCGAGTACAACGGCGTGCGGATTCTCTCGCCGCTGGCGGTGGATCGCATGATCTCGCCGTCCACGCCCGAGAACGAACGAAACGTCCGCGGACTCGGCTGGGACATGGACTCGTCGTACTCGTCCAACCGCGGCGAGCTGCTGCCGCTCGGCTCGTTCGGCCACACCGGCTGGACGGGAACGTCGCTGTGGATCGATCCGGCAACGCGGATGTTCGTCGTGTTCCTCTCGAACCGCAATCACCCGGACGGCAAGGGAGACGTCACGCCGCTGCGCGCGCGCGTGGCGACGATCGCGGCGTCGGCGCTGAGAAACGTCTCGCCCGAGGTGCTGCTCGAGAACACCGCGGCCGGCCGGGACTTCGGACCGTCGGGTCCGGCGCCGGCTCCGCGCACGACGACACCGGTACTCAACGGCATCGACGTGCTGCGCGCGGAGAACTTCAAGATCCTCAGCGGCAAACGCGTCGGCCTCATTACCAATCACACCGGACGCGCGCGCGACGGCGCGACGACGATCGATCTGATTCACCAGGCGAAGGACGTCAAGCTCGTGGCGCTGTTCAGCCCCGAGCACGGGATCCGCGGGATCCTCGACTCGAAAGTCCCTTCTGAGAAGGACGAGAAGACCGGCCTCACGATCCACTCGCTGTACGGCGAGACGCGTCGTCCCACCGACGAGATGCTGAAGGACGTCGACACGCTGGTGATCGACCTCCAGGACATCGGCGCGCGCTTCTATACCTACATGACGACGATGGCGTACGTGATGGAGGAAGCGGCAAAGCGCAAGATCGCGGTCGTCGTGCTCGACCGCGCCAATCCGATCAACGGGTGGCAGATCGAAGGACCGGCGCTCGACAAAGAGCAGGTGGGATTTACCGGCTACTTCCCATCGATGCCGATCCGTCACGGCATGACGCTCGGAGAACTTGCGCAGCTGTTCAACGCCGAGAACAAGATCGGCGCGGATCTCACCGTGGTCCGCCTGCGCAACTGGAGCCGCGATGACTGGTTCGACATGACGGGGCTGCCGTGGATCAATCCGTCCCCGAACATGCGGAACCTGATTCAGGCGACGCTGTATCCAGGAATTGGCGCGATCGAGGGAACGAACATCTCGGTCGGTCGCGGCACCGATACGCCGTTCGAGCAGATCGGCGCGCCATGGATCGACGGCGTGAAGCTGGCGGAGGCGTTGAACGCGCGGAACCTGCCGGGGATCCGCTTCTATCCCGTGCGGTTCACGCCGGCGTCGAGCAAGTACGCGAACGAGGAGTGCCAGGGCGTGTTCATGGTCGTGACCGACCGCGCCGCGCTGCGTCCGGTGCGCGTCGGCGCCGAGATCGCCGCCGCGCTGAGCCGCCTGCACGGCTCGCAATACAACATCGACGCGGCCGCGCGGCTGTTCGGATCCGCCGCGAATCTCACGGCGTTGAAGTCCGGCGCGGATCCCGCGACGCTGATCGGCGGATGGTCGCAGGCGGAGGCGCGCTGGCGCTTGCTGCGCGCGAAGTACCTCATCTATCGGTAATCAATGCTGAATGCTGAATGCTGAATGCTGAACTGTGCCGGCCGTAAATGCCTGGGTTTCAGCATTCAGCATTCGTCATTCAGCATTGACCCATGCCGCGAAGGCGATCCGTAGGGTCGACAACTCCCCCCAATCCCGATGATCCCCCTAATCCCCGATCCCCGATCCCTGTTCCCTGATCCCTATTCCCTGTTCCCTGATCCCGGTTATTGCGCGATCCGTAACTTTGGAGTAGTCTCATCCGGCCATTTGGATCCGGGGAGCTGAATCGCCGCTAACCCGTTGAAAAGTGGTCTTGATCAGCAAGGTCGGGCGCTTGCATACAGCTGCGTTCGACTTCGGTCGCCGTTCGTCTTGGCAACACTGGACACTGACCCCGCGGGGAGTTGTGCCCCCGCCGGTTCAGCGGCGCGCCTCACCCGCATGCCCGACCCCACATCGGGCATGCAGGCTCCGTGGCCCGACCGCCGTGCTTCGGCATGGTGGATCGATCGGGCGGCAAGTGGCTCGCCGGGAAAGGCAACCGTCGCTTCGCTTAGGAGGGTGAGAATGAGAGAGCGATTGGCTCGACTGGCGGTGTTGTGCGCCACACTTGTGGCGTTCACAACACCTGCCGCGGCGCAGGTGTATACCGGCCGCATCGACATCACCGTGACGGACTCCACCGGTGCCATTCTTCCGGGAGCCACGGTCGAACTCACGGGACCCCAGAACGCCACCGCGGTTTCAGACTCCAAGGGTGAAGTCCACTTCCTCAACCTGGCGCCCGGCACCTACGCGGTGACCGCCAAGCTCCAGGGCTTCGGCGACTACAACAACACGAACGTTCCGGTCGTCGCCGGCGGCGGCGTGCCGCTCAAGATCGCGCTGGCGGTCGGCGGCGTGACGCAGACCGTCGACGTGTCGGCGGAAAGCCCGGTCATCGATCCGAAGCGGATGACGACCTCGACGAACGTCACACAGGAACAGCTCCAGGAGATCCCGTCCGCACGCGATCCCTGGGTCGTGCTGCAGACCGTGCCCGGCATCATCGTCGACCGCGTGAACGTCGGCGGCGCCGAGTCGGGTCAGCAGTCCGGATACCAGGCGAAGGGGGCGTCCAGCGGCGACAACACCTGGACCATCGACGGCATCGCCATCACCGACATGGCGGCGCTCGGCTCCTCGCCGACCTACTACGACTTCGACATGTTCCAGGAGATGAACGTCACGACCGGTGGCGCCGCCCTGGAGAACGCGACACCCGGCGTCGGCCTCAACTTCGTGCTCAAGAGCGGCAGCAACACGCCGCGCGGCTCGGCCCGCATCTACTACGAGGACGAGGGCATGCAGGCCAACAACATGCCCGACGACCTGAAGGCCAGTCTTGGCGGCGCGACCGGCAAGGGCAACCGCATCAACCTGTACAAGGACTATGGCGGTGAGCTCGGTGGGCCGATCTGGAAAGACCGTCTGTGGGCCTGGGGCGCCTACGGGAAGACCGACGTCACCCTGATCACGCTCGCCGGCGCTCCTGACAAGACGCTCCTCGAGAACTCCTCGTTCAAGGCGACCGGCCAGATCTCTCAGGCGCTCCGCGGCGGCTTCACGTTCTTCCGCGGCGACAAGCTCAAGTTCGGTCGCAGCGCGTCGCCGACGCGTCCACCCGAAACGACGCACAATCAGAGCGGTCCGACGTCACTCTACAAGGGTGAGGCGAACCTCGTCGTCGGGAACAACCTGTTCCTCACCGGCCGCTATGGATTCGTGGATGGCGGGTTCCAGTTGACGCCGCAGGGCGGCCTCGACACACCGCGCTACCAGGATGACTCCGGCGTCTACCGCGGGTCGTACACCCACTACGAGACCGTGCGCCCGCAGTGGACGGCATCGTTCGACGGCAATCTCTTCCGGGGCAACCACGAGGTGAAGTTCGGGTATTCGTGGCGCCGCGCCGACGTCGATTCGTCCTCGCTCGTGCCGGGTTACGGTGGCGTCAACGGGGTGCTGACGACCCACGATGGCTACCCGAACATGATCGCGGACATCTATGTCGCCAACAACCTCACGGCGACCACCGCAACCTACCAGAGCCTCTATGTCGGCGACACGATCACCTGGGATCGTCTGACGATGAACCTGGGCGTACGGTGGGATCACGCCGGGGCGGGGATCACCGGGGCCACGCAGCAGGGGAGTTCGCTGGTTCCCGACCTGTTGCCGGATCTCACGGCCACTCCGATGGACAACGTGATCACCAACAGCGCGGTCAGCCCGCGCGTCGGCGTGACGTATGCGCTCG
>DASWVN010000084.1:0-2901 GCA_036401215.1 Vicinamibacterales bacterium | reverse complement strand
CGGCGTTCTGAGTTCGGGGTTTCTCCGTTGGCGCGGATGATGCGCACGAAGGTTTCGACGAGATAGGGATCGTGCTGCCGGCCGGCTTCGCGCTTGAGTTCGTTCACGATCTGCCGGTGCGAGCGCCTGGCGGCGTAACGGCGGTGCCGCATCGCATCGTAGGCGTCCGCGACCGCGATGATGCGTGAGAAAACGGGGATGTCCTCGCCTGAGAGTCCGTCCGGGTAGCCGCTGCCGTCGAACCGCTCGTGGTGGTGCCTGACCGCCTTGGCGATCGTCGCCCCTTCCTCGAAGCCGGCCGCGAGCACGATCCGTTCGCTCCGCAGCGAGTGGCTTCTCATGACGTTCCACTCGCGGGCGTTCAGGGCCGTCGCTTTCTTGAGGATGCGGTCGGGGATGCCGATCTTGCCGATGTCGTGAAACGCCGCGGCGAGGTGGAGCAGATCGACTTCGCGTCGCGACAGCCCGCAGGCTTCGCCGAGCCGGACGCAGAGACGCGCGACACGATCACAGTGCTGATAGGTCGCGACGTCGCGCTCGTGAAGCGCGATAGAGACGGCCGTGGCACCTGCCGGGACATATCCAGGGAACCCGTACGAGATCTCCATCCAGACTCCGGTTCGTCGGCCGACCTTTCGCGGCCTCCATGCTGGCTGGATTATCGGCACGTACCTCATCCGTCAGCAGATCCCACGAAATTGGGCCCGTAATGGCACGTTTTGTCGCTTTTTGTCACAAAGAGTCCGTTCCGGTCCCGGCCAGGATCGGCGGTATGGCATTCTTACCGTCGGCCACTGCAAGGTCGCGCGGGCACTGGAGATCAGAGGATGAGAGGGGCACGCCTTGGCAGCCGCATCGTTCGCGGAGCGTTTTTCGCACGGTTGATGACGCAGGCGATCGAGTTCCTGAAGGATCCTGACAAACTTCGGGATCTGGTGCAGTCGGCGGGCAGCAAGGCCGAGGGAGCGCACGCCACCGATGCGCTGAAGGAGATCTGGGGCACGTTGATGGCGTTCGTCCGCCTGCTTCGCGCCTACGTTCGCGGCGACTACAGGAATGTACCCTCCAAAAGCCTCGTCCTCATCATCGCGGCGGTTCTCTATTTCGTGATGCCGATCGACGTGATCCCGGATTTCATCTTCGGTCTCGGGTACATGGACGATGCCGCGGTGCTCGCGTGGGTGTTCTCGATGGTCCGCAAGGCGGTCGACGACTTCACCACGTGGGAAGCGTCGCGTGGCGACGCCCATCCGCCGGCTGCGTGAGATGACTTCGAGCAACCCTCGAACTCGTTTCCCCAACACTCCTCAGTCCTTCTGGACGAGCGCGACCGGCGATCCGAGCTCCAGCGTGAATCGGCCGCGCGCTGTCGGCACGATCCGGATGTCCGGGCACTTCTGCTCGAGGCGGCGGCGCAGCAGCAGGAGACGGCTCTCGAGGTTGTCCTTCCACTCCGGCAGGTTGAGCGACTTGTCCAGACGCAGTTCGCGGTTGGTGAACTCGACACGTCCGTCGCGCTGCTGAGCGCTGAGCAGCTTCCAGAGGATGCGCGCCGGGAGGCTCCGAATCAGGTATTCGCCATCGACGAGAAGGCACTCGTCGGCGCAGTGGAACGTGACTTCGTGCCGGCGTCGCGTCGCTGCCGCCGGCGCGGTCTGGCGCGCACGGGACGGCGGCGCCGCGGCAGGCGGATGGTCCGCGAGCGAGTCCGAACGCTCCTGCACGAGCATCGAATGGATCGCGATCGCGAGATAGCTGCCGAGCAGCTCGATCGACGTCTTGTCCTCCTCGTGAAAGCGGTACGGCATCTCGCTCTCGATGCACAGCACACCGACCAGCTCGCCGCGATTCAACAGCGGGACACCGAGCTGGCTGTCGGGTGCCGCCAGGCCAGGGAGTGCGATCCGGCGTTCGGCAGGGCACAGTCCCTGTTCCGACGCGCGTTTGCGAACGGCGCCGGCATAGAGCATCTGGCGCAGCAGACCCGAGATGCGGATCGGCTTGCGCGCCTCGGCGACCATCCCAGCGATCCCTTCACCGATCTGCACTTCCGCCCCTACGCCCGACTCCGGATACCCGCGGCTCGCAATGGTGACCAGCACACCCTCCTCGCTTCCTGGCACCAGGATCATCGAGTTGGTGAACCCGAAGCTCTCCTCGATGCCTTCGAGGATCGAATCGAGGAGTGTCTCGAGCGAGTCGGCGCGATGAATGCGCGAGGCGAGATCCTGCAGCGCCCGTACCGTGAAGATCGGGTCGGCGGTGCGCGCCTCGTCAGGGCGGCCGACGTCGGGGCGCGGTCCCTCGTCGTCGATCTTCTCGATCGAGAGGACTTCGTAAATGTCGGCGGCCAGCAGCCGGAAGATCCCTTTCAGGCCCGAGTACGATGCGATCGCTTCGATCCGCAACGCCATGCGTTCGAAGACGGGGCCGGACGTCTCTGACCGCACGTAGCGGAGCTTCAACGCCCAGCCCTGGCTGGTATCGGGATCGATCACGCGGACATAGGCGTGCGGGTTCTCCGAGACGTTCGCCTTGCTCTTGTTGAAGAACTGAAACGAGAGGGCGACGTGACCTGAATCGACGTAATCGACGTGACTGAGGTAAGCCGCATTCGGGATGCCGTCGCGCGAGCAGGTGAACAGCGTCGCCGGAATCAGCCCCTGGAAACACGAGGTCAGCGACTCGAGGCGAATCATGCGACGCGTGCGCCGGCACCGGGGCCCGGCGTCTGGTTGAAGATCGCGCTCACGCGGATCCGGACCGCGAAGCAGGGCCACACGATCCAGTGCTCGAACATGCCGCGGGAGTACCCGACCGATGCGAGACGATCGAGCCAGCGGTCCCACTGCGCCAGCACCACCTGGCGTTCATCGCCGGTCGCGGCACGGGCGCCCGCAA
>DASWVN010000083.1:0-33985 GCA_036401215.1 Vicinamibacterales bacterium | reverse complement strand
CGCACCCCGCACCCCCGTGTGATACGATGCTTCGAACTCTTTAACGCGGCCCTGCGAGGCCGAGAAGAGGCTGCTGATGACTACTCCTCCACGGAGGCGTCCATGCCGCAGGTGATGGATGCCGACCGCATGTCACGCGCGCTCACGCGCATTGCTCACGAAATTCTCGAACGGAATCGCGGGCTCGACGAGCTGGCTCTCGTCGGCATTCGCACGCGCGGCGTCCCGCTCGCGCGGCGCCTGGCGCGCTCGCTGAAAGAAATCAACGGCGACGACGTCCCGACCGGCGCGCTGGACATCACGCTCTATCGAGACGACCTGATGCGCCACCAGGTCGGTCCGCAGCCGGTCGTCCGGAAGACCGAGATCCCGTTCTCCATCGACAACCGGAAGATCCTGCTCGTCGACGACGTGCTCTATACGGGACGGACGATCCGCTCGGCGCTCGACGCGCTGATCGACTTCGGGCGTCCGCGCGCGATTCAGCTCGTCGTGCTCATCGACCGCGGCCACCGCGAGCTGCCGATCAAGGCCGACTATGTCGGCAAGAACCTGCCGACGTCGCGCAACCAGAGCGTGCAGGTGCGGCTGCTCGAGATCGACGGCGTCGACGAAGTGGTGATCGAGGGGGAGGCTTGATGATGGCCGCCATCCCGCAGACTCCAGGACCGCTCGTGCCCGGCGTCGCGCCGGCGACACTGCGTTCCCGCCACCTGCTCGGCATCGACGGCCTCGACGAGCGGGAGATCACGCTGATTCTCGACACCGCGGAAGCGATGAAGGAGATCGGCACGCGCTCGGTGAAGAAGGTGCCGACGCTGCGCGGGCGCACCGTCGTGAACCTGTTCTTCGAGCCGAGCACCCGGACGCGGACGTCGTTCGAGGTCGCCGAAAAGCGCCTGAGCGCCGACACGCTCAGCATCGCGGCCGCGACCTCGAGCGTCACCAAGGGAGAGTCGCTCCTCGATACCGTCCGCAACCTCGAGGCGATGGCGCCCGACATGATCGTGATGCGGCATGCCTCGTCCGGCGCGCCGCACCTGCTCGCAAGGATGTGCCAGTCGGCGATCGTGAACGCGGGCGACGGCATGCACGAGCACCCGACGCAGGCGCTGCTCGACGCGTTCACGATCCGCGAGCACAAGAAGCGGCTGGCGGGCCTGAAGATCGCGATCATCGGCGACCTGCTGCACAGCCGCGTGCTGCGGTCGAACCTGCTGCTGCTGAAGACGATGGGGGCCGAGGTGTGGGTCTGCGGCCCGGCGACGCTGCTGCCGCAGGGGATCGCGCAGTTGAGCGCGCATGTGACCACGCGCATCGACGAGGCCCTGGACGGCGCCGACGTCGTGATGATGCTGCGCATCCAGCAGGAGCGCATGCGCGGGCACTTCATTCCATCCACGCGCGAGTACTTTTCGCTGTTCGGGCTGACGCGCGAGCGGCTGCGCCGCGCCGCGCCCGACGCGATCGTGATGCACCCGGGTCCGATGAATCGCGGCGTGGAGATCGACTCCGAGGTCGCCGACGGCCCCGGCTCGGTCATTCTCGAACAGGTGTCCAATGGCGTCGCGGTTCGCATGGCAGTGCTCTACCTGCTCGCGGGACGTGAAGCGGGAGGCGAAGGTTAGGTGGCCAGTCTCATTCTCAAAGGCGGACGCGTCGTCGATCCGGCAAGCGGCGTGGACGGGATGTTCGATGTCCTGATCGAGGGCGGCACGATCCGCAACGTTGGCAAGGACCTGCCGCCGGATGGAGCGGAGATTTTCGAGGTGCCGAAAGGGGCGGTCGTCGCTCCGGGGCTGATCGACGTCCACGTGCACCTGCGCGAACCGGGGCAGGAGCACAAGGAGACGATTGCCACGGGGACGGCGTCCGCCGTGGCGGGAGGCTTCACGGCCGTCGCCTGCATGCCGAACACGGATCCGGTCAACGATCACGCCGGCATTACCGAATTCGTGCTCGCGCGGGCCCGCGAAGCCGGCCTCGCGCGGGTGTACCCCATCGGCGCGGTGTCGATCGGATCCAAAGGGGATCAGCTCGCCGAGCTGGCCGAACAGAAAAAGGCCGGCTGCATCGCGTTCACAGACGACGGACGGCCGGTCGCGACGGCGCTGCTGATGCGGCGCGCGCTCGAGTACGCGGGGATGCTCGGCGTGCCGATCATCGATCACTGCGAGGACCCGTCGCTGAAGGGGGAAGGGGTGGCGCACGAAGGTCTCCGCGCGTCGGCGCTGGGCCTCCGTGGGATCCCCGGTGTTGCCGAGTCGCTGATGGTGGAGCGAGACGTGTCGCTCGCGGAGCTGACCGGCGGGCACGTGCACATCGCGCACATGAGCGCGCGCCAGTCGATCCGCGCGGTGCGGGCGGGCAAGGAGCGCGGCATCAGGGTGACCTGCGAGGTCGCGCCGCACCATTTCACGCTGACCGACGATGCCCTCGACGGCCCGGTGAAGTACGACACCAACCTGAAGATGAATCCGCCGCTGCGTGAGGCCGCCGATCGCGACGCGATGCTCGAGGGGATCGTCGACGGCACGGTGGACGTGATCGCGACCGACCACGCCCCGCACCATGCCGACGAGAAGATGGTGGAGTTCGACCACGCGCCGTTCGGCATCGTCGGGCTGGAAACCGCCGTTCCGATCTGCTTCGATCGCCTCGTTCACGCCGGGAAGATCTCGCTGAAGCGGATGATCGAGCTGCTCTCGACCAATCCCGCGAAGGTGATGAACCTGCCCGGAGGGACGCTGGCCGAAGGAGCCATCGGCGACGTGACCATCCTCGCGCCCGACATGAAGGTGACGGTCCGCGCGAGCGCTCTCAAATCGAAGTCGAAGAACACCCCGTTCGACGGTTGGGAGCTTCGTGGTGGGGTGCTTGCCACCATTGTCGGCGGCAGGATCGTTTACAGGAGTACCGAGAACTAGATGAATAGACACGACGAACTGCGGCGGCAGGCGCTGAAGACCATGCAGGATGCCGGAGTGCTGATGCTCCAGGGGCACTTCGATTACGGCAACGGATTTCACGGGCGGGTGTACCTCAATCCCCACCAGCTGTTTCGATACCCCTCGACGATCTGGCGCCTCGCGCAGGATCTGCTCGACGTGCTCCCCGCCGACCTGCTCGCGCAGACGGACGTCGTGGCCGGACCCGTCACCGGCGGCGCGCTCCTCGCCCACACGATCGCCGGCCTGCTCGATGGACGGCGGGCGCTGACCCATCCGCCGTGCTCGTTCGCGCCGTTTACGGTCAACAAAGGCGGCGGCCTCAAGCAGTTCTACGCCGACCTGCTCCGCGGCAAGCGCGTGCTGATCGCCGACGACGTGCGGAATACGGGGAAGACGTTCGAGCGGTGTGCGGCGCTCGTGAGGGAGGCGGGAGGCACCGTGCTGGCGACGGTGGAGATCTGCGATCGCATGGAGGCGCTGACCGAGACCGGGGTCCCGAACTACGCGCTCGTCGAGTACAAGACGTCTGACAACTTCCCGGTGGCCGATTGCCCGATGTGCAAGGCAGGCGAGCCGATAACGCGCTTCTAATCCCTGATCCCTAATCCCTAATCCCTAATCCCTAATCCCTAATCCCTAATCCCTAATCCCTAATCCCTAATCCCTGTTCCCTGTTGCCTTGACGCCCACCCTCGCCCCCAGGCTCGACGCGCTCTATCACGACTACAACCGTGAAGAGTCGGCGACCGATCCCGTCCATCTCGTTCGTCCCTACTCGGACGCGGCGGATCGCGAAATCGCCGGCTTCTGCGCGGCCGCGCTCGCGTTCGGCCGCGTCGCCAGCGTCATCAACTCGATCACGACGCTGCTGACGATCATGGGGCCGAGCCCCGCGGCGTACGTGCGCGCGTTCGACCCCTCGGCGCCGCACCCGGAGCTTCGCGCGATGGTGCACCGGTGGACGCGCGGCGTGGATCTCGTGGCGCTGCTCTGGATCCTGCGTCAGATGCTGGATCAGGCGGGCACGATCGAGCGCTTCTTCGCGGACGGGTATTCGCCGGATCACGCGGACGTGGGTCCGGCGCTCGACAGCTTCTCCACCCGCGCGCTGGCGCTCGATATCCGTCAGGCATATGGGCGTGTTCCGAAGCGCGCCGGCGTCTGCTACTTCTTCCCGCGTCCGTCGGCGGGCAGCGCGTGCAAGCGGCTCAACCTGTTCCTGCGGTGGATGATCCGCTACGACGAGATCGACCTGGGTGTCTGGACGACGATCCCGGCCTCGAAGCTCGTCGTCCCGCTCGACACGCATATCATCCGTCTGGGGAAGTGCCTGCGGCTGACGCGCTACAGCACCGCGGGCTGGAAGATGGCCGCTGAGATCACGGCGGCGCTGCGCGCGCTGGATCCCGGGGATCCGGTCCGCTTCGACTTTTCACTCTGCCACGTGGGGATGATGAACGCCTGCGGCTACGGCAGGGCACAGGGAGATCGTCAATGTCCGCTGCGGGGAATGTGCCGACCACGCGTACGCTCATCGGTGTCGCGCTCGCGTCCGCGGCGTTAGGGGCCGCGGCAGGAGGCGGGTGCGGCTACACGGTCGCGATGCGGGCCGCGAATCCGGCCATCGAGGTGATGGTCGCGGAACCGCCAACGCGCGACCGGATCGCGTTCGTCCGGGAAGTGCCCTGCGGTGAAGGGCGCTGCGAGACGCTCTGGCTCGGCGAGACGAGAGAAACCGCGTCCGAGGTCGGGAAGCTCGGCGCGCGCGAGCGCTGCGAGGCGATCGCCTGGTCGGCGGACGGCTACCGGATGGGGTTTCTCGTGAACGGCTACGAACTCCGCGTGTTCAACGCGGAACCGCGGGAGCAGGTGGCCCAAATCAACCTGGTGGAGCCTGACGGCATCCCGTCCACCCGCATCGCCCGCGGCATCACGTTCTCGCCCAACGGCGCCGCGGTCACGTTCGACGACTGTCCGCGGTTCACATCGGGATGTAAGTCGGGCCTGGTGGGGATCAGGTGAAACTCCGAACTATGAACTCCGAACTCCGAACTATGAACGCCGAACTCCGAACTGAGAACGGCGTTCGAACGGTGCGCGCGTGGGGGCCGCGGACGGGGCGCCCCGCTCCGCGCCGCAGGCGCCACAGCCGTGACGAGTGCTTTTGGCGCCGAGCACGGAGTGGGGCTGGCCGCGGCGGGGGCCCCACGGTCAGCAGCGCAGATCACGCGCGACGGCGATTCTGTGCAAGTGTCCCGTAAGCAGCGAGTGTCCCTTCCACCATTTTTTCCGCGCTGAACTTCGCGCTGACCAGCGACAGGCCCGCTTCTCCCATCCGCCGGCGTAACGCCTCGTCCTTCAGCAGACGCACGATCGCATCGGCCATCGCGTGGTGATCGCGAGGGCGGACGACGAAGCCTGTCTTTCCGTGTTCGACGACTTCCGGGATGCCGCCGGCGGCCGTGGCGACGATCGGTTTGCCGCAGGCCATCGCGTCGAGGAGCGACGTGCCGAGCCCCTCGGTCACCGAACTCATCACGAAGATGTCGAAGGCCTTGTGCAGCGAGAGGATGTCGGGACGGAAGCCGGCGAGCTTCACGTGCTTTTCGAGCCCGAGGTGCTTGATGTGGTGTTCGAGGCTCTCGCGGAGTTCCCCTTCGCCGGCGATGACGAACCGGGCGTCCGGAACCTGGCGCACGACGAGCGCGGCCGCCTCCACCAGGTGCTTCTGCCCCTTGTGAGGCACGAGCGCGGCGACGTTGCCGACAATCAGCGATCCGTGCGGCAGGAACAGCTGTTCGTGGAGCGGCGTCTCGGGCGCGGCTGCAACCCTCGCAAGATCGATCCCTTCGTGAACCGTCACGGTCCGGGCCGCGTCGATCCCGTCGGCGATCAGCATCCGGCGAATCGCCTCGGATGCGCAGATGAAGAGGTCGACCTGGTTGTACTTCCAGCGGGACAGCGCGCTCTTCTTGAGGTGAAAGTCCACGCGCCGCGAGGCGACGAGCGGCGCCCGCTTGCCTTCGGAACTCATCGAAAGGGCCAGGGCCGCCATGGCGACCGCATGCGGATCGTGCGCGTGCACGACATCGGGCCGCAGACTCTTGATCGCCCGCGACAGCCGCCACGCCGCCGAAAGATCCATCTCGCCGCGGGGCGCGAGCGGCAGCAGTTCGAGGCCTTCCGCGGCACGGCGGCGCAGTTCGCCGTTCGAGTGCGCGACGAGCATGGCGCGGTGCCCGGCGGCCCGCAGCCCGAGCACCGTCACGAGCACCTGGTTCTGGCCGCCGCGCCAGGTCTGCGCGGTGTCGATGTGAAGGGAAAACATCGTTACGCGCGGTCCGCGGCGCGCGGTGCGCGGTCCGGGGGTGCGGGGTCCGGATTGCGCTGGCGTTCCCACAACTTCGCCAGCTTCAGGAACACGTAGTACGAGTTCATGAGCGAGATCACGAGGCCGACGGTTCCTTCGGTGAAGCCACGGCGCACCACGTAATTGCGCAGGAACGCGAGCCACGGGTGGATCACCATGGCGGCGGCGTTCGTGCGCCGTCCTTCGTCGTACCACTGGTCGGCGATCAGCGTCGTGTAGGCGTTGATCTTCTGCAGGTGGTGCGCGATGTCGTTGTAGGCGTAGTGCTCGAGCGTGCCGCGGAGCTTCACCGGCTGCCCCTCGGCGAGCCGGAACGACTCGTGGATCCTCATGCCGTTCCATCGCCCGGCGCGGCGGTCGTACAGCCGCAGCTGGTAGTCGTGCGACCAGTCGGTCGAGCGGATCCACTGGCCCAGGTAGCGGGACACGCGCCGGATCCGGTACCCGCGCGCGGCCGGCCCGCGCCCGAGCAGGTCGCGGATCTCCCGCGCCAGTTCCGGCGTGACGCGCTCGTCGGCGTCCATCGACAGGACCCAGTCGTTGGAGGCCTGGTCCGCCGCGAAGTTCTTCTGTGCGCTGTAGCCCTCCCAGGGGCGCGTGAGGACACGCGTGGCGCGTCCGCGGGCAATCTCCGCCGTTCCGTCAGTACTGCCGGAGTCGACGACGATGATTTCGTCGGCCCAGGAGACGGAGTCGAGCGCGGCGGCGATGTGGGCGGATTCGTTGTAGGTGATGACCGTGACGGTCAGTTTCACATTGAAAGTGTAACCCGCGGGCCGCTGTGCGACGTGCGACGTGCGGCGTGCTGGTGCTGGGTGCTGGGTGCTGGTGCGACGACGTGCTTGGTGCCGGGTGCGGTGCGCGGTGCACGGTGCGCGCCGCCGCACCGCTGACCGCACGTTGCACGGCACATCGCACGGCGCACTCCGCACGTCGCACCGCGCACGTCGCACCGCACCGCGGACCGCGCACCTCGCACCGCGCACCGCGCACCGCGGACCGCGGACTGCGGACTTATCGTCCGACCAACGGGGCCTGCTGGACCGCCTCGAAGTTCACCAGCGCGCGGTTGTAGTCGATGATCGCGTTGACCTCCTGCAGGCGCACCGCCGCCAGGTCGCGCTGGGCCTGGAACACCTCGAAGGTCGTCGAGAGCCCGACCGTCATCCGCTTGTTCTCCGCGTCGAGGCGCTGTTCGGCAAAGTCCACGGCGCGCCGGGTCGACTCGACCCGCTGGAGCGCCGTGTTCACCGACCGGGCGGCGTCGCGCACCTGCGCGGTCACGTTCAGCTCGGCGTCCTGCAGGTTGTTCTGCTGCTGCTCGAACTGCAGCCGGCTCGCGGCGTAGCTGGCATCCGCCTGGCTCGTCCCGATCGGATAGTTGATCTGCAGCTGGACGCTCCACGTCCGGAAATCCTGCCCGAACACGTCCCGCAACGCGTCAGCGAAGCTCCGGCGGCTGGAGGTCGACGGGACGGGAGGGAACGTCCCCGGAACGAAGTCGTACTGCGTGCCACCCACACCCACCGTGTTGTACGACGTGACCAGGTTGATGTCCGGAAGCTTCTGATTGCGAGCGTAGGAGACGTTGAGCTGTGTCGTTTCGAGCTGCTTCCGGAGCTGTGCCAGGTCGGTCCGGTTCTCGAGAGCGGTGCGGATGGCTCCCTGCTCGTCGATCGCCTGTGGCGTCATCGTCGGCTGCTCCGTCGGCACCAGCCGCGTGGTCCAGTAATCGGGGGCCTTCGGATTCAGGATCAGCGTGCGCAGGTTGTCTTCCGCGCTCTTGATGCGGGCCTCCTCGATGATCACGCTTTCCTCGACCCGCGAGACCTCGGCCTGGGCCGCCAGGATGTCGATCTCTGCCATAGTGCCGACCTCCACCCGACGCTGGTTCTGGCGCAGCGAGGTCCGGGCCAGTTCGAGCGACTGGCGCGCGACGTCGAGCCGCCCGATGGCCAGGATCAGATCGTAGTACGCGTTGCGTGCCACGCGTTCCGTGGCGACCAGCTGCTGCCGGAGCTGCAGGTCGGCGATGTCCTCGCTGATCTGCGCGGTTCTGAGCTGCTGACGTCCAGCGTCGATGGTGAAGTTACGCAGGAGGGGCTGCGTGTAGTTCAAGCTCAAATTCGAGTTGAGCTGCGGGTTGAAACTCGACGTGAAATTGACGGTGGTCTTGGAGCCGTCCCACCCGACCGTGAAATTGCCGCCGCCCCAGGGGATGTTCTGCGCGAGGCCGAGGCTGGTGGAGATGCGCTCGGTCGTCGTGGTGTCGGTCGCGCCGGCCTGGGCGAGAAAGTCCGGGGGCTGCGTCGCACTCCGCGTCGACACGGTCGACTGCAGCCGCGGTGCGAAGAGCGCGCGCGCGCTCGCGACGTTCAGGGTGCTGATCCGGGGCCCCAGACGATCGGCCTGGAGGCCCAGATTGTTCTCCAGCGCCATCCTCACCGCGTCGTCGGCTGACAGTTGGAGTTCGGGCCCGGTCTGCTGGTCCTGCGGCGCCGGCGAGATCACGGTCGGCGGCTGCTGCGCCTGCTGTTCGGATGCGAACACCTGCCGGCCGGATGCGGACAGGCACAGGGCGATAGCCGTCGCGGCGCCAACCGCAAGACGAGGCGATATTTGTTGCTTCAAACGCATTACTCGAATCTCCACTTCAAAACTTGGAAACGCTGACTGATTGAACGTAGCAAGAACTGAGACAGGCCGGACCCCGGCGCGGCATAAAGCCGCGCCCTACGTCTCCCGAACCCCGAACCCCGAACCCCGCAACCCGGAACCCCGGAACCCAGAACCCCGGAACCCAGAACCCGGAACCCCTTGGAACCTTCTGGAACCCCCGAGAACCCTCTGGAACCTGCTGGAACCCCCCGCACCGCGGACCGCGGACCGCGCACCCCGCACCCCGCACCGCGGGCCTCCGTGGCGTAGACGGAACCCGGAACCCGATGGTTTCCGGCAGGTATACTGGTCGCCGGCACGCACCCGCCGTTCGCCGATTACCTCCGAGGATTAGACGTCGATGAAGCGATTTAGTGTTGGTCTCGCGGCCGCTTTGCTGGCCGTTCTCCCGATTTCCTCACCGTCAGCTCAGTCGAAGTCCCCCGTCGCGGCCGCCGCCCCGGCCCGGAACGCCCCGGTCGAAATGACCGTGGACAGCATCATGCGCGGGCCCGATCTGGTCGGCTATCCGCCCTCCGGGCTCCGCTGGTCCGGTGACTCCACGAAGCTTTACTTCCAGTGGCGAAAGCCGGGGGAGGAACAAGCCTCCACCTACGTCGTGGACCGCACCGGCGGAGAGCCGCGGAAGCTCTCCGACGAGGAGGCGAAGAATGCGCCTCCCGCCAACGGTCAGTGGGACAAGGCCCGCAAGCGGATCCTGTTCAGCGACGGCGGCGACATCGTCATCTATGACACCACGACCGGCAGGCGCCGCCAGGTCACGAAGACGGCCGCCAGCGAGGGGAGTCCGCGCTGGGCCCGCAACGACACGCACGTGACCTACGTCAGCGGCGGCAATCTGTTCATCGTTGCCGTGGACGGCTCCGACACGCTCGTGAGCCAGCTCACCGATGTCACCCAGCGCCGCCCGGAGCCGCGCCTGACCGAAAGCCAGCGGTTCATCCGCGACGAGGAGCAGAAGCTGATCGAAGCGGTCCGCCAGCAGGTAGAGCAGCGCAAGAAGCGTGAGGCGGAACGTGAGAAGGAGCGCCTGCCTCGCTTCGAACTGGCCGGTCAGAACCAGTCGGCCTCCGACCTGATGCTCTCGCCCGACGAGACACACGTCTTCATCGTCGTCAACGAACGGCCGTCGGGCTCGAAGAGCACCATCGTACCGAACTACGTGACCGAAACGGGCTACACCGAGGACATTCAGGCACGCACGAACGTCGGCGACACCCAGTCACGCCGCCTGCTCGCCGTGCTGAATCTGAAGACCGGCAAGTCGGTCTGGGCCGACGCGAGCTTCGCGCCGCCGGTGTCCGATACCGAGAAGCCGAAGGCCGAAGGCACCACCATGCCGGAGGGAAGGCCGGGCCGCGCCGCCGAGCGCGAGGTCCGCTGGTCGATGCCGGCGGTGTCTGACGATGGACGGTTCGTCGTGGCGAGCGCCCGGTCGGCCGACAACAAGGACCGCTGGTTCGTGACGCTCGATCCCGAGACCGGCAGGACGAAGGTGATCGACACGCTCCACGACGATGCGTGGGTGCGTGAGATCGGCGGGTTCGGCGGCACGAACGTCGAGTTCCTGCCCGACAACCGCCGCGTGTGGTTCCTGTCGGAACGCGACGGGTGGATGCATCTCTATACCCTCGACGTCAGCGAAGAAGGTTCGACGCCGAAGCAGCTCACCGAAGGCAAGTGGGAAATCACGGCGGCGGAGCTGGCGGCCGACGGCAAAAAGTTTTACATCACGTCCACTGAGAACCATCCAGGCGAGCGCCACGTCTACACCGTGCCGGTCGACGGCGGCCCGCGCACGAAGCTCACGTCGATGACGGGTTCGCACGACGCGACGGTATCGCCCGACGAGTCGACGCTGGGCCTCGTGTACTCCTACAGCACGAAGCCGCCCGAGGTGTACATCATGCCGAACAAGCCCGGGGCGGACGCGCGGCAGATCACGACCACGCCGACGGCCGAGTGGCGGGCGTTCAAGTGGATCGATCCCAGGGTGATCACGTTCAAGGCGCGGGACGGCGTCGACGTCTACGCGCGCCTGTTCACGCCCGAGATGATCGGCGCGAAGCGGGATCCGTCCAGGCCCGGCGTGGTGTTCGTCCACGGCGCCGGCTACCTGCAGAACGCGCACAAGTACTGGTCCACCTACTTCCGCGAGTACATGTTCCACAACCTGCTCGCCTCGAAGGGCTACGTCGTGCTGGACGTCGACTACCGCGCCAGCTCCGGCTACGGCCGCGACTGGCGGACGGCGATCTACCGGCACATGGGCGGCAAGGACCTCGAGGACATCGTCGACGGCGCAAAGTACCTGGTGAGCGCCGAGCGGGTGCACCCGCAGCGCATCGGCGTCTACGGCGGCAGCTACGGCGGGTTCATCACGCTGATGGCGATGTTCACGACGCCTGACGTGTTCGCCGCCGGGGCGGCGCTGCGCCCGGTGACCGACTGGGCCCACTACAACCACGGCTACACGTCGAACATCCTCAACATTCCTCAGGAGGATGCCGAAGCGTATCGCAGGAGTTCGCCGATCTACTTCGCGGAAGGGCTCAAGGGGGCGCTGCTGATCTGCCATGGGATGGTCGACGTGAACGTGCACTTCCAGGACTCCGTGCGCCTTGCGCAGCGCTTGATCGAACTGCGGAAGGAGAACTGGGAGCTTGCGCCGTATCCGGTCGAGGACCATGGCTTCACCGAGGAGACGAGCTGGGCCGACGAATACAAGCGGATCCTGAAGCTGTTCGAGACGAACCTGCGGCAGGCATCCACCAGGTCGACCACAGCCTCGAACGGCAGGTAAATGACAAACGAAGCGGTTCTCGATCTATTTCGGAAGTCCGGTGCCCTTCTCGAAGGGCACTTCAGGTTGTCGTCGGGGTTGCACAGCAACAAGTACCTGCAGAGCGCGCTCGTGCTGCAGCATCCGGAGTTCGCTTCGGCACTCGGCAACGCGCTCGGGTCGCGCATGGGCCACCTCGAGCCCTCGGTCGTGCTGTCGCCGGCGCTCGGCGGGATCGTGATCGGCCACGAGGTCGGGCGTGCACTTGGTGTCCGCGCGATCTTCGCGGAGCGGCAGGAGGGGAAGCTCACGCTGCGGCGCGGCTTCACGCTGGCGCCCGGCGAGAAGGTGCTGGTCGTCGAAGACGTGATCACGACCGGCGGATCCACGCGTGAGACCATCGACGTCGCGCTCGCAGCCGGCGCCACCGTGGTCGGCGCCGCCGCGATCATCAACCGCGGCCGGCACGAGAACCCGCTCGGCGTCCCGTTCGCCGCGCTCGTCACGATGGAAGTCCCGACCTACCAGCCGGACGCCTGCCCGATGTGCGCGAAGGGGGAGGCGGTGGTGAAGCCCGGTTCCCGGGCGTGACAACTTCCAATTCCCAACTCCCAATTCCCAAGGTCTTTGGAGTTGGAAGTTGTGTAGTTGGGAGTTGACCCTTGCCTCGCAACCTGAAACTGACGCTGCAATACGACGGGACTGACTACGTCGGCTGGCAGCGTCAGGCATCCGGGACCTCCATCCAGGGTCTCCTCGAGGACGCGTTGCGGCCGATCGAGGGCGGTGACCTCACCGTCCACGGCGCCGGACGGACCGACGCCGGCGTGCACGCGCTCGGACAGGTGGCGACCGTTCGTCTCACGGCCTCGATCGATCCTGTCACGCTCGCCCGCGCCTTGAACGCCGTGCTCCCGCCAGACGTGCGGGTCGCGGGGGTGGATGAGGTGCCGGCTGACTTTCACGCGCGTTTCAGCGCCACCGGCAAGATCTACGACTACCGCATCGTGAACGCGCCATTCGTTTCTCCCTTTATCCGCCGCTACGTATGGCACGTGATCCCGCGCCTGGATTTCGATGCCATGCGCAACGCGTCCGCGCGGCTTGTCGGGGAACACGACTTCGCCGCGTTCCAGGGGGCCGGGAGCGACGTCCATTCGTCCGTCCGAACGGTTCGACGGATCGAATGGACCGGGAGCGGCGGGCCGGACGATCCGCTCGTGATGCAGATCGAAGGGGACGGCTTTCTCCGCCACATGGTCCGGAACATCGCCGGCACGCTCGTCGACGCCGGCCTGGGGCGATGGCCAGCGAACGAGATCGAGGCGATCCTGGCGTCCCGGGATCGCGCCAGGGCGGGTGCGACCGCGCCGGCAGCGGGGCTCACGCTTCGGGAAGTCCTTTATCTCGCATAAAATAGCGAGGTAGATGTCTCTCCAAGAGCTGCTCGAGGCTGTCCCGGCCGGTTCGGCCGAAGAGGACCTCGCGCGGCAGGTGAATTTCGAGCGCTTGCCCAGGCATGTCGCCGTGATCATGGACGGCAACGGCCGCTGGGCCGCGCAGCGGCACCTGCCGCGGGTCGAAGGGCATCGCGCCGGCATCGACTCCGTCCGCGACATCGTCGAAAGCTCCGCCCGGATCGGCATCTCCGTCCTGACGCTCTACGCCTTCTCCGTCGAAAACTGGAAGCGCCCGGTCAGCGAGGTGTCGACGCTCATGTCGCTCCTCAAGCGATACCTGCGGCTCGAGCTGAAGACGCTCCTGCGGAACAACATCCGCTTCAAGGTCATCGGACGGTTCGAGGAACTGGCCCCCGACGTACAGAGCGAATTGAGGGCGGCAGAGGAGCGGACGGCATCGAACACCGGCATGTGCTTCAACATCGCGTTGAACTACGGCGGGCGGGCCGAGATCGTCGAAGCCGCGCGCCGCATGCTGGCCGAACGGGTCGATCCAGAATGGCTCGATGAAACGCGCTTCTCGGAGTATCTCTACACGGCCGGGCAGCCCGACCCTGACCTGCTGATCCGCACCAGCGGCGAGATGCGCGTCAGCAACTTCCTGCTGTGGCAGATCGCCTACGCGGAGATCTGGGTCACCGACACGCTCTGGCCCGACTTCCGGCGTCGTCACCTGCTCGAAGCGATCATCGAGTACCAGAAGCGCGATCGCCGGTACGGCGGGATCAAGCAGCCCGTGGTCGCCGGCCGCTGATGACGCGCGTTCTCAGCGCGCTCGTACTGATCCCGCTCGTCGTCGGCACGGTCTGGTTCCTGCCGCCGGGTGGGACGCTCACGCTGGCGCTCGTTGCTGCAATGCTCTCGCTGGTCGAGTACGCGCGCATCGCCGGCGCAATGGGCGTGCGGATTCCGGTGGCGGTCACTGCGGCGGCAGTCGTGGCCGTGTGCGTGGCGGTCGGCGCGGGGCTTCCGTGGACCGACGTGATTCTGATGAGCGCGGTGCTGGTGGTCGGGGCGCTGGCCGTCGCGCAGGGCACGACGAATCCCGGACTGCTGCACGGCGCGGCAGCAGCGGTGTTCGCCATCGCGTATATCGGCCTGCCGCTCGGGGCGATTGCCGCCGTGCGCGCGTTTGCCGGACGCGAGGCGGTCATCCTCATGATGGCGACCATCGTCGTCAGCGACTCTGCCCAGTATTACTGCGGACGGGCGTTCGGCAGGACGCCGCTCGCGCCTGCGATCAGCCCGAAGAAGACCCGCGAAGGGGCGGTCGGGGGGCTGATCTTCGGAACGGCGGCCATGGCGGTTGGTGGACGCTGGGTGTTTCCTGATGCGCCCATGCTGCTGCTGGTCCTCGTGGCGGCGACGATCACCGCCCTGGGCATGGTGGGGGATCTGTTCGAGTCGATGCTCAAGCGGAGCGCGGGGGTGAAGGATTCCTCGCAGCTGATCCCTGGCCACGGCGGTGTGCTCGATCGCATCGACAGCTGGCTGTTCGCCGCGCCGCTCTACTACGTGTTCGTTCGCTACCTGCGCCTGTGATGAAACGCGTCGCCATTCTCGGTTCCACCGGATCCATCGGCCAGAGCGCCCTCGCTGTCGTCGCCGCACACCCCGAGCGGCTCAGCGTCGTCGCGATGGCTGCCGGGGAGAACGTGTCGCGCTTCGTGGATCAGGTCGCACACGTTCGTCCGCACACGATCGCGATGGCGGGCGCGGCCACCCTCGCCGAGGCCGAAGCGGAGCTGAGACGCCGCGCCGCCTCTCCGGCACAGGCGCTCAGCGGTCCGGAAGGACTGATCGCGGTCGCCACGCATCCTGAAGCCGAGATCGTGCTCTTCGCCTCGTCGGGCACCGCCGCCCTCGATGCGGTGCTCGCGGCGATCGAAGCCGGCAAGACGATCGCGATCGCCAACAAAGAGATCCTCGTCATGGCGGGCGCGCTCGTCACCGAGGCGGCACGCCGCCGGGGGGTGCTCGTTCTGCCGGTGGACAGCGAACACAACGCCATCCATCAATGCGTGCACGGACGTCCGACCGCCGAGATCCGGCGGCTGATCCTCACCGCGTCGGGCGGTCCCTTCAGAGGGCGTCCGGCCGACGCGCTTCACTCGGTGACGCCAGACGATGCGTTGAGGCATCCGACGTGGAGGATGGGACCGAAGATCACGATCGATTCGGCAACGTTGATGAACAAGGGGCTCGAAGTGATCGAGGCCCGCTGGCTCTTCGACGTGGGGCGCGATCGGATCGACGTGGTGGTCCATCCGCAGTCGGTCGTCCATTCGATGGTCGAGCTGACCGACGGATCGATCATCGCGCAGCTTGGCGTAACCGATATGCGGCTGCCGATCCAGTACGCGTTCTCGTATCCGGAGCGCTGGTCGGCGCCTCTTCCGCCGCTCGATCTCGCGAGGGCCGGCAGGCTCGAGTTCGAGCCGCCGAATCTCGAGTGCTTCCCGTGTCTGGCGCTCGCGTTCCGCGCGCTCGAAGGCGATCCGGGGCTGCCGATCGTCCTGAACGCGGCGAACGAAGTGGCCGTCGCGGCGTTTCTGCGTGGAGACCTGCCGTTTACGTCCATTCCAGATCTGATCCGCGGCGCGATGGACGAGTACGAACGGGGCGGCACCCATGCGGTCACCACCCTGGAAGACGTTCGCCGGATCGATCGCTGGGCACGCGATTACGCCGCCGGGCAAAGCGGTGCGGTAAAATCCGAACACAGCGTCCGCAGGTCGTGACCTCGCTGGCCGGAGCCGCGAGGCCCAGGCGGCCTGGGGCGGATGGCGGCTCTCTTGCACTCCCGCAAACAGTCGAGGCCCGGCGTTTCTCTCTTTGACGTGAGACCAGTTACAGAAAGATCCACGTGACGACGATTCTGTCTTTCGTTTTCGTGCTGGGCGTGCTGATCTTCGTGCACGAGCTCGGCCATTTCGTCATGGCGCGCCGGATCGGCGTGCGCGTGCTGACGTTCTCGCTCGGATTCGGCCCCAAGATTCTGACGATCAAGCGGGGGGACACCGAGTATTGCGTCAGTGCGATCCCGCTTGGCGGCTACGTCAAGATGGCCGGGGAGAACCCGGAAGAAGAGCGCACCGGGGCGTCCGACGAATTCCTTTCCAAGAGCAAGTGGCAGCGCTTCCAGGTCCTCGTCATGGGGCCGGTGATGAATCTCGCGCTCGCCTGGGTGGTCATGGCGCTCGTGCTCTACCAGGGTGCGCCGGTGCCGGCCTTCGAGACCCAGCCGGTCGTCGTCGGAACGTTCGAGGAAGAGTCCGTTGCGCAGGCTGCGGGGATCCAGCCGGGCGACCGGATCCTCGCGATCGACGGCCAGGAGGTCAAGGACTGGAACGCGTTCTACCTGACGATCGCAACGAAGGCGAACCGTCAGGTGACGCTCCAGATCGAACGCGAGGGACAGCGGATCGAGAAACAGCTCACCCCCGCTGCCAAAAGCAAGTACGAGATCGGCAGCATCGGCATCCTGCCGCCGCTCAATCCCGAACTCCGCACGGTCAATAAGGGAGAACCCGCCGACGAGGCCGGATTGCAGGTTGGCGATGTGATTCTCGCCGTGGACGGCGAGCGCAACGTCAAGGACCAGCGGGTCGCCGAACTCGTGCGCGAGCACGCGGGCAAGCCGCTGATGTTCGAAGTGCGCCGTGAGTCGGGGCAGGTCGAGCAGATCTCAGTGACCCCGCGCGAGATCGGGGGCGTGGCCCGGATCGGGGTGGGGTTCTGGGCCTACGAGGTCAACGAACACGATCCCGGCATCCTCGAAGCGTTCAAGCTGAGCGCCGAACAGAACTGGGAGTGGACGCGGCTGATCATGACCACGCTGAAGGGGCTCTTCACGAGAGAGACCCCGATGAATCAGCTGATGGGTCCGATCGGCATCGCCGAGATGTCGGGCAATGCGGCCGAAAGCGGCTGGCTCTCGCTGTTCACGCTGATGGCGATGATCAGCCTGAATCTCGGGCTGCTGAACCTGATGCCGATTCCGGTGCTCGATGGCGGCCACATCCTGATCCTCGCGCTCGAAGGTGTCTCTCGCCGCGACTTCTCCATGAAGGTGAAGGAGAAGATGCTGATGGTCGGCTTCGTCGTCCTGCTCACGTTGATGGTGACGGTCATCTACAACGACCTGACGCGGGTCGAGTGGCTGCAGAAGCTCAATCCCTTTGGCAATTAGACCGCTCCGCCTCATCGCCGCTGCCGTCGTCCTGACGCTGCTGGTGTGCACGCCGGCGATCCCGCAGGCGCAGCTTCCCGATCCGGTCGCGACCTTCTCGATTCTCGGCTACGATCCCGAGACGGGCGAAGTGGGCGGCGCCGTCCAGTCACGCGTGTTCGCGGTCGGCAACGGCGTGCTCTGGGCCGAAGCGGATGTCGGCGTCGTGGCGACGCAGGCGATCGTCGACGTGAGCTACGGGCCGAAGGGGCTGGCGCTGCTGCGCGCGGGCATGACGCCGGAGGCGATCGTGAAGGCGCTCCTGGAGAGCGATCCCGATCCCGGCTACCGCGGGCAGAAGTGGCCGAAGGCCGGACGACAGTTTGCGGTGATGGACGCCCAGGGGCGGTATGCCGTCCACACCGGTCCGGAAGCCAGTGCCTGGGCCGGGCACAAGACCGGGAAGTTCTGCACCGCACAGGGGAACATCCTCGCCGGTGAGGCGGTGGTCAGCGACATGGTCACCGCGTTCGAGAACACGCAGGGGCATCTCTCGCTCCGGCTGATGGCGGCGCTCGATGCGGGCCAGGCGGCCGGCGGCGACACGCGGGGCATGCAGTCGGCCGCGATGCTCATCGTGAAGAAAAACGGCGGGGTGTGGTTGAACAACGACACGGTCCTGCGGCTTCAGGTCGACGAAGCCTCTCAGGGTGATCCCCTGAAGGAGCTTCGCCGCACGGTCGAATACTGGAACGCCCGCCAACGGCCCCGTCGATAAGGCCCAAACTCCAAACTCCAAAATCCAAATTCCAAAGGCCAAATTCCAAAGGCCAAATTCCAAAGGCCAAGTTCGAAAGCTGAATTTCGAGCCCTCGACTTGGATTTTGGAATTTGGATTTTGGTAGTTGGAATTTGGAGTTTGGAATTTGGGACCGATGTCCGCGGCCGGGGACACCGGCCAGTCGCGCGAACATGCGAAATCCCCAATAAAAGTCGGGCTGCTTCTCTGGCACATCCGTTGCCCTCTGACCCCCTTCGGAGGACGCCACATGCGCCGGATCGGTTTCGCTTCGTTCGCCTTCGTCTTCGCCGCGCTCTCTATCGTTTCGCTCAGCGCCCAACAACCTGGCAGCGCCACGTGTGACCCTGCAGCCATTGACGCCGACAGCTACGCGCTCACAACGGAGGCCCAGGCGCTGAACGTGCTTCGGCCCCGTGAGCCGTGGTGGGAGCGGTTCGGGATCGCCGGACCGCGGGAGCTTGGCGATGTGAACGAAGGCTCGATCCTGCTGGCCGAGCGTGCCCGTGAACTCGATCCGCGCAACCTGCTGGCGTACGGCTACCTGGCACGCCAGTACGTGGTCAATGCGGTAGACGCCAGCAAGGCGGAGGATGCCTGGCGCACGGTGCTCGACAACGGCGGCGCGATCGTCTGGACCGCCACGCTCGACCGGATCGATCCGCGCGGGTTTTTCGTCGTCGCGTTCGATCACCGCGGCATTCGGATCTTCCGCTTCCTCGATTTCGCGGGTACGGTGCGGACGCACTTCGGCGTTCCCGACTTCCCCATGCCCGAGCGCGAAGACTTCTGGCGCGCGCTCGGTGGATGCATTCCGCCGAATGCGATCCCGGCCGCTGAGATCCCCTGGAGCAGCGTCCGGGAGATCCGTCCGACGACCCTGACGTTGCGCTTCGAGTTGGACGAACGTATCGAGATCGAGTCCGACAACCGCCGCCGCCGGGCGGATGATGAGGTGGAGGTTCGGCTGCACGGGCGGACGGGCATGTTCGATCCGCGTTTCGGGATGGTGCCATACGTGTGGCCGCCGGTCGGGTCCCGTTCGGTGGAATCGGACCCGATGACGTACCACCTGCGCGTGCTGCAGATGCTGCGGACATTCTTCGAGGGGCCGCAGAAACTCCGAACTATGAACTCCGAACTATGAACTAAGAACTACGAACTGGGAACTCCGAACTTTGAACTGAACCAGTTCGTAGTTCGGAGTTCATAGTTCGGAGTTTCTGGCGGCGCGTCAGACGAACCTGGCGTCGTAGTCGTCGATCGCGGCGCGGACGACTTTCATCGCGTGGCTGCGCCCGTAAATGGACGTGATCCGCGCGACGGCGCGCTCGCCGGGGACGAGTTTGTAGGTCAGGAAATAGTGCTGGAGCCGCTCGATCAGCACCGACGGCACGTCGCTGATGTCGCGCGCGCTGCCCCAGATGTAGTCCCCCTCGAGCACGCTGATCAACTTGTCGTCCGCTTCGCCGCGGTCGATCATCTGGAGCCCGCCGATGACCCGGCAGCGGATGATGATCTCGGTGCGGGCGATCGGCCGTTCGCTGAGCACGCAGATGTCGATCGGATCGCCGTCGCCGCGTTTGGCGGCCGGCGCGAGCTTCGCGACGCGCTCGCCGCAATAGGTCCGCGGAACGAATCCGTAGAGGGCCGGATGCTGCGCCGAGGATCGCAGCGGACGATCGACACGCAGGTAGCCCGAGACCTTGTCGATCTCGTACTTCATCATGTCGAACGGCGTGATCTCGATGAACGCGTTCAGCACTTCCGGCGGTTCCGGACCCGCTTCGAGGCCGTGCCATGGATGAGGGCGGAAGTGGCTCACGACTGGCGCCGGCCGTACAGGCTCCGCGGTTCCTTGACGTCTGGTCTTCTTCTTCACTCTGGACTCGATTGTTTCTATCGCATCCGCGCGAGATCGGCTTCGGCGGCGATGTAGCCGAAGGCCGGCCACTGTGTGGCGTTCTGTTGCACGATCGTGGTGAGCAGTTCCCGGGCCGCATCCCTGCGGCCGTTGTACAGGTGCCAGTTCGCGACGCCGTACCCGATCGTCACCGTATCGAGCGATCCGCCGCTTGACGCCTGGAGCAGCGCCTCAGGGTCGATGGCGCCCTTGTACATCATCAGCAGCGTGTGGTACGAGCCGTTCTCGATGATCTCCATGCCGGGCGTAAAGGGAGTCAGCACGTTCGCGGCCTCAGCCTGACGGCCGAGCCGCCGCATCGTCATGTACTGCCAGTGCGCGGTTGCGACCTGCATGTCGGCGTTCGTCGAATGGTCCATGCAGAGTCGATACGCGTCGGCGGCCTTCGCGAAATCCCCCTTCAGGTAATGCGCGAGACCGAGGTGATAGTAGATGTTCGTCTTCAGGGTGCTGGTCGGAATGTTCTTCGCGTTCGGCTGCCCGTCGGGTTCGACTTCGTCGGGCCGGTTCGCGACGAGTTCTGCAGCCTTCGACAGATCGGCGATCGCATTGTCGAACTCCCGAACGCTGATGTATCGATGGCCGCGGTGCCGGTAGAGTCGTGGGTCGGCCGGATGTTTCGTGATGGCCGCCGTGTAGATGTCGATCGCTTCGCGATATCGGCCGAGATATGCGGTTCGCCGTCCGACCCAGATCGCAGCGTCGGCGCTGCCCGGGGCCTTGTCGAACGCCTCGCGCGCGGCGGCAAGGTCCGCTTCCATCTTCGCTCGCGCGTCCGCCGATGGCGGCGTGGCGAACAGCGGCGTGCCCAGCAGGGACGTGGCTTCGGGCTTCTGCGACTCCTGCGGACTGACAAGGAACATTGCGAGCAGAACAGCTGGCAGCATCCAACAGAGAATACCTTGATCCCACGCATCGCGCACCGCTGACCGCGCCCCGCGCGCCCCGATACAATTTCTCCGAAGATGCTTCCCGCCTTGTCCGGCCTCCGCGCTGAATTCCGCCCGATGTTCCGGCTCGCGCTCCCGGTCGTTCTCGCCGAACTGGGCTGGATGACGATGGGGATGGTGGATACGTTGATGGTCGGACGCCTGAGCCCCGAAGCGATCGGCGCTGTCGGTTTCGGGTCCTCGATCTTCATGGGCGTCTGCATCTTCGCGATGGGATTGCTGCTCGGCCTCGACACGCTGGTGTCGCAGGCGTTCGGCGCGGGGCGCATCGACGAGTGTCATCGCTGGCTCGTGCACGGGTGCGTGCTCGCGCTCGGCTTGAGCATCCCGATCACGGGATCGTTGCTGTGGCTCGTGACCTTACTCAGGGGGTGGGGGCTCGACCCGGCGGTGCTCGTCCTCGCCGAGGAGTATCTCGAAGTGGTGGCGTGGAGCGCCGCGCCGCTGCTGTTCTATGCCGCGTTCCGCCGCTATCTGCAGGGGATGGCCATCGTCCGTCCCGTCATGTTCGCGCTCTTCTCCGCAAACATCGTCAACGTGATCGTCAACTGGGTCCTGATCTACGGCAACCTCGGCGCGCCCGCGCTCGGCGTCGCCGGCGCCGCGTGGGCGACGGTGCTCTCGCGCGTCGCGATGGCCGGGTTTCTGCTCGCGACGATCCTCTATCGCGAGCACGAAGAGAAGACGAGTGTCTTTCAATCGCTGAAGCTGGAACTCGCGTGGTTCGGCCGGTTGTTGCGGCTGGGCACGCCGGCGGCCTCGCAGCTCACTCTGGAAGTCGGGGCGTTTGCGGCCGCGACCGCGCTCGCCGGACGGCTGGCGCCCGCCGCGCTCGCCGCGCACCAGATCGCGATCAACTACGCGGCGCTGTCGTTCATGGTCCCGCTGGGGATCGCCTCCGCGGGCGCCGTCCGCGTCGGGCACTCCGTCGGCCGGAAGGATGCGCCGGCGGCGGCGCGCGCCGGGTGGACGGCCCTGCTGTTTGCCGTGCTGTTCATGTCGGGGGCGGCGATCGTGTTCCTCACCGCGCCGCGCCTGCTGCTGCGCGCGTTTACGTCGGACGCCGGTGTGCTCGAGGTCGGCGTGACGCTCCTGTTCGTCGCCGCGATCTTCCAGTTGTTCGACGGCGTGCAGGGCGTGGCAACCGGCGCGTTACGCGGCCTTGGCGACACGCGCACACCGATGCTCTGGAATCTCGCCGGTCACTGGTTCATCGGCCTTCCGCTCGGCTATACGCTTTGTTTCGTCGTGGGTCTGGGTGTCATCGGATTGTGGTGGGGCTTGTCGATCGGCCTCATCATCTGCGGCGTGGCGCTCTCGATGGTGTGGACTCGGCGTATTCATGCCTTCGAACGATCCACCCGCGCCTCGGCAGCATCTCGGGCATTGGACTTGCTCCCGGATGTGCGAGGAGGAACCGATGCCTGAAGAAAAAGATCCGCCGCGGCCGCACGGCGACAAGCTCGCCGGCGCGGCTCGTCCGCAGCGTCACAACCCGGAAGAGAATCAGGCCCAGGTCCAGAGCGACGCCACACCGGACGTCGTCGGCGGCACCGGCGCGCCGACGCGTGACGAGCGTGCTACAGGACGTGTAGGAGGCCCGGGCTCGCCGGTTCGAGAAGAGAGCGATCGCGACCGCGGACGCGGCTCAACGGCCAACGGCGTGCCTGTATTCGACGAGGACGATGGCGCGCAGCGGAAGCGACAATACCGCGATGGCGCTGACCTGGTCAGTGGGTTGGATTAGACAATTGTCAATGCTGAATGACGAATGACGAATGCTGAAGCTTGGAATTCAGCATTCCAGCATCAACATTCAGCATTGACACGCTTCGGGGGATACCGTCTCGCCACGTAGCTGTCGATCAGCTCTCTGAACGCAAGTGCAAGCTCGTCGTACGTTCCGCGCAGCGTGGTGTGGTGCTTGCCGTCGATGAACACCGGACAGTTCGGCGCTTCACCCGTGCCCGGCAGGCTGATCCCGATGTTGGCCGCCTTCGACTCGCCGGGGCCATTGACGACGCAGCCCATGACCGCGAGGGTCATGGTTTCAACGCCTTCGTAGCGCGCCTTCCATTCCGGCATGCGTTCGCGGATGTAGCCCTGCGTCCGTTCGGCGAGTTCCTGGAACGTGCTGCTCGTCGTGCGTCCGCAGCCCGGACAGGCGGTGACGCTCGGTGAGAAGGAGCGGAGGCCCAGCGCCTGGAGCAGTTCACACGCGGCGTAGACCTCTTCGCGCCGATCGCCGCCGGGGCGCGGGGTGAGCGAGACGCGGATCGTGTCGCCGATCCCCTCGTTCAGGAGGATCCCCATCGCCGAAGCCGACCACACCAGGCCTTTCGTCCCCATGCCGGCCTCGGTCAATCCCAGGTGCAGCGGCTGATCGGTCTGCCGCGCGAGTTCGCGATACACGGCGATCAGGTCGCGCGGGCGGGACGTCTTGCACGAGATGATGATCTGGTCCTTGCGGAGGCCCGACTCGAGGGCCAGCTCCGTCGACTGGACGGCGGACAGCACCATGCACTCGTTGATGATCTCTTCCGATGTCTTGCCGAGATCGCGGTCGGTGTTCTCCTGCATCTTCGCTACGACGAGTTCCTGGTTCAGGGAGCCGCCGTTGACGCCGATGCGAACCGGCTTTGCGTGGTCGACCGCCACCTTGCAGATCGTCGAGAACTGCTCGTCGCGCCGGCGGCCGGTACCGACGTTGCCGGGATTGATGCGGTATTTGTCGAGCGCGCGGGCGCAGTCGGGATAGCGGGTCAGGAGCAGGTGGCCGTTGTAATGAAAGTCGCCGATCAGCGGCGCCGTTACACCGGCGTCGAGCATCCGCCGCTTGATCTCGGGGACGGCTTCTGCGGCCTCGGGAAGGTTCACGGTGACCCGCACCATTTCGGATCCGGCCTGCACCAGCTCGATGCACTGCTGCGCCGTTGCGGCCGGATCGGCGGTGTCGGTCATCGTCATGGACTGCACCACGACGGGCGCGCCGCCGCCAACCTGGACGGGGCCGACGCGGACACCGACCGTCCTGTGAACCTTGAGAAGAGCCATGTATTTGTTCAATTCTAGCAGGGCAGGGAAGGAGCCCCGGGAAACTGCGAACTATGAACGCCGAACTAAGAACTCAAGAATCAGTTCGGAGTTCATAGTTCAAAGTTTCGGCGTAAGCTCAGTTCTGGGCGCGCGTCTTGCAGAGCTTCAGCATTGCCGGCCTCGGGCCGGCCTGAGAGGTGATGGACATGCAGCACACACGAATTCTCACGGGCGGGTGGACTCGCCTCCTCGTTGCGGCGGCGTTCGCGTTGATGCCGGTCGCGGCCGCCGCGCAATCGGTTACGTCGAGCGACATTCAGCGGCTCCAGGATGAAGTCTTTCAGGCGGGGTCCGATCTTTCGCGGGCGCGCAGCTCGAATCCGGACCTGGCGTCCAGGCTCCAGAGCACGCTCGATGATCTCCGCGACGAGGTCATCTACCTGAAAGTGAAGTTGCGGAAAGAGGGCAGCGTGTCGCGCTCGGAGTACACCGACGTTCGCGACCGGCTGCAGGACCTGCGGGCCGAAGCGCGCGGCGAGAACGTCGAGCGCACTGGGGCGTGGACCGGCGGCGCCGCTGCGACCGGGGCAGGCGCTGCCACCGATCGCACCGATCAGCCCCGCACGCAATCGAGCAGCAGCGCGATTCCAGCCGGCCAGGAGCTGGACGTCCGCCTCCAGACGCAGCTCAGCTCCGCGACGGCCCAGGTGGAGGACCGCTTCGAAGCGACGACCGTTGCCGACCTGTTCCGCGGCAACGAGGTGCTGATCCCGGCCGGCTCGGTCATGCGCGGGGTCGTCCGCAGCGTGCAGCCGGCCACGCGGACGAACCGGCGTGCGGAGATGACCGTGTCGTTCGATCAGATCACCGTCCGCGGACGTGCGTATCCGATGCGGGGGACCATCACTGAGGCCATCCAGGGGGAAGGCATCAAGGGTGAGGCGGGCCGGATCGGTGCCGGAGCCGGTGTTGGCGCGATCATCGGCGGCATCATCGGCGGCGTACGCGGCGCGCTGCTGGGGATCCTGATCGGAGGTGGGGGAACGATTGCGGCGACGGAAGGCAAGGAAGTCACGCTGGACCCGGGCACGATCCTGCGGGTCAGGCTCGATACGCCTCCAAACATTCGTTGACGCGTGAAACTCCGAACTATGAACTCCGAACTATGAACAACCGGGGGACTTCGTCCCCCGGACCCCCTCACACGCTCTCTCGCGAGCCGCTGCGCCGGCTCGCTCCGTTCGCGTGGCTCGCTCGCGGCTGCTGGATCTCATACGATTTCTGAACTTCGGCCGCGTATGGCTGCATGTCGGGCGCGGCTTCATGCCGCGCCGGTTCGGAGTTCGGCGTTCATAGTTCGACGTTTTTGAACGCTGCCCTCGCGGCCTTGACCGTGGCGTTCACGTGCCGTTGCGTATGGGCCCCCGACAGGAACCACGCCTCGAACTGTGAGGGTGGGAGATAAATCCCCCTCGAGAGCATCGCGCGATGGAAGGCGCCGTATCGATCGGTGTCGGACGTCAGCGCCGATGCGAAGTCCCTCACCGGCTGATCGGTGAAGAACGGCGTCAGCAGCGATCCGAACGCGTTCACCTGCAGCGGAACATTGGCTTCCCTCGCGGCATCCGCCAGCCCCTGGGCGAGTGATGCCGTGAGCTTCGACAAGTGTTTGTAGAGCCGCGCTGACAGGTTCTCGAGCGACCACAGGCCGGCCGTCATGGCCAGCGGATTCCCCGAGAGCGTTCCCGCCTGGTAGACCGGACCTGACGGCGCCACCAGATCCATCAGGTTCGCTCGACCACCGTAGGCGCCGACGGGTAACCCTCCACCAATGATCTTGCCCAGGATGGTGAGATCGGGCCTGACGCCGTACAGCTTCTGGGCCCCTCCGGTCGACGCACGAAAGCCGGAGATCACTTCGTCGAAGATCAGCAGGATCTCTTCCCGGTCGCAGAGCGCGCGCAGGCCTTCGAGAAATCCTGCCTTCGGCGGGACCAGCCCCATGTTGCCTGCGATCGGTTCGACGATCACGGCGGCGATGCTGTCAGACTGTGCGCTGACGATCTCTTCGACCGACGCGATGTCGTTGTAGCGGGCCACCAGCGTGTCGGCGCTCGCCGCGGCCGGCACGCCGGGGCTCGTGGGCACACCGAGCGTCAGCGCACCGGAGCCGGCCTTCACGAGGAACGGGTCCGCGTGTCCGTGATAGCAGCCTTCGAACTTGATGATCCGGTCGCGTCCGGTCGCCGCGCGTGCGACCCGCACGGCGCTCATGGCGGCCTCGGTCCCCGAGTTGACGAACCTGACGCGTTCGACCGAGGGCATCAACATGGCGACGCGCTGCGCCAGCCGTGTCTCGAGTTCCGTCGGTGCGCCGAAGCTGGTGCCGCGGGCGGCGACACGCGCCAGTTCCTTCACGAGTCCACGGGGCGCATGCCCGTGGATCAACGGGCCCCACGACATCACGTAGTCGATGTACTTCCGCCCGTCCGCGTCCTCGATCTGCGCGCCACGTCCGCGCTCGACGAAGATTGGTGTCGCCCCGACCGACTTGAACGCGCGCACCGGACTGTTGACGCCGCCGGCGAGGATTCGGGACGCGGCGGTGAAGAGGCGTTCGGAACGGGGGTAGCGGGATTGGGGCATGAGGAAACTCCGAACTATGAACTCCGAACTATGAACGCAGGGCTTATCAAATTGTAGTTCTGAGTTCAGAGTTCTTCCTTCGCCGTTCGGAGTTCGCCGTTCGGCGTTCGCCGTTCAATATTCGCAGTTCGTAGTTCGTAGTTCGGAGTTCATAGTTCGGAGTTTTACAGCGGCAGCCTCAACGTGGCTCTGCACCCTTTCGCCCCGTGCCGGTTCTCGAGCGTCAACGTGCCCCCATGGGCCTCCGCGATCTGGCGGCTGAGGGCCAGCCCGATCCCCGATCCGGCCGGCTTCGTCGTGAAGAACGGCACGAACAGGTTCGACGTATCCGGCAGTCCCGGACCTTCGTCATCGATCGTCACCTGCAGCGCCCCCTCCACCTGCGCCCAGGTCAGGAACACGCTTCCTCCGGCGCCGTTCTCCAGCGTCGCGTCGGCGGCGTTGCGGACGATGTTGATGAGGAGCTGTTCGAGCTGATCGGGATCGGCGGTGATCTGAAGGTCTTCGCCGCCGTTCATGCGCACGGGGACGCGGTTCTCGAGTTCCGCGATCCGGTGGAGGAGCGGCCGGATCTGGACGTCGCGCGTCTGCGGCTTCGGGAGGCGCGCAAGCTGCGCGTAGGCACGGAGGAAGCGCCCGAGTGCGCCGGACCGGGTCTCGATGAGGTTCAGGCCGTCCTGGATCTCGTCGGCGCGCGGAACGTCCGGCACGCGCGCGAGTATCCGCTTGATGCTGTGCGCGATCGACTTGATCGGGGTCAGCGAGTTGTTGATCTCGTGCGAGAGGACGCGGACGATCCGCTGCCACGCCTGCTGTTCCTGTTCGCGCAGCGCGCGGCTCAGATCCGCGAACACGAGCAGCTGATGGGGCTTGCCTTCGCGACGGAAGCCGCTGCGCCGAAGTTCCAGGCGTCCGCTCTCGGGGCCGAACGGACGATCCAGCAGCCGCGGCGTGTCCCCCTCGAGACACTGGGCGAGCTTCAGTTCGCTCGCCGGATGCCCGAGGATGCTGACCGCGGGCCTGCCGAGCAGGCGCTCGCCGGCCGGGTTGACGAGCACCAGTCGTTCGTCCATGTCGAAGGCGAAGACCGCGACGTCGATCGCCCCCATGACGCTCTGGAGCAGCTTCGTCGATTCGACCGCTTCCGTCCGCTGGCGCTGGAGCGTGTCGCCCAGCATGTTGATCTCGTGCATCACGAGATCCACGCCGCTCCCGGGTTGTGCGCCGGTGCCGCGGATCGAGTAGTCCCCCTCGCGCAGCGCGCCGAGCAGGTTCGCCTGCAGAAACAACATGCGCTGCACCATCTGGTAGGCGGTGATCGCGGATCCGATCCACACGAGGAGCACGACCGTCGTGACGGTCCAGCGCACCTCGAAGCTGTAGGTCTGCCCCCACGACAGCGCGAGCAGCGCGAGACCCGCCGGCAGGCCGGCGAGCAGCGTGAGCACGAGGACCGACCGTTCGAGGCTCCTGTGGAGGCCGCTGTGAGATTTCGTCATGTCAGGCCACAGAAGAGACACGGAAGGTTTGCCACAGAAGAAACACAGAAGAAACACGGGGGAACACGGCGGGCTTGCCACAGAGGAAACACAGAAGAGACACGGGGGAACACGGGGGGCTTGCCACGGAAGAAACACAGAAGAAACACGGGGAACATGGGGGAACACAAACGGATACAGTGTTTCTTCTGTGTTTCTTCTGTGGCTGTCCGTGGCTACTGGCTGATGCCATAGTGTTGCAGCCGGCGATAGAGGGCGCTGCGGCTCATGCCGAGTTGCTGCGCGGCGAGACGGACGTCTCCGCCGTGGCGGGCGAGCACCTTGAGGATGAAGGTTCGTTCGGCGTCCTCGAGCGACGCCGCGTCTGCCGAGACGTCTCCCTGCTTCAGATCCTGGAGCCCCAGGTGGCGGGCAGAAATCGACGCTGCCGTCGGATCCGCCATCAGTACGGCGCGCTCGACCGCGTGCGCGAGTTCCCGGACGTTGCCGGGCCAGCGATGCGTCATCATCGCCTTTCTCGCTCCCTCGTCGAAGCTCGTGATCGGTTTTCGATACCGCGCCGCATAGTGCGTCAGGAAGTGCATCGCCAGCGCGTCGATGTCGTCGCGCCGTTCGCGCAGCGGCGGGAGCGTGATCACGACCGTGTTCAACCGGTAGAGGAGGTCCTCGCGAAACCGCCCCTCCGCGATCTCCTTCGGCAGGTCCGCGTTGGTCGCCGACAGCACGCGGACGTTCACGTATCGCAGGCGGGACGATCCGACGCGCTGTACCTCGCCGGTCTGGAGCACGCGAAGCAGCTTGGCCTGGAGACGCACCGGCATGTTCGCGATCTCGTCGAGAAAGAGCGTCCCCTCGTCGGCCATCTCGAAACATCCCATCCGATCGAATCGCGCGTCGGTGAAGGCCCCCTTCACATGCCCGAACAGTTCGCTTTCCGCGATCCCTTCCGCAAGGCCCCCGGCGTTCATGGTGACGAGCGGCTTCATCCGGCGTTCGGAGGAGCCGTGCAGCCAGTTGGCCACGACTTCCTTGCCGGTGCCGTGCTCGCCGAGAATGAGCACCGATGCATCCGAGGGCGCTACGCGTTCGATTGTCTGCCGCACTTCGCGCATGGCGGGGGCTTCGCCGATGAAGGCGGGAGTCGATCCCCGATACAGACGGCGGTTCGCCTCGAGCAGCCGCTGGCTCTTTCGCAGGGCGCGCCGCAGGTCGACCTGCGTTCTCACGGTGACGAGCAGCCGCTCGTCGTCCCACGGCTTCTCGATGTAGTCGCGGGCCCCGCGGCGCATCGCCTCGACGGCGCCGGGCACGCTGCTCCAGGCGGTCACGACCAGGATCGGCAGCGTCGAATCGATCGCCCGGATCCGCTCCATGAGATCGAGCCCCTCCTGACCGGACGTCGTATCCCGTGTGTAGTTCAGATCGAGGATCGCGAGGTCGTACTCCTCCCCCTCGAGCTTGGCGAGCGCTTCAGCCGGCGATCGCGCCGCCGTGACGTCGAAGCCTTCATCGCTCAACAGGAGTGTGAGGGCGTTCAGGATGTCTGGCTGGTCGTCGGCGAGGAGGATCTTTACGACCGAGGGATGCGCCATCTGCACACGCTAGATTCTCCACCAGGACCGAGCACAGGTGACAGTCGCAAGATTGCGACTGCGAGTCCCGGTCACGCGATTCGTCCCACCCGATCCCGGCGAATTCGGCGGAAAATAGCAGGACCATCGGGCACGGGTCTTGTTCGTTCGCCTGTGTCCATGCACGATCTGTTCACGGATTTCCGGATGCCTTCGTCCACCGACAACACGCCGGCACGTCTGCTCGTCGCTGACGACCAGCCCGACGTACTCGAAGCGCTTCGCTGGCTCCTCACCGGCGAGGGGTACCGGCCGGAGTTCGTCAGTTCGACCGATGCGGTCATGGAACGGTTGCGAAGCGCTCCGTTCGACCTGCTCCTGATGGACTTGAACTATACCCGCGATACCACCTCCGGCCGGGAGGGGCTCGAGCTGATTTCCAGGGTCCGCGCGCACGATCCGTCGCTGCCGATCGTCGTCATGACCGGGTGGGGGAGCATCGACACAGCCGTCGAAGCCATGCGCCGCGGCGCCAGGAGCTTCGTCCAGAAGCCATGGGAGGACGTGACGCTCCTCGAGATCCTGGAACGCGAGGTCAACGAGGGGCGTGCCGCCCGCCGCCGCGATCACAAGCAGCAGCGCGAGGCGGAGGAAGCGCGCCTGATCCAGCGGGGATTGCTGCCAACCGCGACGCCGCACGTGCCGGGGATCGACTTGTCGGTGGCGTGGCTGCCGGCTGACGGCGTCGGCGGTGACTGTTTCGACACGCTCGGGTTCGGTGATGTGCTGGGGATCTCGATCGCCGACATCGCCGGCAAGGGGTTGCCCGCTGCGCTCTTGATGTCGAATCTCCAGGCGGCGGTCCGCGCCTTCGCTCAGGACGCGGTATCGCCCGCCTCGATCAACAACAGCATCAATCGTCTGCTGTGCCGCAACATGGCGAGCGGCCGCTTCGCGACGTTCTGCTACGCCCGCATCGAACCTTCAGCCGGGAGGATCGTGTACTCGAACGCCGGCCACAATCCCCCCTTCCTCATCCGCGCCGACGGCGCGGTCGAGAGTCTGAGTGATGGCGGCATGGTGCTCGGCATTTTTCCCGACGTGAACTACGACCAGGCCGAGATGACGCTTCGTCCTGGGGACCGCCTGGTGTTCTACACCGACGGCATCACCGAAGCGCGCAACGCGGAAGGGGACGAGTACGGCGAAGATCGCCTCGCGCAGGCGGCGTCCGACGTTCGCTCGAAGGGCGCGGATGTGATCAAGGACGCCGTCCTCGCCGACGTCAACGCCTTCACGAACGGCAGGTTCGAAGACGACGCAACCCTGATCGTCGTCGGCATCGGCTGACCGTAGGGCACCCCTTTGTCGTCTCGTGCTCGTCTGGGAGGGCTTCGGGCGCGAGCGCGAAGCGAACCCCGCCGCGCGGGCGAGCTATCTCGAGTGGCGCCGCGACGCGAGGAGCTTCGAATCGATCGCTGCGTTCAGCCAGTACGAGTCGGTGTTCAATCTCACGGGCGCGGGAGAGCCTCGGGAGATCGAGGTGACGCATGTCACCGAGGACTTCTTCAATGTGCTCGGGATCACGGCAATCGCCGGACGACCGATCCTCCCCGCCGACGGCGGAAGCCAGGCTCCAGATTGCGCAATCTACTCGTCTCGGTCCAGGTCGCGCTCTCGGTCGTCGTCCTCATCGGCGCCTCGCTGCAGGTCTCGAGCCTCTGGAAAGTGTTGCAGGTCGATCCTGGCTACACGTTCGAGAGCGGGCTCGTGATCGATGTCGATTTGCCCGAGCGTGACTATCGGACGATGCGGCACGCTCGCGATTCTTCGATCTTGCCATCGAGCGTGTCGAGGCCGTCCCCGGCGCCTCCGGCGCGTGCGCCATGACGGTACCTGCCGGTCAGCCGCATCGAGACCATGGCGAGCATCAAGCGAGACGGGCTCGCCGATCGCCGCTTCAGCATGCTCCTGCTCATGACGTATGGCCTGGTGGGGCTTTCGCTCTGCGCGGTGGGGATCTACGGGCTGCTGGCTCAGACCGTTGCGCAGCGCACGCGGGAGATCGGGATCCGCATGGCTCTCGGCGCTCGCGGATCCGACGTGGTCCGCCACGTGGTGCTGGGGACGACGATGACGGTGCTGGCCGGCCTTGTCGTTGGTGGCCTTTCCGCTCTGCTGGCAACCCGCTTCGTCGAGCACATGCTGTTTGGTGTGACGCCCACCGAGCCGTTGGTTTACGTGTCCGTTCTCGGCATCGTCCTCTTCGTGGCGCTTCTTGCGGCCTACCTTCCGGCGCGGCGCGCGACACGCATCGATCCGCTCGAGGCGTTGCGGGCCGAGTGAGTCCGCGTCGTGTAGGATGCTCCACGAGCAGGTGAGGCAACACTGAGGTCAGCCAGTAAAGCGCCGATGGCGGCACCACCCGCGAACTGCCTGAACTGCGGGACCGCTCTCGGCGGGCCGTTCTGCAGCACGTGCGGTCAACGCGCGATCGGTTCGTACCCGACCGTCGCGGAAATGATCGGCGATGCGTGGGAGGAACTCAGTGGATGGGATGGACGCGTGGCACGCACCGTCCGAACGCTGCTCCGCCACCCCGGTGCGCTGACGGTCGAAGCGATGGAGGGGCGTCGCGTCCGCTATGTGTCTCCCGTCCGGCTCTACCTGCTGGCTTCCCTCGTCTATTTTCTTTGCGCGATTGCCGTCCCAAACCTGCGTTCGATCGAGCCCGTGAAGCTGCCGGGATCGGACTCAGAGGTCATTCGGATGGATCCTTCGGGCCATCTGGTCGGACTGACGGGCGAGGAACGGGCAGAGGCCCTGAAGAATCTCGAGCGTGCCCCCTGGTGGGCACAGGCGGTCATGCGTCCGATCCTTCTGGATCCCGAGGCGTTTCGTCTCCGCTACCTGCAGACCTTGCCACGCGTCCTCTTCGTGCTCGTGCCCGTGTTTGCCGGGATCGTGGCGCTGTTCTACTGGCGTCGTCCGTTTCCTGAACACCTGGTCTTCGCGGTCCACCTGCACACGGTGATCTTCATCGTGTTAACGCTGCGTGAACTGTCACAGCTGGCCCGCAGTGCCATCGTACTCGACGTCGCCCAGCTTGCCGCAACGCTGGGGATCGCCGCTTACAGCTTCATCGCCTTCAGGCGCGTTTACCGCGAGAGCTGGTGGCGCATCGTGGCGAAAGCATTCGGAATCGCCTTTCTGTATGCCATCGCCGGCATGACGACCTTGCTGGCCGCCACGATCTGGGTCGTGGCGTTCAATGGCTGACAGAGAAGGCGTCAGGCGCATACGCTGGTGTTTCACGGCCCCTACCGGTGGATCCGCCATCCACTCTACGTGGCGGTTCTGATCCTGACGGCCGGCCTGTCGCTCGCGGCGACGGGACGGTTTCTCCCCCGGCTTCGCTGATACGATCACGATCAGTCGACCATGAACGTACTGCTTCTCAACTTTGGTTACGTCCTCATGCTGTCCGCGCTGGTGATGCGCGACGTGCTCTGGCTGCGCATGACGATGGTGGTGTCGCAGAGCGTGCTGGGCTTCTACGCCTGGAGCCTCGGTCTGACCAACAACGTCGCATGGAACACCGTCTTCGTCACCATCAATGTCGTCTGGACGATCAGGATCCTGCGCGAGCGCCGGGCCATCACGCTCCCCGAGCACCTGAAGCCGCTCTACGACGGCCATTTCAGTGCCCTCACACGCGCCGAGTTCCTGAAGTGGTGGAAGCTCGGACGTCGTGAGACGCTGCGCGACGAACGGATGACGACCCATGGCGAGTCGCCCCGCTCGCTGTATTTCGTGCTCGAGGGGATGGCGCGCGTGACCCGCCGCGGTGAGCCTGTCGTCGACCTGAAGGCCGGCCAGTTCGTCGCGGAGATGAGCCTGATCACGGGCAGACCTGCCAATGCCGACGTGTTTGCGGCTGGCACGATCGAAGTGATGCGCTGGGACGTGAAGGACTTGAAGGCGTTGCGCGAGAAGGAGCCGGCGATGTGGGCGCGGATCCAATCCGCCATCGGCCAGGACCTCGTCACCAAGATCCAGCGGGCGGAAGTCCCGGCCGTGTCATCCGCCGCCGTGCTGACCGCCGCCGTGTAGGCTCCCGCCGCGCACCCCCGGCCCCCGGCCCCCG
>DASWVN010000082.1:0-52675 GCA_036401215.1 Vicinamibacterales bacterium | reverse complement strand
ACCCCGCACCGCGCACCGCGCACCGCGGACCGCGCACAGCGGACCGCGCACCGCGCACCGCGGACCGCGCACAGCGGACCGCGCCCCTCGACTCGCTTCGCTCGCTCGGGACAGGCACCGCGGACCGCGGATCCGGCGGCTTACTTCTGCCGCCGGAGGTCTTCGATGATGTTCTCGAGCGCTGCAATCACTTCTTCACGCTCGACTTTTGCTTTGGAGAATTTGAGCTGGAGGTTGAACGCCTTGGTGGGCGCCTTGTAACTGAAGACGAATGCCTTGGGGCGGCCAGGCTTCGGCTTGGCGACTTCCTTGCGGGCCGCCTCGCGCGTCATGCCGCCGTCGCGGGAGAGTTTTTCGATCAGGGCAACCATTTTCTCGGGGTCGCCTTGCCTAACTACCTGTAATAGCAGTGATTTAGACGAAATGTCGGCCAGCCGACAAAGGTTTTTGACCTCTTCCGGCATGTTGTTCAGCGACAGCGATTCGGTGATCGAGCTGCGCGATTTCCCGAGCCGGCGCGCCATGTCCTCATGCGTGTAGTTGCACTTGGTGGCGAGGCTGTGCAGTGCCTCGGCTTCTTCGAACGGGGTCAGGTCCTTGCGCTGAATGTTCTCGATCAGCGCGATCTCGATCATCTCGGTGTCGTCGACTTCGCGGATGACGATCGGGACCTCGCGGAGGCCGACCTGGACGGCCGCCTGGTATCGGCGCTCGCCGGCCACGATCTGAAACCGGCGGCCGCGCTGCCGGACGATGATCGGCTCGATGATCCCCTTTTCGGCAATCGAGGCCATCAGCTCGGACAGGTCGCCCATGACCTGCCGGGGCTGGTTCGGATTGGGGTCGAGCTGGTCGATCGGCACGATGCGGCCGACCGGCGTGCCGGCGGAACTGGTGAGCGCGTCGACGTAATGCTCGTCGTGGCGCATGCGGACGGTTTGCGGCAGACCTCGCTTAGACACGGTCCATCACCTCCTCCGACAGGCGGTAGTACTCAGCGGCGCCGCTCGAGTCGGGCGCGAACTTGAAGATGGATTCCTTGTAGGCGGGGCTTTCTTCGAGGCGGACGCTCTTGGTGATCACGGTGTTGAATACCTTGCTCCCGAAAACTTTGTCGATCTGGGCGCGGATGTCGCGCGCCAGCGCGGTCCGCTTGTCGTGCATCGTGATGACGACCCCCAGGATCTTGAGGGATGGATTCGCCCGCGCCCGGACTTTCTCGATGGTCTCGAGCAGGTCGTCGGTCCCTTCGAGCGCGAAGTACGACGACTGGATCGGGATCAGGAGATGCGTCGCGGCGACGAGCGCGTTGACCGTCAGCAGCCCCAGCGTGGGCGGACAGTCGATGACGATGTTGGGATAGTTCTCACGGATGACATCGAGCCGGTCCTTGAGGCGGAAGTGCGCATCGATCTCCCCTACGAGCTTGGACTCCAGCTTCGCCAGCGCGATGCGCGACGGCGCGACCCAGAGGTTCTGCTGCGTCGAAGGAAGAATGATGTCCGCGAAGCCGATGTCCTTCTCCGTGATGGCGTCGTAGACGGTCCGCGTGACCGAGCCGACGTCCAGGTACGACATCGTGCTGTTGGCTTGCGGATCCAGATCGATGAGAAGCGTGGGCTTGCCGCGCAGTGACAGGGCGGCAGCCAGGTTGATGGCCGTCGTCGTCTTGCCGACGCCACCTTTCTGATTCGCGATGGCGACGATCATTTAGTTACGGAATTGAAAGGCGAGCACGTGCCGCCATTGTAGGAAGTGCCCTCGGCAGAATGCAAGCCCCGAGGGATGGTAAATGGGAAATGGTAAATGGAAAAGCCCTGACCGCGGCTCGTGGCTGCACTCAGGGCTCTTTACCATCTACCATTTGCCATTTTCCATTTCTCACATCTTGTACTTCCCCATCTGGTCGGCGTCGAGGTTCTCGAGCCACTTCTGGAGACGTTCCGAGTCGGTGCGCTCGGGCGTGAGGTCGACCGTCTTCGCGCTGTCGATCACCTTGTCTTCGACGTAGATCGGCGCCCGCGCGCGGAGCGCCAGCGCGATCGCGTCGCTCGGCCGCGCGTCGATGGCCGTGACTTCCCCGCCCACCGACACGTAGATCAGCGCGTAGAAGGTGTTCTCCTTCAGGTCCGACACCACGATCTTCTCGATATCCGCCTTGAGGTCGTGGATCACGTTGTTCAGCAGATCGTGCGTCATCGGGCGCTGCGGCGTGACGTTCTCGATCTGCAGCGCAATCGCGTTCGCCTCGAACACGCCCACCCAGATCGGCAGCACGCGCTGACCATCCTTGTCGCGCAGGATCACGATCGGCATGTTGGTGATCGGATCGACCATCAACCCCTTGATTGTCATTTCGATCTGCATAGGTCCCTCGGATCACGAATCACTGATCGGTTGCCGCTGATCGCTGATCAGTGAATCCCCTCTCAAGCTGTTCGGATTTGCGCCCGTGATTCTCACCGGGATCACCTGCCCGATCCATGCCGGATCGCCGGACAGGTTCACCACCGTGTTCCCCGACGTGCGGCCCGAAAGCTCCCATTCGCGGCGGCGGCTGCGCGAGTCGATCAGGACGTTCTCCACCCGGCCGATCGCCGCTTCGTAAAGCTCTCCCTGGATCCGCTTCTGGAGCGCCTGCAGCTCCACGATCCGCCGCGTCTTCTCGTCCTCCGGCACATCGTCCGGCATCCGCTTCAGCGCCAGCGTGTTGGGCCGCGGCGAATACTTGAACGAGAACATGCTGTGATACCGGACCGCTTCCGTTAGCGACAGCGTCTGCTCGAAATCCTCGGGACGCTCGCCGGGGAAGCCAACGATCATATCGGTCGATAGCGCGATGTCCGGTATTGCCTCCCGGAGCTGCGCAACCAGTTGCAGATACTGCTCTCTGGTATGCCGGCGACGCATTTTCTGCAACACCTCTGACGATCCTGACTGCACCGGCAGGTGGAGGTGTTTACAGACCTTCGGGAGCGTTCGCATGGCGTCGATCATGCGCGGCGTGACGTGCCGCGGATGCGGGCTCGCGAAGCGGATGCGCTCGAGTCCGTCGATCTCGTTCAGACGCTCCAGGAGTCCGGCGAAGTCGCAGGACGGATCGTCCGGCGCCTGGTAGTGATTGACGATCTGCCCCAGGAGCTGGATCTCCTTCGCGCCGGTGTCGGCGGCGTGCCGGGCATCGGCGACGATGTCGGCGACGGGACGCATGCGCTCCTTGCCGCGCGTGTACGGAACGACGCAGAAGGCGCAGAACTCGTTGCAGCCCTCGATGATCGTGACGTACGCCTTGAACGGATCCTGACGTTTCGCGATGCCGAGCGGGAACGACACGTCGTTCAGGGGATCGAGGTCGAGGGCCGGTACCCGGCGCTCGTGGCGTTCGTGGCGCTCGACCGCCGTCTCGACGAGCATCGGCAGGCGTTTGATGTTCTGCGTCCCGATGATCACGTCCACGGCTTTCGAGCGCTGGAGGATGGCGTCTCCTTCCTGCTGCGCGACGCATCCGGCCACGGCGACGACGGGACGGTCTCCCCCCTCGAGCCCCTGGTGGTGGATCTCGCCGAGCCGCGTGAAGAGCTTCTCCGCTGCCTTCTCGCGCACGCTGCACGTGTTGATCACGATGACGTCCGCGTCGCGATCGTCTTCCGTGGACTCGTAGCCGGCCTGCTCCAGGAGCCCGGCCATGCGTTCCGAGTCGTGGAAGTTCATCTGGCAACCGAATGTTTCGATCAAGTACTTTCTGGCCATTTACTCGCGTTCGTTTCCGTCGGCCCTTCGGGCCGGGGTTCCAGGGGGTTCCAAAAGGTTCTCGGGGGTTCCAGTTGGTTCCAAAAGGTTCCGGGTTCCGGGTTCTTGGGTTCCTGGTTCTTGGTTCTTGGTTCTTGGTTCTTGGTTCTTGGGTTCTCGGTTCTTGGGTTCTCGGGTTCTTGCGCCTGGCTCGAAGAACCCGGACCCGCTGGAACCCCTGGAACCTTCGAGAACCCCCTGGAACCCCCTGGAACCCATCCTTTCGACTTTCGCTTTCGCCTTTTGCTATTTCTTTGCTTTCGCCCCCCGGTCCTTCCGGGATTGAAGCATCTCGCGAGCGCTCGCCATGACGGCCGGCGAGACGTCCGCGCCGGCGATCATCCGGGCCATCTCCTGCTCGCGCTCGGGGCCCACCAGTTTCGTGACCTCCGTCGTCGTGCGATCCCGGCGGACCGACTTCGTGATCTGGAAGTGCGATCCGCCGTAGGCCGCGATCTGCGGCAGGTGCGTGATGCACAGCACCTGACAGCGATCCGCCAGCCCCTGCAGTCTTCGGCCCACCACGTCGGCCACTGCCCCGCCGATGCCGGCATCCACCTCGTCGAAGATCAGCGTCTTGCCGGGCGCGTCGGTCGTCGCGAGCGTCTTTACCGCCAGCATGATCCGTGACAACTCGCCGCCCGAGGCGATCCGGGCGAGCGGGCGCAGGTCCTCGCCGGGATTCGGCGAGATGAAGAACTCGCCGTTCTCCAGCCCTCGCTCGGACCATTGCGATTCGTCGGCCGGATCCGTGAAACGGACCTCGCATCGCGTTCTCGCCATCGCGAGATCCGCGAGCGCGCGCTCCAGCCGTCGCGAGAATTCGTTGGCCGCCTTGCGCCGGGCCTTCGAGAGGTCTTCGGCGATCCTTCGATATGCCTCTCGCGCCGACGCCAGGGCCTGGTCGAGTTCGGCCGCGCGCTCGGTCGCGTGCTCGATGTCGTCGAGGTCCCGCCGCAATCGAGCGGCGGTGTCGAGCACGTCGGCGAGCGTCGGACCGTGTTTCTTCTTCAGACGCTCGAGCGCAGCGAGCCGGTCCTCGACCTCCTGCAGGCGTGCCGGCGATGCGTCGATGCCGGCCGCATACGAGCGCAGGAAGAACGCCAGGTCCTCGAGCTGCGACTTCACGGCATCACGCGCGTCGAGGTACGGATTGAAGCTGGTGTCGAGCGCCGCGAGGTCACCGACCTTGCGCCACACGGTTCCGAGCGCTGGAAGCGCCGCATCGTCGCCTTCATACAGCGCCGTGTAGGCCTCGGCACAGAGGCGCTGGAGCTTGTCCGCATTCGCCAGCACCTGACGCGTGGCCGTCAGTTCGTCGTCCTCACCCGGCTTCGGCGAGACGCCGTCGATCTCCCCGAGTTGAAACCGGATGAAGTCCGCACGGGCGGCCTTCTCGCGTTCGTGACTCGAGAGCCGCTCCCGTTCGGCGCGGATCCTCTGCCATTCGGCGAAGCGATCCGCGGTCCGACGCCGCAGCTCGCTCAGACCTCCGAACGCGTCGACCGATTCGAGATGTGAGGCAGGATCGAGCAGGAGCTGATGCTCGTGCTGACCATGAAGATCGACGAGCGCACCGCACGTCTCGCGCAGCGCGGCGCCGGTGACGAGCGAACCGTTGACGAGCGCCCGGCTTCGCCCCTGCGCGGAAATCTCCCGGCGCACGATCAGCTCGTCGCCGTTCGGTGTGTCGAAGATGCCTTCGATGACGGCCTGGTCTTCCCCGGTGCGGACCAGGTCGGCGGAGGCGCGTCCCCCGACGATCAGCCCGACGGCGCCGACGAGAATGCTCTTGCCGGCCCCTGTCTCGCCGGTGAGCACGGTGAAACCCGGCTCGAACTCCAGCTCGAGCCGATCGATGACGGCCAGGTGCCTGATGCGGAGAAACCGGAGCATGCGACCAGAAGTGCCATCTTATCAGATGTTTGACAGCACCTGCTGAGCGATGCTACGCTGATTTCTTACTACGCTGTCCCAGCGGCGTGGGGAACGTGGGTTGCCCGCCGTCAGGCGGCTTTGCCCGCCATTGCACGGATGTGCACAGGCGCTGGCGTCAACCCGTTTTCGTCCTTCGCGGAGGAGTGTTTGCACACGCCTGACATCTCCGCCCTTGCAATATTGATGATGCAGGGAGCGGAAGGGCCGGCTGGGACCGGCGACATCGAGACCGATTTCTTCCAACTGCTCGGCGAGGGTGGCGCGATCGCACAGGTCGTGCTGGTCGTGCTGGTCCTGTTCTCCCTCGTGTCATGGGCCATCATCTTCTACAAGTTCTGGCAGTTCTCGCGGGTCGAGCGTCAGACGAGGACGTTCCTCGACGTGTTCCGCAAGAGCAGCAAGTTCTCCGAGGTCCAGGCGGTCTGCCGGACGCTGACCGAGAGCCCGCTCACCGGGATCTTTCAGGCCGGCTACAGCGAGTTGAACTCACAACTGCGCAACCCGAGCACGACCGATGTCAAACCGGCGACGACGGCCGTGCGTCCAACACTGAAGAGCCTCGACGCCGTCGACCGGGCGTTGCTGCGCGCGACGACAGTTGAGATGAACAGGCTGGAGCACCGATTGACGTTCCTGGCGACGACGGCCAGCATCACGCCGTTCATCGGCCTGTTCGGCACCGTGTGGGGAATCATGGATTCCTTTCAGCGCATCGGCGTCGCCGGCTCCTCCAGCCTCGGCGTGGTCGCGCCGGGTATCGCGCACGCGCTGATCGCGACAGCCGCCGGTCTCTTCGCGGCCATCCCTGCGGTGTACTTCTACAACTACTTCACGAACCGTGTGAAGGGGTTCGCCGGCGAGATGGACGATTTCGCGCTCGAGTTCCTGAACATCGCGGAACGCAACTTCACGTAATGCCGAAAGTACATGCATCGAGCACCGGCGGCAGCGGACGGCGCGGACGATCGCGCCGCGTGTCCACTTCCCTCTCGGAGATCAACGTCGTCCCGCTCGTCGACGTGATGCTCGTGCTGCTCATCATCTTCATGGTGACCGCGCCGATGATGCAGCAGGGGCTGCAGGTGAATCTGCCGGAGTCGCGGCAGTCGCGGACCGTGGACGCGCAGCCGGTGTGGGTCACGATCCCGGCCACGTTCGGCCGGACGCAGCGGCTCCAGATCGGTGAAGAGGAAGTCGGCATCGACGCCATCGGTGAGCGGGTGAAGCAGGCGCTCGCGACGCGCGACGATAAGTCCGTCTATCTCCGCATGGATGCGACCGTCACGGCGCAGGACATCATCGACGTGACCGACCAGCTCAAGGCCGCCGGCGTCGAAAAGGTCGGCTTCACGACGCAACCATCCACCAAGTGAGAGAAGCAGTCAGCGACATCATCGCGGAACGTTCGCAGATGACAGACGGCATGAGCCGGATGGCGCTGCTGTCGCTGGCGGGTCATGCCCTGCTGCTGGCCTCGATGGTGTTGGCGCCCGCGTTCTGGACGAGCCGCGTCGACCGCGAGGAATTGCCGATGCTGATCTCGCTGGGCGGCGCCCCGGGGCCCGACGCGGGAGGCATGACGACGATCACGGAGAAGCCGGTGCAGCGGGTTGCGGACGCGGGCGAGAAGCTGTCGCGCCCGACGCCGCCCGCCCCCAAGCCGCCCGAGATGGCGGTGCCGGCGCCTACGCCGAAGCCCGCGCCGAAGACGCCGCCGAAGCCGGTCGAGAAACCGAAGGAGAGTGCCTCGTCGCGCAACAAGCCGACGGCCGGCGAGGAGATCCGCTCGGGTTCCTCGCGCGTGGAGACCGGTGGTGCCCAGGTTCCCTTTGGCGGCTTGACGACCGGTGGAGGCGGGACCGGTGGAGCGCGGGTGGATGTGGAGAACTTCTGCTGTGACTCCTATCTCAGGCAGGTCGTGGGCGCGATCGAAAGAAACTGGATCAACCGGCAGCAGCTCACGGGACGAAACACGATCAAGTTCGTCGTGCAGCGGGACGGCACGATTACGAACGTCGAAGTGGATGCGAGTGGCGGCCAACTCCTCGACATCACCTCGCTGCGAGCCGTGCAGACGACGAAGAAGGTCCAGCCGCTGCCGCCCGAGTTCACCCCTCAATCGCTGACCATCTATCTCGATTTCAACTATTCGCGCTGATGAAAAAGATCATCCTTCCGACGATTCTGATGACCGCGGTCGTCGGCGTCCTGCTCGCGCAGGACCCGCCGCAGCCGCCGAAGCAGCAGACCGACACCGTGCGCACGGTGATCTCGAGCACCTCCAGCGGCCTGCCGCCGCGGATCGCGGTGCCAGACTTCATCCCGCTCACCAACGACCCCGATACGGTCGCGGCCGCGAAGCTGCTCGGCCAGGTGCTCTGGGACGACCTCAACTTCGAACGCGAGTTCTACCTGATCTCGCGCGACACCTATCGCACGATCCCGCAGGCGAGGTCGTTCACCGACATTCCGCTCGATCGCTGGAAGGAACTGGGGACCGACGGTCTCGTCATGGGTACCGTGCGTCGAGACGGCAAGAACATCACCGTGCAGGTGCGGCTGATCGAGGTCAACAGCGGACGGTCGGCCTTCGGCAAGGAGTACAGCGGGAGCGCCGAGAATCCGCGCTTCTTCGCGCACACGATCTCCGACGAGATCCACATGGACCAGCGCAATCTGCGCGGCGTCGCGCGCACGAAGCTGGCGTTTGCCTCGAACCGGTCGGGCGACCAGATGAAGGGCCCGGTCGACAAGCGCGGCGTGCAGAACATCTACATCACGGATTACGACGGCGCGAACCAGCGCCGCATCACCGTCGCACAAACGCTCGAACTCGCGCCGGCCTGGTCGCCAGACGCGCGATCGATTGCGTACACGTCCTATGTCTCCGGTTATCCGGACATCATCGTGGCCGACATCTATCAAGCCCGCAATAGCCGGCCGGCGAAGGGATCCGACCGGGTGCACAACTTCCTGCCGGCCTGGTCTCCCGATGGGTCGAAGCTGGCGTTCATGTCGCAGCGCGACGGCAACCCCGAGATCTACGTCGTCAACCGCGACGGCTCCGGCCTGCGGCGCCTGACGAACCATCCCGGCAATGACGTGACGCCGACCTGGGCGCCGAGCGGCGCGCAGCTGGCGTTCACGTCCGATCGCACGGGGCGTCCGCAGATCTGGATCATGAACGCCGACGGCACGGGCCAGCAGCAGATCACGCGCGAGACCTGGTGCGACCGGCCGACCTGGTCCCCTGCCCCGTTCAACGAGATCGCCTATGCCTCTCAGGCTGGCGGCGGGTACGACATCAGGATCTTCGACTTCGCGACCCGCAGCGTGCGCTCGATCACCAACGGCGAGGGGAGCAACGAGAGCCCGACGTTCTCAGAGAACGGCCGGCACATCGCGTTCGCGTCGTCGCGTGCAGGCAAGTACCAGATCTTCACGGTCGACCGCACCGGCGAGAACGTCCGGCAGATTACGAAACAGGGCGATAACAGATATCCAAACTGGTCGAACGGACCGAGGTGAGCATGGAAATGAAACGAGTAGCAGCGATCGTGGCTCTTGTATTCGTCGTCGCTGCATGTGGACCCAAGAAGCCGCCGGTGGCGAAGCCGACGACGCCACCGCCCGTGGACACGACGTCCGGCACCCGTCCGCCGGAGCCGCCGACGCCGGTGAACGAGCCGCAGCCGATCCCGGCCGAGCCGTCGCCGATTGACGAGCTCGCCAGCCGCGACCTCGACGAGATCAACAAGAACTCGCCGTTCCAGCCGGTGTTCTTCGGGTACGATCTTGCAGAGATCTCGCCCGAGGGGCAGCAGGTGCTGGACCAGAACGCCGAGATCATGAAGAGGTACCCGACGTGGGTGATCACGATCGAGGGACACGCTGACGAACGCGGGACGGCCGAGTACAACCTCGCGCTCGGGGAGCGGCGGGCGCTCGCCGCGCGCAACTACCTTGTCTCGCTGGGAATCCCGGCCGATCGGCTGCGGACCGTCAGCTACGGCAAGGAGTTCCCGTTCGATCCCGGCCGCACCGAGCAGGCGTTCGCGAAGAACCGCCGGGCGCACTTCGTGGTGACCAGCAAGTAAAACTCCGAACTATGAACGCCGAACTCCGAACCAAGAGCGCCGAACTCCGTTTCGGAGTTCTTAGTTCGGAGTTCATAGTTCGGAGTTTTTCGCAGTTCGCAGTTCGCAGTTCGTAGTTCGGAGTTTCGAAGAGCTCGAGGCCAGAGATGAAGTTCAAATTACTCCCCTTGACCGTCGCCTGCCTGATGTTCGCCGTCCCGTCTTCGGCGGCCGACAAAACCCACCAGCAGATGATGGCCGAGATCCGAATGCTCCAGGAGCAGCAGGCACAGCTGCAGCAGATGGTCCGCGGCCTTGCCGAGACGCTGAAGGTCATGACCTCGGCCATCGAGGAGCAGACGGCCGCGAACCGCAAAGGCTTCGCCGACCAGAAGCTGATCGTCGACAACGTGGCCGAGGGAGTACGGATTCTTCGCGAGAAGGCGGACGACACCAACGTCCGCCTGTCGACGATGTCGCAGGAACTCGAGTCGCTGCGGACCATTGTGCAGACGATGCCGGTGGCCTCGGCGGCGTCGTCCGCCGTGACCGGTGATCCCGCGGACCCGAACGCGCCGCCCGTGGCCGCGGTCCCGCCCCCGACGCAGCCGGGCGTATCCCCGAGCAAGGCGTGGGACTCGGCCTTCAACGACTACACCGCCGGCCAATGGGACCTCGCGATCCAGGGATTCGAGTTCTACATCAAGCAGTTCCCGACGTCACCGCGCGCAGGCGACGCGCAGGTGAACATCGGCAACTCGTACTATCTCCAGGGGAAATACCGCGAGGCGGAGACGGCGTACCAGCAGGTGATCAGCAACTACCCGGAAAGCCCCGCGGTGCCGCAGGCCTATCTGAAGCTCGGGCAGACTTATGAAGCGTTGAAGCAGGTGGATCTTGCGCGGCGGGCGTATGAAACGCTGATCAAGCAGTTTCCGAATGACGTGTCCTACGGTCAGCTGGCGCGCCAGAGGCTCGACAGCCTGAATAAGAAGCAGGAGTGACGAGCGTTCTGACGCTCGTCAATTCCGAATGCTCCGGATCTGACGCGTATCAATGACGAATGCTGAATGATCGGGATCGATTACATCCGTCATTCGTCATTGACAGCGTCAGTTCCGGAGCATTGACCTAACCGCGCACTAGAACGGAATGTCGTCGTCCGTGAGTTCCGTCACGGGCTCCCCCATCGGATCCTCCGCGTGGCTGGTGCGGGCGCCGGCGCCCGCCATCTGACGGTTCCCGCCGCCGCCGCCACCGAGCAACACGACGCGATCGCCGCGGATCTCGGTCGTGTAGCGCTTGTTGCCGTCCTTGTCGTCCCACTGGCGCGTCTGCAGGCGGCCTTCGACGTAGATCTGTTTCCCCTTGGTCAGGTACTCGTTGAGGCTTTCAGCCGTCTTGCCCCAGAGCACGACCCGGTGCCATTCGGTCTTCTCCTGCCGCTGGCCTCCCTTGTCGTTCCAGACCTCGGTGGTCGCCATGTTGAGAGTGGCGACGGGTGCGCCGCCGGGCGTGTAGCGAAGCTCCGCATCGCGCCCGAGATTGCCGACCAGAATGACTTTGTTCACGCTGCCCATGTTGTCTGTCCTTTCGTATGCCCGCTCGCTCTCAAGCGGGTATCAAGAGTGCCGCCATTGTGATTCGTGCGGATTTGCACGTCAATCCCGTTGTTGAAGCCGACGGTGTTGCTGAATCTGCATCCTGCTCCGTCCACGCAGTACGCAGTTAACTCCGACGCCCATACCGGTCTTCGAGGCGGACGACGTCGTCGAGTTCGGGGGTGGAGACTTCGAAGACGTCGCAGTCCTCGATCGCGGTCATGCGATGCACGGTCGGCGGCTTCACGTGTACCGAGTCTCCCGGCTTCATCTCGCGCTGGACCAGCTCGTCCCCTTCCTTGATCTCGAAGAGCATCCGGCCGGACCAGAGCATGATCGTCTCCTCCTTCTTGTTGTGGTACTGGAGACTCAAGGCGTGGCCCGCGTTGATGTGGATGATCTTGCCCACGTAGCGGTCGGTCTTCGCCCAGTGCAGCTCGTATCCCCAGGGTTTCTCTACACGTGTCGGTTCATGCATTCCAACAAAACTCCCAATTCCCAACTCCCAATTCCCAATTCCCAACTCCCAATTCCCAATTCCCAATTCCCAATTCCCAATTCCCAATTCCCAATTCCCAATTCCCAATTCCCAATTCCCAATTCCCAATTCCCAATTCCCAACTCTCATCCTTACCTTGCGCCGCGTACCCCCGTGCGCGGCGCGACGAACTCGATCAACTCACGTTCGACATCTGCGGCGGTGGACGCGCGCAGGGCCCGTGCGGCCGCGCGGGTCGCGTCGGCGGCATTGAGGTCGCGCAGTACCTGCTTGGCGAGCGGAATGGCGCCTGGCGACATGCTGAACTCGGTCAGACCGAGCCCGACGAGGAGCGTCAGCAGCACCGGATCGGCGGCCATTTCGCCGCATACCGAGACGCGGAGGTTGCGGCGTCTCGCCGCGCGCGAAACGTTGCGCAGCGTGCGCAGGATGCCGGGGTGCAGCGGCTCGTAGAGCCGTGACACGGTGTCGTCGGTACGGTCGACGGCGAGCGTGTACTGGATCAGGTCGTTCGTGCCCACCGCGAAGAAGTCCGCTTCCGCGGCGAGCAGGTCGGCGGTCAGCGCCGCCGAGGGCACTTCGATCATCACGCCGGTCGCGACGCGCGGGACGTCGAAGCCTCCGGCGCGCAGCGTCGAGGCCGCGCGAGCCAGCGCTTCGCGCGCGGCGCGCAGTTCCTCCACTCCCGACACGAACGGGAACATGATCCGCAGCGATCCGTGGGCCGCCGCGCGCAGCAGCGCTTTCAGCTGCGCCTGGAAGAGGTCGTCGCGTGCGAGGCTCAGACGGATCCCGCGCAGCCCGAGAGGATCGCGCGAGCCGTCGATGCCGGCGTGTTCGAGCCGAAGCTGCGTATCGCTGATGTCGAAGGTACGGATCGTGACCGGCGCCGGCGCGGCATTGCTGAGCAGCTGCCGATAGGCCTCGTATTGCGCGTCCTCTCCAAGCGCCGTGAGGCCCGTGGCCGCGAGCAGGAACTCCGATCGGAAAAGGCCGATCCCTTCGGCGCCGCGTTCGCGCGCGCGCTCCGCGTCGCCGGGAGATTCGATGTTCGCCTCGAGGCGGATCGGCACGCCATCGGCGGTGATGCCAGGCAGGCGCCGGAACTCGTCGAGCGACTGCTCGAGCGCCGCGCGCTCGCGCCCCTTCAGCCGGATCTTCCCCAGCGTGTCTTCGTCGGGATCGACGATGACTTCTCCCGTCGAGCCGTCCACGGCGACGAGCGCTCCAGGAGGGATGGCCGTACTCGCCCGGCGCATCCCGGCGACCGCCGGGATCCGGATCGATCGCGCAAGGATGGCGGTGTGGTCCGTCCAGCTCCCCTCCTCGCTGACGAGCCCCGCCAGCCGGTGCCAGTCGAGCTGCGCCACGATCGACGGCGTGAGTTCGTCGGCGACGAGCACCAGCGGTCCCTCCAGCTCGCGGAACGCGTCGAGGGGATCTCCTCCCGCACGCAGGTTGCCCAGCAGACGTCCCACGACGTCCGATACGTCGCCGCGCCGTTCGCGCAGGTACGGATCGTCGGCGCGGTCGAAGAGCGCCGAGATCTCGTCGAGCGTCCGCTGCAGCGCGGTCTCGGCATTCACCGCGCGCGTCTGGATGATCTCGATGGCGCGATCGACCAGCATCCGGTCGTCGAGCATGAGCAGCTGCGCGTCGAACAGGTAGGCGTGATCCGCGCCGGCGCTGCTGGCGATCCGCTCCTTGATGTGCGTGATCTGCTCACGGGCGGCGGCTCGCGCCTTCTGCAGCCGTTCGATCTCGCGCGGGATACGCCGTGGCGGGACGCCGAAGCCGAAGTCCCCCGTCGAACGATGCAGCACGACGGCCGTGCCGACGCCGATCCCCGCCGAGACGCCAAGGCCCTTGAGTGTCATGGTCTCTGCTCGGTTTCCAGCGACAACTCGTCGAAGCCGCGGCCGACGAGCTCGCACAAAGCGGCCATCGCATCGTCCTCGTCACTGCCGTCCGCGGTGATCGTAATCGTGCTGCCCTGCGCGGCCGACAGCAGCAGAAGCCCCATGATGCTCTTTCCGTCCATCTCGCGTCCGGCGCGGCCCACGCGGATCGCCGACGTGAACCGGCTCGCGAGGTGCACGAATCGCGCTGCCGCACGCGCGTGCAGCCCCAGCGGATTCACGATCGTCACGGCGCACGATGTCATTGTCCGTCCTTGACGGATGCGTCGCCGGATCCGGCACTGCCCTTGTCGCTCTTTTCGCTCTTGTCGCTCTTCTCGCCACGCAAGAGGTCCGAGGCGACCCAGATCGCGTTCCGGCCGTGCTCGCGCATGTCGCGCGCGACGCCGAGCAGATCCGCCGCGTTCTGCGGACGCGCCAGCTTGATGAGCATGGGGAGGTTCACCCCCGTGATCACCTCCACGTCGTCGCTCACGAACGTGACCGCGAGGTTCGCCGGCGTGCCCCCGAACATGTCCGAGAGCACGAGGACCGGCGCGCGGTGCCCGTCGCCGCCGGCGCTCGTCGCGACCCGGTCGATCGCCCGCCCGATCTCTTCCCGCGCGTGGTCCACGTCGTCATGCCATCCGATCGACACCGCCGTGAAATGCGGAAGATCCCCGACGATCATCTCCGCGGAATTCACCAGCTCGGTTGCGAGCTGCCCGTGTGTGACGACGACCACGCCTATCTGCATAAAAAGATGACCCTGGAAGAGTTGCGAATTCTCACTCCCAATTTCCCCTTCTTCGGACCCCGCGTTCGCAACTTCGTGCTACGGCGGACAGGCCGCGTACTCTCGCACCGAGGACCGCACACCGCGCACCTCGCACCTACGGACCGCGGACCGCGCACCACGGACCGCGCACCGCGGTTCTAGTCCTGCGCGATATCCCGGTGCTTCACTCGCACCCTTACTCCTTGTATACCCGAAAGCCCCTTCTTCAGCGCTTCGGCGATGGCCACGGAACGATGGCGCCCTCCCGTGCAGCCTATGCCGATTGTCAGGTACGACTTGCCTTCGTGCACGTACTGCGGCACGAGGAACTTCAGCAGATTCAACGTATGCGTGAGAAATTCGTGCGTCGCCCGCGACTTGTTGATGTAGCGGACGACGTCCTTGTCACGGCCGGTGTGGGGGCGCAGCTCCGGCACGAAGTGCGGATTCGGCAGAAAGCGGACATCGAACAGGAGGTCGGAGTCGACCGGGATGCCGTGCTTGAAGCCGAAGCTGAGGATCGTGACGACGAGCTGTCCGCCGGGCGCGTGACCGGCGGCGACACCGGTGAAGGTGTGCCGCAGCTCGTGGACCGTCATGTCGGTCGTGTCCACGATATGGTCCGCCATGCGGCGGACCTTCTGCATCGCCTTCTTCTCCTCGCGGATCCCTTCGATGGCGGATCGATCCGGGGCGAGCGGATGCGGACGGCGCGTCTCGCTGAAGCGGCGCACCAGCGTCGGCACCTTCGCCTCGAGAAAGATCAGGACCGGGTTCAGATGTTCGTTCTCCTGCAGCCGCTGGTAGGCGCGCGGGAACTCCTCGAGCATCCGTCCTTCGCGGATGTCGACGACCACCGCCGCGCGCGAGATCTCGCTCCCCGCGCGCAGCGTCAGGTCCGCGAGCATCGGCAGCAGCTCGATCGGCAGGTTGTCGACGCAGAAGTAGCCGAGGTCCTCGAGCGCGCGGATCGCCTGCGATTTGCCCGATCCGGCGAGACCCGTGAGGACGACGAATCTCGAGGTGACCGCCGTACGAGCGGCCCGCCGCGCGGCATGGCGTTTCTCGCGCATCAGAGGTCGTCCCCCAGGTCCCCTTCGTTGTCGCTCGTCTCACCGTCGGCCGTGAGCTGCCGGTGCAGCCGGTCGACCAGCTTCCGCGCCGCGTGATGTCCGCGGCTCCGCAGCAATTGGTTGCGGGCCGCAACCTCCACGAGGATCGCGACGTTCCGTCCGGGAGCGACCGGCATCCGCACCATCGGGATGCGGATCCCGAGCGCTTCGTAGAACTCGTCGTCGATCCCGAGCCGGTCGTACTCGCGCCCTGTTTCCCATCGTTCCAGCTGGACGACGAGTTCGACGCGTTTGGACGTGCGGGTCGAGGCGACGCCGAACAGGTCCTGCACGTTGATCAGCCCGAGCCCGCGGATCTCCATGTGGTGACGCGTCAGGCCCGGGCAGGAGCCCAGCACGTACGATTGCGCGCGGCACCGCAACTCGACGGCATCGTCGGCCACGAGCCGATGGCCGCGGACGACGAGGTCGAGCGCACACTCGCTCTTGCCGATCCCGCTCTCCCCGATCATGAGCACCCCGAGGCCGAGGATGTCCATCAGCACGCCGTGAACCGTGCCGCGGGCGCCGAGGTGCGTGTCGAGCAGCGCCGACAGCCGCGACATCGCTTCGGGCGTCGACGCGATCGTCCGCAGCAGCGGCACCGATCTGCGGTCCGCCGCCTCGACGATCTCCGGAGAGGGCGTGAAGCCGCCGGTGATCAGCACGCACGGCAGATCGTGACCGAAGACGCGATCCAGCGCCGAGACGCGCTGGTCGTGGCCGAGCGATTCGACGTAGCGCACCTCGCTCTCGCCGAATACGAGCACGCGTCCGCCGTGCAGGTAGGCGTCGAATCCCGACAGCGCGAGGCCGGTCTTCTGCGGCTGCGCGATGGTGATGCGGCGGTCCAGACCGGCACCTCCGGCGAGCAGCTCCATCGGGAGCTCGCGCGAATCCGCGAGGTCGCGCAGCAACGTTGCGACGGTGACGCCGGTCATCGTGTCTGTCTGAAGGAAGCCGAGGCTCTATTATGGCTGGATCAGCCCGAGATTGCCGTCCTTGCGGCGGTAGAGGATGGCGACGGAATCGTCGTCGGCATTCCTGAAGACCAGAAAGGATTCGTTGCCGTCTTCGAACTGCATGGCGGCGTCGTCGATCGACATCGGCTTGACGGGATAGCGGCTGGCGCGGATGACCCGTGGACCGTCGGGCGGCGCGGCGGTCTCATCCGGCTGCGGCGTGCCCTTCCGGTCGCGAGCGACACGGGCGGCCTGACGCTTGCGCGAATCCCAGCGTCCCTTGAGTTTCTGGACCTGCTGCTCGATCTTCTCGATCGCCTGGCTGACGGCCAGGTTCCAGGTGCTGGCTTCGGACGCGCCGCTCAGTACGTGGTCGCCGCGGGTGTGGACGGCGATCTCGACCTTGTGCCGGTACTTCTCCCTGGTGACGATCACCATGGCCGAGATCGCGGCGTCGTTCAACTTGCGTTCGAGCCGCGCGATCCGTGTGGTGATCAGCTGTCGGACGGCGGGGGGCACGGCGACGTGACGGCCCGTGATGTCGAGGCGCATGCGTCCTTCATCCCATCCAGCAGGCGAACCCCGGTGCGGCGGGACGCGGCTGGCTAGAAAAGCACCTTTCGCTGGTTCGAGGTCGGGATCTTCAGCTCCTCGCGGTATTTCGCGATCGTGCGGCGAGCGAGCATCAAACCTTCCTTCTGGAGGATGCTGACGATCTTCGAGTCGCTGAGCGGCTTCCGCGGGTCTTCGTTCTCGATGATCTTCCGGATCCGCTGCTTGATCGTGACCGACGACACGCTGTCGCCGTACGAACTGCTGATCCCGCTGTGGAAGAAGAACTTCATCTCGAACACACCCTGCGGTGTGTGCATGTACTTGTTGTTGACGACGCGGCTGACGGTGGATTCGTGCATGCCGATGTCGTTGGCGACGTCGCGCAGCACGAGCGGACGCAGGTGCTCGATCCCGTTGTCGAGGAAGTCGCGCTGGAAGTTGATGATGCTGGTGGCGACTTTGTGGATCGTCTTCTGCCGCTGGTCCACCGATTTGATCAGCCACAGCGCCGAGCGGAACTTGTCCTTGACGTAGGCGCGCGTCTCGTCGCTGTTCTCCGTCGTGCCCTTGTCGAGCAGCCGGCGATAGTAGGGGCTGATGCGCAGCTGGGGCAGCCCTTCTTCGTTCAGCATCGCGACGTACTGGTCCTCCACCTTCATCACGTAGACGTCGGGGATGACGTACTGCGACTGCGACGGGTTGAAACGGCTGCCCGGCTTTGGATCCAGGTTGCGGATGATCTCGACGTGCTCCTTGAGATCCTCGATCTGCACGCCGAGCTTGCGGGCGATCTCGGGCACCTGGTGGTTCTGCAGCAGCCGCAGGTGCTCGGTCACGATCTTTTCCGTGGGCGTCCCCTCGAGGCCGAGATGCCTGATCTGCAGCCAGAGGCACTCCTGGAGGTCGCGCGCCGCGACGCCGATCGGGTCGAACGTCTGGATGTGCTGCAGCGCCTTCTCGACTTCTTCGACGGGCCAGTCGCCCATCGCGGCGATCTCCTCGACCGAGGCGACGAGATACCCGTCATCATCGAGGTTGCCGATGATGGCGCCGCCGATGTCGCGCAGCTGGTCGTCGTTCGTCTGGAGCGAGAGCTGCCACATCAGGTGATCGGATAGCGATCCCGCGGTGGACAGCGTGTTCTCGATCGGCGGCAGTTCCTTGACTTCCTGCGGCGTCCGCGGACGGTAGCCGTCGTCGAGATAGTCGCCGAAGAAGTACTCGTAGTCGGCGTCGTCCCAGGTGTCCGGCTTCTCGGTGGTGGGCTGCTCGGCCGCCTTCTCGGGCTGCTGCTGTTCGGCCGGCTGAAGCTCTTCGGTCGGCACCTCTTCCAGCAGCGGGTTCTCCACCATTTCCTGGTTCAGGAGATCCGCCAGCTCCAGCGTCGACATCGGAAGGAGCTTGATCGCCTGCTGCAGAGACGGGGTCAGAATCAGCTTCTGAACGAGTTTTGTGTGCAGCTTTTGAGCAATTGCCATGATTTCAGTCGGCGGTTCGTCCCTTCAATCTTAGTCCAACTTAACCTTAGTCCAAGCGGAAGTCGGCGCCGAGGTAAATCCTCTTGACGTCTTCGTCGTCCGCAAGACCCTGCGGTGTTCCACTCTTGAATATCACGCCATCGTGCACGATGTAAGCCCGGTCGGTGATCTTCAGCGTTTCCCGCACGTTGTGATCGGTGATCAACACGCCGATTCCACGCGATTTCAGGTGGAAGATGATCTTCTGGATGTCGGCCACGGCGATCGGATCGATGCCGGCGAACGGCTCATCCAGCAGCATGAACTTCGGCGAGATCACCAGCGCGCGCGTGATCTCCACGCGCCGCCGCTCGCCGCCAGACAGCGTGTAGGCCGGTGACTTCGCGAGCCGCGCGAGGTCAAGCTCAGCCAGCAGTTCGCGCAGCCGCGCGCGCCGCGCGGCGGCATCGAGGTCCAGCGTTTCGAGGATCGCGGCAATGTTCTGCTCGACGGTGAGTCCTCGAAAGATGGACGGCTCCTGCGGAAGATACCCGATCCCCTTCCGCGCCCGCACGTACATCGGCGCGTCGGTCACGTTCTCGTTGTCGAGCATGACGCGTCCCGAATCAGGACCGACCAGGCCGACCACCATGGAGAACGTCGTCGTCTTGCCCGCGCCGTTCGGTCCGAGGAGGCCGACGACTTCGCCCGACGAAATATCGAGATCGACGCCACGAACGACGGTACGGCCGCCGTAGGACTTGGTGAGCCCTTTCGCGCGCAGCGTCGGCATCAGCGGATCAGTCCCGCCGGACACGACTTCAGCGTCTCGGTTTTCATCGAGATATTGCTGCCGGGGATGCTCTCGATGCTCACCTGTTCCGTCGTGCGCGTGAACGCGGCGCTGCTGCCGCGCGTGAGGTGGCAGGTGCCGTCCTTCTCGGCGGTCGTGATCTCGACGGGCGTGCCGACCATCAGGTACCGATCGTCCGCCGCCGTGTAGGTCATATGCGAGCCGGTCGCGAGCCGGTTCCCTTCGCGGACCTGCACCTCGCCGTTTGGTCCGTAGGCTTCGGCACGCCGCAACTCGTTCGTGTCCTTCTCGAGGAGCAATTCGATCCTCTCTCCCGTCACGTCACCCTGCGGCGCGCGCAGGTTTGCCTTCCCTGTATATGTTGCCAGCCGCTTGCCGTCGTCGTACGTAAACGTCTCCGACGTACCGATCGTCGTCTCCGGCTTCCCCTTGCCTTTCGCGGCCCGATCGCGGATCACGAGCGTGGTCATGACGCCGCCGGTCGACGTCAGGTTCCCCGTGCGATCGTCGATCGTCAGCGTCGCCCCTTTGATCGTCGTCTCGGAGCCCTGCCAGAGCCTGGCGTTCCCCGAGTACACCGCTGCCGAATCCCTGCCCTTGTACGAGAGCTTGTCCGCCGTGACGTTCACCGGTTGGTCGTCGGCCAGCATGGACGGCATTCGCCCTTTCTCGCTCCCCTTCGCATCCTTGCGGGGCGTGATCGTGCTCTTGACGCCTGTGTCGGCCTGCATCTCACGCGTCGACAGACCAAACCCGATCGTTCGCGCCGACACCGTGACGTTGGCGTCGGTCACGGTCGGCTCCGCTGGGCCCGGCAAACCTTTCACCGGCCGAAGATCCAGCCGGTCACCGGCGATGTCGTACACCCCTTGCTGCGCTTTCGCGACGAAGTCCGGTCCGTCGTTGAACGTGACGTCCCCGCGGAAGTCCGCTTTCCTGATCGCGCCGAGACCCGGTTCGGTTTCGACGATCAGCGTCTGCGACGTTGCGCTGCGCTCGATGGTCGCGGCATTGCGGCGTGCGGGCCGTGCCTCCCGATAGCTCACGCCGCTCCCGAACGTGGCGCTCTGCAGCCCGGCTTCCCCGCCCGACGCATTCAACGTCGCGGCCCTGATCTCGCGCGCCGGCGCGTTTGCGTCCGCGGGCAGGTCGACTTCGACGCTGTCGTTGGCGGTCAAGCCCGTGACCGTCGAACCGTCGGGCCCGAGCGTCATGTCGATCGTGCGGGCGGCGATCCGCTTCCCGGCCGCGGCGCCGCCCGGCAACTGGACGACCGCGTTCTCGACGAGTCTCGTGCTCTGCAGCGTGCGGCCGTCCTCCGCGTAGACCATGTCGATGTCGCGTGCCGACATGGTCTGGGTGTCGCCGGTCGTCCCTGTGATGCGGCTGTTGCCGCGAAGCTCCATCAACCGGACGTTCCTGTCGTCGCCGGTCAGGTAGATGGTCATGTCATCGGCCTCGGCGACCCGGCCTTGACCGTCGATCCGCGCGTTCTGCTCCAGACGGATGTAATGCTCGCGCCGGGCCAGGCCGATCGCTTCGGCGGTCGCATCGAGACGCCCGGAACCATCCGGGTCCGGCGCGACCTCCAGGCGCGCGTCCTGGCGGATCCAGAACACATCTCTGCCCTGGTCGTAGGTCGCCTCGCGTCCGGAGCCCGTGGTGCGTCCTTTCTTGAACTCGACATGGCCCGGGATGCGCATCATGTCGTCGGCGGCCGTATAGGTCATCTCGGCGGTTTTGACCTCGAGGCCGTCGTCCCCGGTAATGACGACGTCCTCGCGGAAGACCGCCTGCTCGAGAGGCTCATTCGATTCAGCCCTGGCGAGCGTCAGGTCCGCTTCCTTCGCCGTGACGACGATCCGCCGTTCTCCTCGATCGATCGTGACCTTGACGCCGTCGCGAAGCTGCTGCCGGCCGTCCTGAAGGGCGATGTGCGTGCCGAACTCGAGTTCGTACGGGGTCTTTCCGGTCCGGTCGGCGATGACCTGCCTTCCGCCGCCCGGATTCTCCAGCGCCGCCTCAGGCGCCTGCCGTTGCGGCGCCTGCTGCGGCGGCGGCGCGGCGCGCTCCCGCCGCAGCGTCGTGACCAGCAATGCGATGAAGCCGATCACGAAGACCGCGATCGCCGCCTGCGCCACGCGCTGCCAGCGCATTATTCAGAAAGACCCTTGATGTCGGCGACGGAGAGTTCGAGGTAGGTCTCGCCCTGGAACTCGTTCTTGTCGAGCGAGAACGCCAGGTTGACTCCGGCGCGGTTCTCCTCGAGGAAGCCGGCCCGTTCGGCGGCCCGCCACGCAATGGCCCGGAATCGGCGACCGTCCTGCGCAAACGTCATCTTCAAATGACGTTCCTTGATGGTTTTTGGTCCGTCCACGATCTCGACGCCGGAGGCGTGAAACACGGGCCGCGGGTTGGCCAGGCCAAACGGCCCGAGCAGGTCGAGCCCCCGGACGAGGTCGTGGGTGATGCCCCGCAGCGAGAGCGGCGCATCGATCCGCAGGCGCGGCCGCAGCTGGTCCGGCTCGATCACCTCGTCAGCATACGCGTTGATGCGGGCGCGGAACTCCGGCACCCGTGCCGCTTCCATCGTCAGCCCGGCGGCCTGCTTGTGGCCGCCGAACTTCACGAACACGTCGGAACAGTGCTCGAGCGCGGCGAGGATGTCGAAATCGGGGATGCTGCGGCAGGAGCCGTGCGCGACGTCCCCCTCGATCGACAGCACGATCGAGGGCTTGTGATAGGTGTCGACGAGCTTCGAGGCGGCAATGCCGATCACCCCTCGATGCCAGCCGAACCCGCCAACGACGAGAACGTTGTGCGCGCCGACGCCGGGATCGGTTTCGATCGCCTTTCTCGCCTGCGCGACGAGTTCCGCCTCTTCGGTCTGCCGCTTCAGGTTCTCGTCGCAGAGCTGCTGGGCAAGCGCGCGCGCCTCGTGCTCCATCGCCTCGTCGGTTGCGAGCAGCAGCCGCGCCGCGATATCGGGCGTGCTCATGCGTCCGGCGGCGTTCACGCGCGGCGCGATCATGAAGCCGACGTGATAGCTGTCGATCGTCTTGCCGGTGAGCCCGCACGCGTCGAGCAGCGCGCGAAGGCCGATGGCGTGCGGCCCCTTCGACAGCGCGTTGAGGCCGTGGCGCGCGATGACGCGGTTCTCCCCGACGAGCGGCACGACGTCGGCCAGCGTGCCGATCGCGGCGATCTTGACGAACGCCGGCAGCCACTTCCCTTTGCCGGCGCGATCGCACAACGCTTGAACCACCTTCAAGGCGACGCCGACGCCCGCAAGGTACTTGTCGGGATAAGTGCAGTCGGGCCGCTTCGGGTTGATCACCGCCAGGGCCGACGGCAGCGTCCCTTCGGGCTCGTGGTGGTCGGTGATGATCAGGTCGATCCCGAGGTCTCGCGCACGCTGTGCCGCTTCGGCGGCGCGAATGCCGCAGTCGACTGAAACGATCAGCCGGACGCCCTGTGCGTGCAGGCGCTCGATCGCGGCCGGCTGGAGCCCGTATCCGTCGCGCATCCGCTCCGGCAGGAAGTGGATGACGTCTCCCCCGAGCATCTCGAGGGCCCGGCGGAGGATCACGGTCGAGGTGATGCCATCGACGTCGTAATCGCCGTGGATGGCGATCTTCTCCCGTTGCGCAAGCGCCCGCTCGAGCCGGGGCACCGCGCGATCCATGTCGGCCAGCTTGAACGGATCGTTCAGGTGATCGAGGGACGGATTGAGAAAGCGGAACGCCGGTTCGGGATCCGTGAAGCCTCGCAGGCACAGCAGCCGTGCGATCGTCGGATGCACCTCGAGCGCCGCGGCGAGGGTCGCCGCCTGCGCGTCGTCGCAGGGCAGGTGCTGCCAAAGGAGTGACTTCATCTAACGCTTGTCAAGGCTGAATGACGAATGCTGAATGCTGAAACTAGGTGCCCGCTGCCGAAGGTTCGTTCACGAAGGCGGTGCCTTCCTCTCCCATTCTTCGAAACTTCTCATATCTGAGATCGAGCCGTTCGCGGACGCTGAGCGCTTCGACCTCGATCAGCGCCGCGTTGAGTGCCTGGTCGACCAGCGCGCCGGCGCGCTCGTGGTCGTTGTGGGCGCCGCCAGGCGGCTCGGGGATGATCCCATCCACCAGCCCGAGAGCGACCATGTCGGGTGCCGTGAGTTTCAGCGCCGCGGCCGCTTCGACCTTGCGATTGGCGTCCCGCCACAGGATCGCGGCACAGCCCTCGGGCGGGATCACGCTGTAGACCGAGAACTCCTGCATGAAGACGCGATCGCCGATGGCGATGCCGAGCGCTCCCCCGCTGCCCCCTTCGCCGCACACGATCACGATGATCGGCACCTCGATCATCATCATCTCGCGGAGGTTCAGCGCGATCGCTTCCGCCACGCCGCGCTCTTCGGATTCGACCCCGGGATACGCGGCCGGCGTGTCGATGAAGACGACGATCGGCCGGCCGAACTTCTGCGCAAGCTGCATGACACGCAGGGCCTTGCGGTAGCCCTCGGGACGCGCGTAGCCGAAGTTGCGGAAGATCTTCTGCTTCGTATCGCGACCCTTCTGATGGCCGATCACCGCCACGGGGCGGCCACGGTACTCCGCGAAGCCGGTGACGATCGCATGGTCGTCGGCGAACCGGCGGTCGCCGTGCAGCTCCTCGAACCCGGTGAACAGCCGCTCGACGTAGTCGAGCGTGTTCGGCCGGTTCGAGTGCCGCGCGACGAGCACCCGCTGCCACGGGGTCAGGTTCTCGTACAGCTCGGTCCGGATCTCGTCGGCACGCTTGCGCAGCGTCTCGATCGAGCGCACGCGCTCCGGCGTCTGCGGCAGCATGTTGAGCGCCTCGATCTCCTTCAGCAGCACGCCGACGGGTTCTTCGAATTCGAGTAGTTCTGCTGGCATAAGAAGACTCAAAAACTCCGAACTATGAACTCCGAACTATGAACGCCGAACTATGAACGCCGAATGGAGCAGTTCTGAGTTCGGAGTTCATAATTCGGAGTTTCAGCGAAGCTCCACCGTTCCCGAGCCGCACAACTGCTCGACCTCCGAGACCAGCCGTTCGGACGGCTTCACCCGCATCGCGACTTCCGAGCGGACACGCAGCGGCTTCTCCTTGCCGTTCACGTCCAGCTCGAGGTACACGCGCCGGTCGCCACGGTGACGCGCGAGCAGTTCGGCGAGCTGCTCGAACACCGGGCGGGCCTGCGCTTTCTGCGGCAGGTGGATCACGACCTCCTTCGTCGTCCGTTCCTGCAGCAGCGATATCGGCTGCACCTCGGCGGCGACGATGCGCGCCGATTCGTCGTCTTTCTCCAACTTGCCGCGGACCAGGACCATCGCGTCCGCCTCGATCACGCTGCCGTGTTTGCCGAACGCTTCCGGAAACACGACGCATTCGAGCGTTCCGGCGACGTCGTCGAGCATGAAGACCGCCATGCGGTCCCCTTTCTTCGTCTTCAGCGGACGCAGGCCGGAGACGATGCCGGCGGTCCAGACGTCGGCCATCGACTCGGTGAGATCTCCGAGGCGCTTCGCGCCGAAGGCCTTCAGGTCGTCGCCGAAGCGGTCCAGCGGATGGCCGCTGAAGTAGAAGCCGAGCGCTTCTTTCTCGCCCGCCAGTTGGACGGCTTCGGTCCAGGCCGGCGCGTCGGGGAGCGGCACCGCGTCGTGGCCGTCCTCGTCGCCCCCGCCGAACAGTTGGGTCTGGCCCTTGTCGCGATCGCGCTGGTGACGTCCGCCGTGCTCGATCGCCTTGTCGACCGCGGCGAAAAGCCTCGCGCGCGTCCGCCGCGTGTCGGCGGCGCCGTCGCGGACCATGGAGTCGAGCGCGCCCGCCTTGATCAGGCTCTCGAGCACGCGCTTGTTCACGAGCCGGAGGTCGGCCTCTTCGCAGAGCGTGTGCAGCGAGTCGAGCCGGCCTTTTTCGGTGCGGACGCCGAGAATCGACTGGATGGCTCCTTCGCCGACGTTCTTCACGGCGCACAGGCCGAATCGGACTCCCTCCTTCGTCACCGTGAACCGCAGGTCGCTCGAGTTCACGTCGGGCGGGAGAATCGGGATGCCCAGGTCGCGGCACTCGCCGAGATACATCGCGAGCTTGTCGGTGTTGGCCGCTTCGATCGTCAGCAGCGCGGCCATGAAGTGCCACGGATAGTTGGCCTTGAGATAGCCGGTCTGGTACGCGACCCACGCGTAGGTCGTCGAGTGCGACTTGTTGAAGCCGTACCCGGCGAAGTACTCCATGAGATCGAAGATCTTCGTCGCCTTCTTCTCGTTGACGCCCTTCGCCCGCGCGCCTTCCATGAAGGCTTCGCGCTGCTTCGCCATGACCTTGGGATCCTTCTTGCCCATGGCCTTGCGGAGCATGTCGGACTGGCCCATCGTGAACCCGGCCAGGACGGCCGCGATGCGCATGACCTGTTCCTGGTAGGCGATGACGCCGTAGGTGTCCTCGAGGATCGGGGCGAGCTGCGGCAGCTCGTACTTGACTTCCGTCTTTCCCTGCTTGCGGGAGATGTAGTCCTCGACCATCCCCGACTTGAGCGGGCCGGGACGGTAAAGCGCGTTCAACGCGATGAGATCGTCGAGCCGTTCGGGCTTGGCCTTGCGCAGGAGTTCGCGCATGCCGGAGCTTTCGAACTGGAACACGCCGTAGGTCTGGCCGTCCGAGAAGAGCTGGAACGTCTTCTTGTCGTCGAGCGGGATCGCGTCGATGTCGAGATCGATCCCTTCGGTCCGCCTGATCTCGTCGAGGGCGTCCTGGATCAGCGTGAGCGTGCTGAGCCCGAGAAAGTCCATCTTCAGGAGGCCGACACGCTCGACCTCCTTCATCGCCCACTGCGTGACGATTTCGTCCTTCTGGCTCTTGTAGAGCGGGATGAACTCGGTCAGCGGTCTCGGCGCGATGACGACCCCGGCGGCATGAACCGACGCATGGCGCGTCATCCCTTCGAGACGCTGCGCGACCGACAGCAGCTCCTTGACGCGGTCGTCCTTCTGCTGCAGATCCTTGAGCGCCGGGCTCTCGACGAGGGCCTTCTCGAGCGTCATGTCGAGCGCGGGCGGCACCGCTTTGGCGACGCGGTCCGCGTCGGCATAGGGGATGTCCATGACGCGCGCGACGTCGCGAACGACCGCCCGCGCCTTCATCGTGCCGAACGTGATGATCTGCGCGACGTTCTCGCGGCCGTACTTGCGGGTGACGTAATCGATGACCTCGCCGCGGCGGCGCTCGCAGAAGTCGATGTCGATGTCGGGCAGCGACACGCGTTCGGGGTTCAGGAACCGCTCGAAGATCAGGTCGTACTCGATCGGATCGACGTCGGTGATGCGCAGGCAGTAGGCGACGAAGCTGCCCGCCGCGGAGCCGCGGCCCGGTCCGACCGGAATGCCCTTCTCCCTGGCGTAGCGGATGAAGTCCCAGACGATGCAGAAGTACCCGGGGTACTTCATCTGCTTGATCATCTCGATCTCGTACGTGAGCCGTCTCTCGTACTCGTCGATCGTGTGCTTCAGGATCCCCTTCGCCTGCAGCTCCTTCAGCCGCGGCAGGCGCATCTCGAAGCCCTGGCGGACGATGTGCTCGAAGTACTCGTCGAGGGTGAAGCCGTCGGGCACGTCGAAGTTCGGCAGGTGGTTGACCGTGCCGCTCAGGTCGACGTTGCAGCGTTCGGCGATGCGGACCGTGTTGGCGAGCGCCTCGGGGAAGTCGCCGAACACGCGCGCCATCTCTTCGGCCGTCTTCAGATAGAACTGATCGCCGTGGTACTTCAGGCGGTCCGCGTCGTTGACCGTCTTGCCGGTGCCGATGCAGAGCAGGATGTCGTGGGGCTTGAAGTCGGAGTTCTCGAGATAGTGGACGTCGTTCGTCGCGACGAGCGGCAGGTTCAGCTCCTTCGCGATCGGCTGCAGCCCGACGTTGACGACCTTCTGCTCGTCGATCCCCTGGTACTGCATCTCGAGAAAGAAGCTGTTGGGGCCGAGGATGTCGCGGTAGGCGGCCGCCGCTTCGAGCGCCTTCCGCTGCTGCTCGGTACGAATGCCGGTTGCGACCTCTCCCTTCAAGCAGCTGCTCAGACCGATGAGCCCCGCCGAGTGCTGCGCGAGCAGGTCCTTGTCGATGCGCGGCTTGTAGTAGAACCCTTCCGTGTAGCCGGCCGACACCAGCTTGATCAGGTTGTGATACCCCTCCTTCGTCTCGGCGAGGAGCACGAGGTGGTTTGCCGTTTCACCCGGGGTGCCGCTCTTCGTCCGCCGGTCCCCCGGCGCCACGTAGACCTCGCAGCCGAGGATCGGGTTGATCCCCCGCTTGCGCGCCTGGTCGTGGAACACGATCGACGAGAACATGTTCCCGTGCTCGGTGATCGCGGCCGCCGGCATCTTCAGCTCGACACATTTGTCGAGCAGCTCTTCGATGCGGCACGCGCCGTCGAGGAGGGAATACTCCGAGTGAAGATGCAGGTGGACGAAGTTGGACATTACAAACTCAGAACTATGAACTCCGAACTATGAACGCTGCGCTGAAACGTCGAACTATGAACTCCGAACTCCGAACTCCGAACAGAACCACGTTCATAGTTCGGAGTTCATAGTTCGGAGTTTCAGCGTTCAGCGTCTTCACTCCCACTCGATCGTTGACGGCGGCTTCGAGCTGATGTCGTAGACCACTCGATTGATCCCCTTGACTTCGTTGACGATCCGCGACGAGATCGTCGCCAGCAGTTCGTGCGGCAGGCGCGCCCAGTCGGCGGTCATGCCGTCCTTGCTCTCCACGGCCCGCACGGCGATCGTGTACTCGTAGGTGCGCGCATCCCCCATCACGCCGACGCTCTGCACCGGCAGCAGCACGGCGAACGATTGCCACAGCGTGCGATACCAGCCCGCCTTCTTGATCTCCTCGGCGACGATATGGTCCGCCTTGCGCACCAGGTTCAGGCGCGACTGCGTGACCTCGCCGAGGATCCGGACCGCGAGCCCCGGCCCCGGGAACGGCTGGCGCCAGACGAATTCGGCGTCGAGCCCGAGTTCCTCACCCACCTTGCGGACTTCGTCCTTGAAGAGCAAGCGCAGCGGCTCGACCAGCGTGAAGCGCATCCGTTCGGGCAGGCCGCCGACGTTGTGGTGGCTCTTGATCGGCGCCGACGGGCCGACGACCGAGACGCTCTCGATCACGTCCGGGTACAACGTGCCCTGGCCGAGGAAGTCGAACGAGCCGAGCTTTCTGGCTTCCTCCTCGAACACGTCGATGAACGTCGCACCAATGATCTTACGCTTCTGCTCGGGGTCGGTGATGCCGGCCAGCCGCGAGAGGAACAGGTCCGACGCGTCCGCGAACACGAGCGGGAGCTTCAGCTTCTCGAAACGCGCCTTGATCTGCGCCCCCTCGTTCAGACGCATCACGCCGTTGTCGACGAAGATGCACGTCAGCCGGTCGCCGATGGCGCGATGGATCAGCATCGCGGCGACCGTGGAGTCCACGCCGCCGCTCAGGCCGCAGACCACGCGTCCGTCTCCGACCTGCTCCCGGATCCGCTCGGTCGCTTCCTGGACGAACGACTTCATCGTCCAGTCGCCGGTGCAGCCGCAGACGTCGTAGGCGAACGCGCGCAGGATCTCGAGCCCCTTGTCGGTGTGCACGACCTCGGGATGGAACAGGAGCGCGTAGAGCCCGCGATCCGGTGCGGCCATCGCGGCGACCGGAGCGTTGGCGCTGGTCGCCGTGACCGAGAAGCCGGGCGGCGGCGCCGCCACCAAATCGCCATGGCTCGCCCAGACGCGCAGGTCCTTCGCGATCGGGCCGAGCAGCGGCGCATCCGGCTCTATCTGGATCGTCGCCAAGCCGAACTCGCGATGCGGCGCAGGCGCGACTTCCCCACCCAGCGCGTGCGTCATCAGCTGCATGCCGTAGCAGATCCCCAGCACCGGAACGCCGGCGGTGTAGATGCCCGGATCGGAATGCGGCGCACCCTCCTCGGACACGCTCTTCGGACCGCCGGAGAGAATGATGCCGACCGGTTTTCGTTCCTGGATCCTGGCAAGCGGCGTGTCGAACGGCAGGATCTCGGCGTACACCGAGAGTTCGCGCAGACGACGAGCGATCAGCTGCGTGAATTGCGAGCCGAAATCGAGAACAACGATAGTCTGATGATTCACTGTGAGTGCGACGGACGGGAAAAGTTCGGCCGATGGATAACGCTATTATAAGCGTGTGGCGTCGGCCCCCACCACAAGATGTTGTTGGTTCTCTGCCCGAAGAATCCTCTCTTCGGCGTCGGTCCTGTTGCTCTTCGCAAGCCTTGCCGGCGCGCAGCAGATCCCGGCGCCCGCGGGCATGCCCGAGCAGCTTCCAGGCACGACGCTGCCTCCGCCGCCGATGCCATCGCTGCTCGCGTGGACGGTCGATCTTCCCGCGGGACCAGCGGTCAGCCCGATCGTAACTGCTGATTCGGTCATCGCAGCCTACCTCCCCGGAGTCATTGCCGCGTTCAGCCGCGACGATGGCCGCACGCGCTGGCGCACCGAACTCGCGGCCGAAGGGCCGCTCGTCAGCGACGGCACGCTCGTGTTCGTCCCCTCGGGAAACGCCGTGCACGCCCTGCGCGTCGAGGACGGAACGCTCGCCTGGCGCTCCGAGACAGGAGCATTGACGGCGCCAATGGTCGCCCGGGAAGGATGGCTCCTCGCGGCCACTCAGGGCAGGCTGACGGCCCTTCGTGCCGCGGACGGTACGAGCGTCTGGAGCGTCGACGCCGGCCTCCAGCGCGAGCGTGCCGCGATCTCCGGCAACGTGCTGTTCGTCCCCTATGCGGATGGCCGGCTGATCGCGCGCGATCTCACCTCCGGCGCCGTCAAGTGGCAGCGCCTCTTCGGCGGAGCGCCGAACGAACCGCTCGTCTTTGGTGAGGACATCTTTCTCGGTGTGACCAACAAATCCTTCCATGCGCTGAACGTGGCCTCTGGCGAGGATCGCTGGCGCTGGCAGCAGCGGATCGGCGGGACCGTGCGCGGCCGCGCCGCCGCCGACCTCGAACGCGTGTACTTCGCGGCGCTCGACAACATGGTCTACGCGCTCGATCGTCGAAGCGGCTCGCTCCGCTGGCACAAGGGGGTGCCGTACAGACCCTGGTCCGGGCCTGTCGTTGCCGGCAACTCGGTGTTCATCGCCGGACCGGGGACGGAGTTGCGCGTGTTCGGCGCCGCAACAGGCACACCGGGCACCCCGATCCCGTTCCCCGGCCAGCTCGCGCTCAACCCCGGGTTCCTCGGGACGAACGAGGGCGCGGTGTTCGCCGTCGTCACCGGGAGTCTGGCCGAGGCGTGGAAGCTGTCGATGACGCGGCCGATACGCTAACTAAGCCGCACTGCGGTCACACTGAAGTCGCCAGGCCTGCGCGGATAGGGCAGCTGTCTCAATGCTTCACCGCTGAGCGCGCAAGTATCGCGGTGAGGCATTGGGATCCTTGCCACGAACTCTCCAGCAGGCGCAGCCCCTTTGAGGCCGGTGGCTGTCGTTCGACGACGATCACACCTTCGACGCGGGGGTCTCGGCGGCCGCGAGCTCCTCTCGTACGGTCTTCGACAGCCGCGCGACGCCTTCGCGGATCTGGTCCTTCGAGGCCGACGAGAACGCGAGGCGGATCAGGTTACGCCCTTCGCCGTCGACGAAGAAGGCTTCCCCCGCGACGTAGATCACGCCGTGCTCCACCGCTCGCGTGATCATCGCGTCGGAGTCGATGGCCTGCGGCAGGGTGGCCCACAGAAAGAACCCTCCGCGCGGCACGGGCCAGGTGACCGACGTCCCGAAGGCCTGCGTGAGCGCGTCGACCATGACGTCGCGCTTCTCCTGGTAATACCGGCGCAGTTTCGGCAGTTGCCGCGCCAGCACGCCGCGGTGGCAGGCCTGGTAGACGACGCGCTGGTCCAGTCCGCCGGTGCACAAGTCCTCGGCCTGCTTCGCGATCTCGAACTTCGACGTCAGCGCCGCCGGGGCGTCGATCCACGCGACCCGGAATCCGGGGGCGAGCGTCTTGGAGAAGCTGCTCAGGTAAATCACCCTCCCGCGCTCATCGTCGGCGCGGATCGGCCGGACGAGGGCCTCGCTGGTCGAGTCGAAATACAGCTCGCAGTAGGGATCGTCCTCGACAATGAGGACGTTGCGACGGTCGGCCCACTCGAGCAGCCGCTTCCGCTTCTCGAGGCCGATGAGCAGCCCGGTCGGGTTCTGGAAGTTCGGGACGACGTAGAGGAGCCGCACGCGCCGGCCTTCGGCCGTCAAACGCGCGTAGGTGTCGTCGAGCGCGGCGAGATCGATCCCGTCGTCCTCCTGCCGCACGCCGACCATCGCGGCCTGCACGTTGCGGAAGGCCGTGATGGCGCCGGTATAGGTCGGCAGTTCGACGAGGACGACGTCGCCCGGATCGAGCAGGACGCGCGCGACGAGGTCGAGCCCCTGCTGCGAACCGGTCGTGACGAGCAGCTGGTCGATCGACGATTTCGCGCCGCGCGACTCCATGATCCCGGCGATGGTCTCGAGCAGCGGCCGGTAACCACGCGTCGGGCCGTACTGAAGCACGGTGCCGTCGGCGCCCGACAGGAGTTCGCGCGTGATCTCGGTGAACTCGCTCCACGGGAACGTCTCGGGAGACGGATAGCCCGGAGCAAACGAAATGATCTCGCGAGACTGCGCCAGAACGGTCCCCATCTTCCGGATGGCGGACCCGCGCATCTGTTCGGCGGAGCGGGACAGAAACTGGTCGTAGTTGATCATGCTGACGTGAGTGTTGAAGCGATTCGAAGGTTTCGCTCGGTGCCGCCGTGCGCGTAAAGCCGGTACTGCGCGAGGTAGGCGCCGAGCGCGGTGAGTGCCAGGTACTGGAAAACGAAGCCGCGCATGAGCCAGGCCGCCACCTGCAAAGGCAGCACGGCCAGTCCGGCGAGCGGAACGAAGGCGATCAAGCCGAGGCCGGCCGTCGCGAGCACCGACGCCATCGTCGCGACACCGACGAGCAGGAGCACGACGCCGAAGATCGCGGCGATCTCGCGCAGCGCGGATCGCAGGAACCGGACGACGAGGTTCGCCGCGGCACGAACGCTCACGTCTTCAACGGCGACGATCATCTGGGTCAGCAGGTAGAACAGGTTGATCAGCGTGACCCAGACGACGAGGGCGCCTGATGCGAGCGCGCCGACGACGGTCCAGAGGCCGAGCAGCACCGGCGTGTTGTTCGCCAGCGCGTAACCGGCCACGATGAACACGAGGTATGCGATCGCGGTGACGGTGTAGGCGATCAACAGGCAGCCGCCGAGGCGGAGATAGCGCCGCCACAAGCGCCTGCATCCGTCCAGAAAGGGGTCGATGTTCACGCGGCTGGCGCGACGGACGGCGTCGAGCCGCAGCGGCGGACGTTCGAGAGGGCCGGCCGTCGCTTCCGCGTCGGCGAGCAGCGACATCGTGCCGCCCTTGACCACGAACGTGAACGCGGACCCGGCCAGCAGCACGAGAAGAAAGGCGGTTCCGAACGCCACGAAGGCAACCGGATTGGTGCGCAGCGCCGCAAAGACGGAGGCGATGATGTCGCGCGGTCCACCCGCCAGGAGTTCCTCGATCTCCGCGCCGAGCAACAGGACGACGAGAAAGAGGCCCCCGATCACCGGGACGGCGAGCAGCAGCTTGAGCATGGCCTCGGCGATGAACTGCACCACCACCAGCGGCCAGTTGGCTGCTACGACGAGCGCGCCGCGTTTCAACGCCGCCTTCAGGGCAAGTGGAGAGCTCATGAGGACCAATCCTTAGTGTAACCTTTGCGGTATCCTCCTGCCGAAGGTGCTTTCTCCCGACATTCCACGGATTCGGACGCAGCACGTGAGCTGGCGCCGGTTGCTCGCATCCGGTGTGTTGATTGCGGCGACGGCCGGCGTCATCGGACTTGCGCTCGAATGGATGCGGTTCGGCTCCGCGGGGGCCGAGGCGGTAGCGCGCGTCGACCGCGAGATCAGCCGGGACTTCGAAGCGATGACGTCGCTGCTGTCCCGGCTGGGCACCGCGATCGCGACCGATCAGTCCACGGTGCGCGCCCTTCAGGCGCTGCGGTCGCAACAGGCCGGCGTGGATCCGACCCGGACGCTGTTCGACGCGCTCGACGGGCACCTCGCCGAAGTACGCACGCGATCCGACATCGCCGTCACGATCTACGATGTGCCTGACGGCTCCGCACGCGCCTGGGCGGGGCGTCCGTCCGACATTCCCGGCGAGCGCATCCGTACACCGGGTTCCTGGTTCGTCACGCAGTCACCACAGGGATTGCGGCTCGTTCACACGCTGCCCGTGACCGCCAGCGACGACGTGCCGGTGGGCGTGGTCGCGATGGAGCACGCGCTCTCCCCCGCTCCGGCTGCCGGAACACTCGCGCCAGCCGAATACCTGCTGCCCACACCGTTCGGCCCGGCGTCCCTGCGGCTTGGATTCGAAGGCGCAGGCGAGCAGCCACGGCCGGGAGCCTTTCTCTTGAAGGCGCCGACCGGCGAGGTGCTGGTGGAAGCGTCCATACCGCCGGAGCAGATCGCGGCGGTGCGCCGTTCGTGGCGTCGTCATGTCGCCGCGGTCGTGCTGGGGATCCTTGCGATCACCGTCCTGCTGCTCGTGGGGCCCCACCTCGATCGGCGGATCACGGCGCCGGCTTCTTCTCAACTCCGACACACGCTGCTCGCTGCCGGGCTGATCGTCGCGGGGGCCGTGATCGGATGGATCGCGCTGGAACTGGCGATCGAGCAGCCGTCGCCTCACGCGCTGCTGCTGGTCTGCGCCGGAGCCGTCGCGGCGATTGCGGCGCTGGCGGCCGGTCCGATTTCATTGTTGCGCGTCGCGCTGCGCCGCATCCGCCGGGATCCCGCGGCCGCGCCGGCGTCATTCACCATCGGACAACTCGGCGCCGGCGTGCTGATGGTGGCACTGATCGTCGCCTTCGAAATTCTGCTTCGACGCGCGCTCGGCGTGGGATCGGTGGACCTCAGGCACTTCTCCCTGCATCCCTGGAGCGCAGAACGCCTGACGCTGCTGGCCGCGATCCTGGCGGCGCACCTGGCGACGGCCTGGACATCGGTGCTGCTGCTCGCCGTTGCGGTCGCGCGCTGGAAGACACCGGCGCGGCGGATCCGGCAAGGAATCTGGCTGTGGCTGCTGTGGATGGCGCCGGCGATCGCCTTCAGTATCGTGACGGTGAGCCGCGGCTGGGCGTTGCCCGCGCTCGGGATCGCGCTGACCGCCGCGGCCTGCGCGCTGGCGGCCCTGTTCGCCCGACGCACGGCGCGATGGTTCCGGCACGCGACGGTGGCGGCCAGGATCCTGACGATCTTCGTCGCTTTCCTCGTGCCGTCGCTGCTGCTCTATCCTTCGGTTCACTACTTCACGGTGCGCTCGTTGCGAACGCTCGTTGCCGAGCGCTTCGCGATTCAGGCGCAGAGCCATCCCCAGCTGTTACAGCAGCGCCTCGAAGAAGCGCGGGATGAGATCGACGCGATGCCGGGGCTCGAGGCCCTCGTCGCTGACGGAAGGTCCCATGACGCACGCACGGAAACGGAGCCGGCGTTTCTCGTCTGGCGCCAGACCGCGCTGGCGCGCGAGCGGCTGACCTCGGCGGTCGAACTGTACGACGCCGCCGGTGACCTGGTGAGCCGCTTCGCACTGAATTTTCCCGAGTATGCCGGCACCGTTCAGACCTCACGCGTGGCGCCGAAGTGCCAATGGGAGCTGTTCGGCGAAGCTGCCCCGTTTGGGTCCGAAGAACGGCGGATGCTGCACGCCGAACGGATGATCTGTGAAGACGGTGATCCGCAGCGGGTTGCCGGCTCGATCGTCGTTCACGTCGCGCCCGACTATCGCACGCTCCCCTTCATCACTTCGCAGAGCCCGTACTTCGAAGTCTTCCGCTCGCAGGGCGGCGCGCCGGCCGAGGGCACGATCGGCAGCGAGGTCGAGATCGTCATCTACGGCTGGGGCCTCACGCCGCTCTTCGCCTCGGGCGGAGCCGCCTGGCCGATCACCGACGATCTGTTCGCGCGGATCTACAGCTCGCGCGCGCCGTTCTGGACCGAACTCGAACGCGGCGACGCGGAATGGCACGTCTACTTTTCGAACGACCGCAACGGCATTTACGGACTCGGCTATCCGGCGCTCACGCTGTTCGACCGGTTCGTCCACCTCGCCGAGCTGACCACGCTCGCGGGCGTCGCGTTCGTGCTGGTGCTGCTGGCGACCGCCGCCTTCACCCGGATCTCGCGCGAGCGGCCCCGGGTCGGCCGCGCGCTGCTGCGCGAGATCCGCGCGAGCTTCTACCGCAAGCTGTTCCTGGCGTTCGTTCTCGCGTCGATCATCCCGGTCCTCACGCTCGCGTTCGTGATCCGCGCGTACTTCGCCGGGCTGCTGCGCACGAACGTCGAAGCAGAAGCCGCGCGGTCCGCCTCGGTGGCGCAGCGCGTGATCGAAGACTGGCAGGTCCAGCGGCTTGGCACCACCGCGTTCCTCTCGACCGGCGACGACGTGATGATCTGGATCAGCCAGATCATCGACCAGGACGTCAACGTGTTCCGCGGTCCGGAACTGCTGGCCACGAGCGAACGCGACCTCTTCGCGTCAGGGCTGCTCCCCACGAGAACGCCCGCCGACGTCTATCGCGCGGTCGCCTTGCAGCGCCTCCCGAGCTTCGTCGGCGAGGACCGCATCGGCACGCTGCCGTACATGATCGCGGCGGCTCCGGTGCAGACCGGCAGCGATGAAGGGATCCTGACGGTGCCGCTCGCGAACCAGCAGCGGGAGATCGAACGCGAGGTGGACGAGATCGATCGAGGCGTGCACCTCGCCGCCCTGCTCTTCATTCTGCTTGGCGCCGGAATGGGATTGTCGATGGCTGAACGGATCGCGGATCCGGTGCGCCGCCTCACCCGTGCCACGCGCCGGATTGCCGCGGGCGACTTCGACGCGCGCATTGCCGTCCGTTCGGCCGATGAGCTGCGTCGGCTTGTCGACGCCTTCAACAGCATGGCCGCGGAACTCAAGGCGCAGCGTGCGCAGTTGGAGCGCACGCACCGGCTGGAGGCGTGGGCCGAGATGGCGCGCCAGGTCGCGCACGAGATCAAGAATCCGCTGACCCCGATCCAGTTGTCGGCCGAGCACCTCCGCCGCGTACACGCCGACCGGGGCGAACCGATGGGCGCCGTGCTCGAAGGGTGCGTGGACACGATCCTCGGGCAGGTCCGCCTGCTCCGCCAGATCTCGTCCGAGTTCTCGAACTTCGCCTCGTCGCCAACCGCACGTCCCGCGCCGCTGAACCTGCCGGAGCTGGTGACCGAGATCGTCGAACCCTATCGAACCGGACTCGCCGGACGGGTCGAGATCACGAACAACGTGGACGAGACGCTGCCGGCGGTTTTCGTCGATCGCGTCCTGATCGGCCGCGCGCTCGCGAACATCATCGAGAACGCGCTCCACGCGATGCCGGGCAAAGGTTCGATCACGCTGACCACCGAGCAGGAACCCGGGGCCGTCGTCCTTCGCGTCCGCGACACCGGAGTCGGGATGGACGAAGAGGCGCGCGCGCGCGTCTTCGAGCCCTACTTCTCCACCAAGGCCACGGGCACCGGCCTCGGCCTTCCCATTGCCCGCCGCAACGTCGAACTGAGCGGCGGCCGCATCGACGTCGAAAGCGCCAAGGGCGTCGGTACGACCGTCATCCTGCGCCTGCCGACCGCGTGAGTGCGCATGAAGTCGTCGGACTGTCAGGGCCTGCGGCGCCGGCCCCCGGCCGGCGTGGTGGCTGACGAGAAACCGCGAACACGAACCGCTCAGAATTCGGCTGCGGCTCGTGTGCGTGGTTTCTCGTCAGCCACCCGCGCGCAAGCGCGCCCGCAGGCCCGTCCGAAGCCTCCGGCTGCGCACAGCCTCCGCGAACTCAGCGAGCTCGGCGTGATCCCACCTCGGGTGGCTGTCGTGCAATCGAGTACTGGGGCTGTCGCCGCGATCTATTCCTGGGTCTGCTGCTCCTGTGCGGCCTCCGCATCCGTGGTGCGCCGGGAGTGGAGGCGGCCGATCAACCAGGAGAGGACGGCGAAGACGACGTAGGAGTAAGCCATCACGACCAGCGCGAGCCGCGGGTGCGTGGCGACGAGAGCGAGGATGATCGCGCCGACGAACAGCGCCAGGTAAGAGCGGCGCCAGCCGACATCGATCGCCTTCACGCTACGGAACCGGATCGTGCTCACCATGAGCAGCGCCGGCACGAGGACCATCGCAAGCGCCGGCAGCGCCTGCCGCCACTCGAGCAGTCCCGACGGAAAGAGGTAGACCGTGGACGCGATCACGCCCGCGGCGGCCGGGCTCGGCATCCCGGCGAAGTACCGCTTGTCGCTGGGGGACGTCGCCTGGATGTTGAACCGGGCGAGCCGCATCGCCGCCGCGGTCACGTAGATGAACCCCACGGCCCATCCGAGCCGCTGCAGCGGCCACAGGCCCCACGTGAACGCGAGGATCGCGGGGGCCATGCCGAACGACACGACGTCGGCGAGCGAGTCCAGCTGCACGCCGAACGCCGACGAGGAGTTGGTGAGCCGCGCGAAGAATCCGTCGAGCGTGTCGAGGATCATCGCGATCCCGATCAGCAGCGCCGCCGTCTCGAAATCCGCCCGGGTGGCGTAGACGACGCAGGCGTAGCCGCAGAACAGGTTCGCGACGGTGAAGAGGGACGGCAGCAGATAGACGCCGCGCCGAAAGCGGCGCGGACGATCGGTGCGCCGGCGTCCAAGATTATCGAGCACTCCCGCTCCCGAGCACGGCCAGCACCGTCTCCCCCGCGACGACGTGCTGCCCGACGCTCACGTGCAGTTCCGCATCGGTCGGCAGAAAGACATCCATGCGCGAGCCGAACTTCATCAAGCCGATCCGTTCCCCGCGCACGAGTTCCTGCCCCTCGACCACACGACAGACGATCCGCCGCGCGAGGATGCCGACTACCTGCCGGACGACGATCGTCTGACCGTTCGCATCGAGCCAGATCTCGTTCAGCTCGTTGTCGTTGGCCGCCTCGTTGTAGGCGGGGAGGAACTTCCCCGGCCGGTACTCGATCCTCGTGACCCGGCCCGCAACGGGGGTCCGGTTGATATGGACGTCGAGCGGCGACAGGAAGATCGTGACCTGCTTCCACTCCCCCGGCGGCGCCCACCGCTCGTCGCTCGGCCCGGCAATCATGACCCGGCCGTCAGCCGGTGACACCACGAGTCCCGGCTCCTGCGGGACGTGGCGGTCCGGATCGCGGAAGAAGTAGGCGAAGAACCCGGCCAGAAGACCGAAGGAGGCGGCAAGCGCAGGACGTTTGGCCGCAGCGGCAACGGCCGCGGGCACCAGGGCGCCGCCGATGAAGGGGTAACCGGCACGATCGATCTTCATGACAGAAAGAATAGCCGTACAAAAAAGAAGAGGGCCAGTGGCGGATGTCGTAAACGGCACCGCCGCTGGCCCTCCGGAGTTTCGTGCGCGTTTCCGCGTGTGGCAGGCTCGTCTCGCCCGTCAACGAGACAGCCGGCGCCGCGGGCAGCAACGGATCAGATATCAGCCCCGACTGGCGTGCGCGGGTTCCCCCACGGTGTGACGCCGCAGGATGCTCTCCATCTGATCCTTCAGATACAGTTTTTGTTTTTTGAGGGTCGTCTCTTCGACTTGTTCGGGCTCGGTGAGGTAGTTCCGTTCCGCGTAGTGATGAAGCCGTTCGTCGAGATCGTGATGCTTGGTGGCGAGTTGTCGGAACTCGGAATCGGTCTGCAGGAGCTTCCGCTTCAACTCTTCGAAATCTGTTGGCATCTCCGCCCCTCCTTTGCTTTTGGCTTAATTCCAGTCGTTCATACCGGGCACGCTAGCACAAGACGGGACCTCGCTTCAAGGTTATGGATTTGGGTCGTCCAAACTCATGGATTTCGCCACAAAATCAGGCCGTCCTCGTTCGGATTTTCGTAGTACTTCGGCCGGACGGCCTTCACCCGGAACCCGAGCTTCTGGTACAGAGCGATCGCGGCGGCGTTCGACCGGCGGACTTCGAGCGTCGCGCGGACGGCCCCGGTGTCGGCGAGGACGTGCTTCAACAACGCGTACGCGACGCCCCGGCGGCGCCAGTCCGCACGGACCGCCACGGTGTTGATGTGCAGCTCGTCGTCGAACGACCAGCACCCGCAGAAGCCGACGATGTCGGGGCCGTCGGCACGAACGACGTAAAGGCGGCTCGCGGGGCTCGAGAGCATGACCTCGAAGGCCTGCGGCGTCCACGGATTGCTGAAGGACTGCGCTTCCAGGTCGAGGATCGTGTCGCGGTCAACGTCCGAGACCGGCCGATACAGCCGCTCGATCGTCAGCGGGCTCCTCATGTTCCGGACCGGCGATCGCGGGCGATCTCCGCATCAGGGCGCCGGACGTAAATCGGGACGATCGCGTGCGGGAGGACGGCCTCGCCGGCGCGTCTCGCCGCGATACGGCCGATGGCGCCGGCGAGAGGCGGAACGCTGGCCGCGACGATGGTGGACGATCCGCGGACGGCGATGATGTCCTCGCGATAGCGGACGGCGCCGTCCCCGTGGAATTCGGCGCCCGCGAGCGCCTCATGGTGCAGCTCGAGCGCGATACGCGGAGGCGCATTGATGGGATCGGTTCGAGGATGTTCGATGCCGTCCTGACGCTCGAAGACCTGCGCGAAGACTTCTCCGCGTTGCGCGTCCATCCAGGCGGCTACGGTTCGTGCGCCGGAGGCCTCGGCGATCGCTTCGAGCGTGGACACGGGCACGACCCGGCGATCCCGTGCCATGGCGAGCCCCTGGATGGTCGCGATGCCGACCCTGAGGCCGGTGAACGAACCGGGGCCGGCGGCGACGGCAAAGAGCGCGATCTGTTCGATCGTGATGCCCGCGGCGGCGCAGGCGGTCATGAGGTCTCCCGGCAGCCGCTGCGCGTGCGTGCGCGTGGCGTCCCCGGTCAGCTCGTGGAGGACGGTCGTGCCGCGCAGGATCGCGATGCTGCCGGCGCGCGTGGTGGTGTCGAGTGAAAGGATCAGCACCGGAAGTCCAGCAGCCTCAATGTTAAACTCGATCCGCACGCGGCCTGCAGCAGCATTCAGCAATCCCCGATGGCTTCATCCCCGAACACCGCCGGCGCCACGCCGGCCATGCGGCAGTATTTCGACGCGAAGCGGCAGTATCGCGACGCGATCGTCTTCTTCCGGATGGGGGACTTCTACGAGATGTTCTACGAGGACGCGCTCACGGCCGCGCGCGCCCTCGAGTTGACGCTTACCTCGCGATCCAAGGACGCTTCGGGCGGCGCGATCCCGATGTGCGGCGTGCCGTTCCACGCCGCCGACGGCTACATCGCCCGGCTCGTCCGCAAGGGGTTCCGCGTGGCCGTCTGCGAGCAGGTGGAGGACCCGAAAAAGGCGAAAGGCCTGGTCCGCCGCGAAGTCGTGCGGGTGGTCTCCCCCGGCACGCTCACGGATGCCGGATATCTCGAAGCGCGCGAGCCCGCGTTTCTGATGGGGGTCGTGGCGGCACGGCCCGGTCCAGGCTTCGGCGTGGCGCTGCTGGATCTTTCGACCGGCGAATTCACCGCCACGGAATATCTCGGTCCCGAGGCGCGGCAGACCCTGGCTGACGAACTGGCGGTGCTGCGGCCCCGCGAGATCGTGGCCCCCGCGGCGCTCGAGGATGTCGCCGCGATGATCAACGAACTCGGTCTCGCCGCGCTCGTTACCCATGCCGATGACTGGTCGTTCGAGCACGAGTCCGCCAGGCGCGCGCTGCTCGATCAGCTGAAGACGCACAGCCTCCAGGCGTTCGGGCTCGAAGACCGCGCCGCGGCGACGTGCGCGGCCGGTGCGCTCGTGCAGTACCTGCGGGACACGCAGAAGGCGGACCTGTCGCACATCCGCGAGATCGGCTTCCGCACTGGGTCCGACTGCCTGATCATCGATCCCACGACGCTCCGGAACCTCGAAGTGCTCGAGTCCTCACAGGGCGGGCGTGCGGGTTCGCTGCTGCAGGAGGTCGACCGGACCGTCACGTCGATGGGCGGACGACTGCTGAGGGGCTGGCTGCTCCGGCCGCTGCTGTCGCTCGAGCGGATCCAGGATCGTCTCGACGCGGTCGAAGAGTTCGCGTTTCGATCGACGGAACGCGCGAAGGTCCGCGACACGCTGAAGTCGATCCACGACATCGAGCGTCTCGTGGCCCGTGCGGCGCTCGGCACCGCTGGTCCGCGCGACCTCGCCTCGCTGAAGGCGTCGATCGCGGCCATCCCGCGGGTGAAGCTCCTGCTGACGGATCTCCAGGCGCCGCTCGTCCGCAGTCTCCTCTCGGAGATCGACGATCTTGCGGACATCCGCGACGAGCTGGATCGCACGATCGTCGACGAGCCGCCCGCGCTGGCGCGTGAAGGCGGGATGATCCGCGACGGCCTCGACCCGGAACTCGACGAGTTGCGCTCGATCAGCCGCTCGGGCAAGCGGCACATCGCGGAGATGGAAGAAGCCGAGCGGGCGCGTACCGGCATCAGCTCCCTGAAGATCCGGTACAACCGCGTGTTCGGGTACTACATCGAGATCTCGAAGTCGAACCTCGGGAGCGTGCCGGCCGACTACCACCGCAAGCAGACCATCGCCGGCGGCGAACGATTCATCACGCCGGCGCTGAAGGAGTACGAGGAAAAGGTCCTCGGCGCCGACGAACGGATCGTCGTCCGCGAAGTGGAACTCTTCGAACGCGTGCGCGCGCGGGTTGCCGCCGAGGCGCCACGGATCCAGGACAGCGCGCGTGGCATCGCGACGCTCGACGTGCTCTCGGCGCTCGCCGAAGCGGCGGCCCTGGCCAATTACACGAAGCCGCAGATGCACGCGGGCGACGAGCTGATCGCGACCGATGTCCGGCATCCGGTCGTCGAACGTCACGCACCTGATGCGTTCGTGCCGAACGACGTCACGCTCGACGGCGCCGCGCACCAGCTGGTGATCCTCACGGGACCCAATATGGGCGGCAAGTCGACCTACCTGCGCCAGACGGCCCTGCTCTGCCTGCTGGCCCAGTCAGGCTCGTTCGTTCCCGCGCGGACGGCGAAGCTCCCCATCGTCGACCGGCTGTTCGCGCGCGTCGGCGCCTCCGACAACATCGCGCGGGGGCAGTCCACGTTCATGGTCGAGATGCAGGAGACCGCAAACATCCTGCACAGCGCGACGTCGCGCAGCCTCGTGATCCTCGACGAGATCGGCCGCGGCACGGCGACGTTCGACGGGCTGAGCCTGGCGTGGGCGGTCGCCGAGTACCTCGCGTCGAACCCGAAGGCCCGTCCGAAGACGATCTTCGCCACGCACTATCACGAGCTGACCGACCTCGCCGATGCCCTCCCGACCGTGGCGAACTTCCACGTGGTCGTGCGCGAGTGGAAGGACGACATCGTGTTCCTGCGAAAGGTCGTCCCGGGGCGGTCCGACCGCAGCTACGGCATCCAGGTCGCGCGGCTCGCGGGGCTGCCCGCGACGGTCGTCAGTCGCGCGCGCGAGATCCTGAATGGGCTCGAACGCGACGAGCTGTCGCGCGGTGGACGGCCGTCGTTGAGTGGAGACGGGTCGCACGCCCAGCAGCAGCTCGGGCTCTTCCAGGTCCTTCCCGCTGCGGATGATCCGGTTCACAAGCGACTTCGGGAGACCGACATCAACCAGCTCACGCCACTCCAGGCGCTCACGCTCCTGGCGGAGTTGAAAAAAGACGCGGGGACGGAGGAGTAAAACTCCGAACTACGAACTCCGAACTATGAACGCTGAACGACGACCGCGGAACGATGAAGGCCGAACCAGGAAATAGCGCCACGCCCGCAAGGCGGCCGTGGCGGGCTGCCAGAGTTCTGAGTTCGACGTTCGTAGTTCTGAGTTTCGTGATGCTCTTCACCATCCCGGCCTTCGCCTCCGAACGGTACGATCCGCGGCTGAAGTTCCGCACGATCGCGACCCTCAACTTCGACATTCACTTCCACCAGGGGGAAGATTCCCAGGCCCGGCGCCTGGCCACGATCGCGGAGCAGGTGGCCTCTGAACTCGAGCCGCGGTTCGGACGGCCGCGAGGACGCGTCCATGTCATCCTCGTCAATCAGGACGATGCGTCGAACGGCTGGGCGACGCCGTTTCCGATCAACGTCATCGAAATCGTTGCGGCGGCGCCGTCGGCGGCGAGCCTGATCGGCAACACGGACGACTGGCTGCGGCTCGTGTTCACGCACGAGTACACGCACATCCTTCACCTCGATCGGTCTCGCGGGATCTTCGGCGGGTTGCGACGGGTGTTCGGCCGGCATCCGGTGCTGATGCCGAACATCTTCGTGCCGACGTGGCAGATCGAAGGCCTCGCGACCTACGCCGAAAGCGCGGTGACCGGCAGGGGGCGCGTCCCTGCTGGTGACTTCCGGCTCCTGCTCGATCGCGGCGCGGCCGGCGGGCGATTCGCGTCGCTCGACCGCGCGAGCAGCGCGCGCGTCGCGTGGCCCTCCGGCCACACGCCGTATCTGTACGGCGCGTACTTTCATCAGTACCTCGCGGAGCGGTACGGCGAATCGTCGCTGGTCCAACTGGCTGACGCGACCGCTGGACGTGTTCCCTATCTCGGATCCCGTGCGTACAGGAACGTCTTCGACAGGTCCCTCGGCGAATTGTGGACGGCCTTCGAACGCGACACCGACGCGCGACTCTCCGAGGTGACGGATGCGGCGACACGCCTCACCCACCACGGCTTTGCGGTTTCAGCCCCGGTCTTCGCCGCCGACGGACGTCTCTATTACGCCCTCAGCGATCCGCACGGCTTCCCTGCCGTGATGGTGCGGGAGCCCGATGGGGAGACGCGTCAGCTCACGCGCCGGGTCGGCGGCGGACAGTTGAGCGCGACAGGCGATCGGCTCGTGTTCGACCAGGCCGAGTTCGTGCGCAGTATCGGGGTCCAAGGGGATCTGTTCGTCGCGGATCGCGTCACCGGCGAGTCGCGGCGGCTGACCCGCGAGATGCGGGCCGGAGATCCGGACGTGAGTCCCGACGGACAGACGATCGTGTTCACCGTGCAGGAGGCGGACCGGCGGTCCCTGGCTACTCTTCCACTTGCCGCAACCGGCGAGGCGCCGCAGCTGTTGATGACGGACGCGGGAGACCACTACGCCTCGCCGCGGTGGTCGCCGGACGGACGGTATATCGCCGCCGAACTCCGCCACACGGGCGGGCCGTCCACCATCGCCGTCATCGATTACGCCAGGCGCGCGATCGTGGCCACGATCAACGCGCCGGGCAGCCATCGCCACGCAACCCCGTCATGGACCCGCGACGGACGCTGGATCCTGTTTGCCGCTGAAGCCGGCGACGAGCCCTTCCGCATCTATCTGGCGCACCTCGAGGGCGGACGCGTCCGCGTGCTCGCGAATGCCGCGCGCGGCGGACGGTCACCGGTCCAATCACCCGACGGACGCACGCTCGTGTTCGTCGGCCTGACTGCCGGCGGCTACGATCTGTTCTCGATCGATTGGGATCGCGCCGAGTGGATCGACACGATGGAGCCCTCCGCGTCCGGCGTCACGCAATCCACGCTCGGTCCCATGGCGATCGATCCGGGCGGGCCGCGCATCGCCGAGTACAACCCCTGGCGCACTCTGGCGCCGCGCTTCTGGACGCCGATCGTCGAAATCGATGACGACGAGACATCAATTGGAGGAGCGACCTCGGGTGTGGACGCACTCGGGCGCCACGCCTACGCCGTCGGCGCGGCGTGGTCGACGCGTGCGCGCCCCGACTGGTACGTCTCGTACGCCTACGATCGCTGGCGTCCAACGTTCTTCGCCGGCATCTCCGACGAGACGGACCCCTGGCGCGGCGGAACCGTCCGCAGCCGCGAGGTCAACGCCGGACTGACGGTCCCGTTCAGGACGTTCCGCCGCACGCAGCGCGTGTTCGGAAGCTTCCACGCCTCGACCGACGAGTTCGTGCGCGCCGCAAGTGACGCGCCCGTGACCGTCACGATCGACCGGCGCGCGCTCCGCGGCGGATGGTCGTTCACGACGGCGAGATCGTACGGATTCTCGATCAGCACCGAGGATGGCGTCAGCGCGTCCCTCTCGACGGAATGGAGTCCCGAGGGGCTCGGATCCTCCGGCACCTCGAGCGCGGCGATCGCCGACGTTCGCGCGTTTCTGCCAGCGTTCCCCCTCCACGGCGTCTTTGCGCTTCGCGCGGCAGGCGCATCCGCATGGGGTGACGAGAACGCCGTCCGGCAGTTCGGCGCGGGAGGATCGGGGCCGCGGTTCGCCGGCGCGTCCTTCGATCGTGACGCCATCGGCCTGATCCGCGGATTCGAGACGGGGGACGTTGCGGGAACGCGCACAGTCGTGCTGAACGCCGATTACCGCGTCCCTCTCGCGTGGATCGAACGAGGCGCCGGCACGTGGCCCTTCTTTCTGCGTTCGGTGCACGGCGCACTCTTCGCCGACGCCGGTGCGGCATGGACGACGCGCTACGCTCGAGACCGGCGCCGCGCCTCCGTCGGTCTCGAACTGTCGGCCGACGTGGTCGTTGGTTACTCGGTGCCGTTCACGCTGGCGTCCGGCATCGCGTGGCGGCACGATCCCACGGGCCGCGCGACTGGCGCGGCGTTCTTCGCGCGGGTCGGCCGCGCGTTCTGATCGCGCGTGTCGCGGCTGGTAGAATGTGCGACGGCATGCACAACAAGTCGCGCTTCCTGCGCGTACCCATCGAGCCGTTCACGGTCGAACCGGGGCTCGGGGCCGACGATGTGCTGGCGAGAATGCAGCGGGTGTCGTTCCAGGGCCGGAGTCTCGCGACCGCACACGCGATCTGGCAGAAGATGCTCGCGGGGGACTGCACGATCTTCCTTGGCATTGCCGGGGCGCTCAGCGCCGGCGGCATGCGGTTGATCCTGGCCCACCTGCTCGAGAAGCGTTACGCGGACTGCCTCGTCTCCACCGGCGCCAACCTCTATCACGATCTCCACGAAACCCGCGGCCGCCGTCATTTCGTCGGGTCGCCGCTCGAGAACGACGCCGCCCTTCAGGCCGATCGCATCGATCGCGTCTACGACACGTACGCGAGCGAAGAAGAGTTCTGCGAGAACGACGAGTGGATCGCCGAGTTCGCGCTGACGCTCGAGCGGCGGCCGTACACGACCCGCGAGTTTCTCTACCTGCTCGGCGAGCACCTGTGGAAGACCACCGGCGAGAACGGGATCCTCACGGCGGCCTATCGCGCCAACGTGCCGATCTTCTGCCCGGCCATCGCGGACTCGTCGATCGGGATGGGCTTGTCACAGGCGCGGCATCGCGATCCGTCGGCCGGTCAGATCGACATCATCGGTGACATCATCGAATCGGCGAACATCGTGATCCGGCATCCGCGCACGGCATCCGTGGTGCTCGGCGGTGGCACGCCGAAGAACTTCATCAATCAGGCGAGCGTGCAGGCGGAGTTCTTCGACGACCGCGTCGGCGGCCACCGCTACGCCCTTCAGATCGTGACCGACGTCCCGCATTTCGGCGGCGCCTCGGGTTCCAGCCTCGAAGAGGCCCAGAGCTGGGGCAAGCTCGCGAGCGATGCGGAACGCGTCACCGTCCACGCCGACGTCACCCTTGCCTTGCCGCTCCTGGCGAGCGCGCTCGCATCGAGCGCCCAGGGGCTGCTGGACGCCCGGAAGCCGCCGCGCTTCGATCTTTCGGGACGTATCCTGGCCGTCAACGGACGGCCACTCCCCGAGGCGCGTTTCGAGGCACGGTAATGGACTTTCCGTTCGAGTACGACCATGGCGCGCCGCTCGCGTTCGGCGGCGCCCTGCCAGAACCCAGAAACTTCGACGAGTCGCGCGTCGTCGTGCTGCCGGTCCCGGTGGACCGCACCACCTCGTACGTTCCAGGGACGCGGAACGGCCCGCGCGAGATCCTTCAGGCGTCCTCGCACATGGAGCTGTGGGATGACGAACTGGGCGTCGACGTGCATGGCGTGGGGCTCTTCACGCTGCCCGAGATGGAGCTGCCGTTCGGGGAACTCGAGCCGTTGATGGATGAGATCCGGCGCGTCGCGTCGGAGATCCTCTCACGGGACAAGTTCCTCGTGACGCTCGGCGGCGAGCACTCGATCACTCCCCCGCTCGTCGCCGCCGCGGCCGCGAAGTTTCCGGGGCTGCACGTGCTGCAGATCGACGCGCACGCGGACCTGCGCGACAGCTACATGGGGACGCCGCACAACCACGCGTGCGCGATCCGCCGGAGTCTCGAGCACGCGCCGGCAACACAGGTCGGGATCCGCAGTCTGTCGACCGAGGAGGCCAAGGCGGCGCCGGGACTGAACACGCGCATCTTCTACGACCAGACCATGCGCCAGGATCCCGACTGGATCGCCCGTGTCGTCGAGACGCTCGGCGATCCGGTCTACATCACCATCGATGTGGACGGAATGGACCCGGCGATCATGCCGGCCACCGGGACCCCCGAACCCGGCGGCCTGTCGTGGTACGAGATGCTTGCCCTTCTCCGCGCCACGATCTCGCAACGCAACGTCGTCGCCTGCGACGTCGTGGAACTGAGCCCGATCCCCGGCCTGCTGGCGCCGAACTTCCTCTGCGCCAAGCTGATCTACAAGATCGTGACCTACAAGTTCGGCCGGTCCAAGCGCCGTTGACGCTGCCGTCACACCCCTGAATTCGTCGCGCCTCTGCGTGTAGCAGCAGCTCTCACGACGTTCACCGCAGGGGACGCAGAGGACGCAGCGAAGGCAGAGGACGCAGAGGGCCGCCCGTTCGCGCGCGCCTGCGACTGGCGGCCATCGATGGCCCTGCGCATCCGGCTTGCTTGGCGGCCTTCGAGACGCCGGGCGGAGCCCGGCGTGCGCGGGGGCGTGAATCCGCACGGACAAGCCGCCCGCGAATCCATTGGCGGCTTGTCCGCGCGGATTCGCGCCTCCTCGCCCGCGCCTGCGGCGCGGCCCCAGGGCCGCCAGTTGCAACTCGCGACACCGCAGGGCCTCCGTGTTTCCTCTGTGTTTCCCCTGTGGCCCCCTCCGCTGGTCCAGTGGTCAACTTTCTCGACACTCCACTGTATACAAGGTATACTCTCGCGCGATGCCGGCTGATCTGTACGACGTTGCGACCCGTGCGCTCGAACAGGGGCATGGGGTCGAGGCGGCCGAACTGCTCGGCAAGGCGGTCCGGGAACCGGGGCTGACCCGGGACGATCGCGCACAGATCCGGGCGGCACTCGCCGAAGCCTGGCTCCTTCAGGACGACCTGGGCCGCGCCACCGAGGCGGTCGGCCCCGAGCCGGATGCCCGTGAACGCCTCAATCCTGCCCGGCTCTCCGATCTCTGGCGCATCCACGGCCGGATCGCGGTGGCCAACGGCGAGCCCTCCCGCGGCATTGCGTTCCTCACACGCGCCCTGAATCTCGCCGAGAAGGCGCACGACTCGCGCGCGATCGGCCTTGCCCACTACGAACTCGGCCTGTGTTATCGCCAGGTCGGCGACACCGCGATCGTCCGGGAGCACATCACCAAGGCGGCCTCGGCGCTGCACGCGGCCGGCGATCGCCGGCACCTCGCGATGGTCCACTCGCTGTCGGGGATCGCCCTCGCCCAGGAAGGACGGCTCGAAGAAGCGATGACCGCGCTCCGCCAGGCCGAGCGGATCGCGCTGATGGTCGACGCCGGCGACGTCCTCGCGACCGTGTGCGGCAACCAGGCGAACGTGGCGCTGATGCAGCACCGCCACGAACAGGCGCTCGCCCTCGCGGAACGGAGCGTCGAACTTCAGGAGCGGGCCGGCACCCCGCACGGCCTCGGCGTCGCGCTCGCCTCGCTGGGGCAGATCTGCGTCCGGCTCGGGAAATTGAAGCGGGCCGAAGAGGCACTCAACCGGGCCCTCGCCATCCGGAGCCCGGTGCAGTTCCGGCGCGAAACGACGGGCGCGGTCTACGATTCGCTTGCGCAGATCCACATCATCCGCGGCGCCTGCGACGAGGCGGCCGCGAGCCTCGGGCGCGCGCGGGAGGCCTACGGCGAGTCCAAAACCAGCCGCTGGTATCAGTGGTCGGTGCAGGTGCTGGATGCGCGCGTGGCGCTTCGCCGCGGGGACGCCGCGCGGGCGCTGGCCCTCGCAACTGAGGTGTCCCAGGAGCCGTCCGCTCCCGCCGGATATGCGCTCCAGGCGGAGTTGATTGCCACGGAGGCGCTGCTCGCCCTCTCGCGGACGGCCGACGCCGAGTCGAACCTCGTGCGAATCGCCAACCGGATCGATCCTGCCGCCATGAGCGGAACCTGGGGAGAGTTCCTCCGCCTGCGTGGACGCCTGCACGCGGCTGGAGGACGGACGACCGAGGCCTACCACGACCTCGGACAGAGCGTCAGCGTGTTCGAACTCCTCGGTGAACGCTACCAGGTCGCTCTCAGCGGGCTGGAACTGGGCAAGCTTGCGGCGGGCGCGGGGGCGCGATCACGGGCCGAACGGGCGCTGTCGGACTCGGCACGCATCTTCGAATCGCTCGGCGCGGTCCCGGACCTCGACGAGGCACGCCGGGCACTCGATCCTGGCATCCACGGGGCGACCGGCGACTTCGTCGGTCTCGCACTCGATGGTGACGATGGGCTCGTGCGCCGGCTGGTGGACGCGTCGGCGATGCCGGCGCTGCTCGAGCGTGAGGCCGCGACCGCCATTCTCGAGGCCTGCGAAGCGAGCGCCGCCGCGGTGTTCGTCGAAGGACCGGGTGGCCGGCCGCGGGTCGTGTCGTTTTCCGGCTGCGATCCGGATGGCGCCCGAGCGCTCGCGGCCGCCGCCATGCGGAGGGGGCAGGGATCGTACCGGCTCCTCGAGCGTGAAGCGATCGGCCGTGATCCCGATGGTCCACGCTTCATCGTCGTGTCGCTCCAGAGGCCGCTGCCGGCGTCGATGCGTGGACGCTTCCGGACGCTGTGCGCCGTGCTGCGCCAGGGGTTCGAGTTGTGCCAGGCGCGCGAACGCACGGTGGACGTCAAGGGGGTGTCGTCCGAGCGGAAGCTGGAGCCGCTGCTGCCGGGATTCGTCTGCGCCAGCGCGGCCATGCAGCGCGTGACCGAGCAGATCCAGCGGCTGCAGGGGAACGACCTCACCGTGCTGATCACGGGCGAGAGCGGGACCGGCAAGGACCTCGTCGCGCGGGCGATCCACGCCGGATCGCCGCGGCGCGACAACATGTTCCTGCCCTACAACTGCACCAGCGCGACGCGCGAACTGGCCGACAGCCAGTTGTTCGGCCACCGCCGCGGCAGTTTTACCGGCGCCACTTCAGACCAGCCCGGCGTGCTGCGCACCGCGGTTGGCGGCACGCTGTTTCTCGACGAAGTCGGCGACCTGCCGATCGACGTGCAGCCGAAACTGCTCCGCTTTCTGGAACAGGGGGAAGTCATGCCTGTCGGCGAGACCCGGCCCATGCGCGTCGACGTCAGGGTAGTTGCCGCAACCAACGCCGACCTCGAGGGGCGGGTGGCCGAGGGCAAGTTCCGCGAAGACCTGTTCTACCGGCTCAGCGTGATCCGGATCCACGTGCCGCCGCTGAGGGACCGGCGCGAAGAGATCCCTCACCTCGCGACGTTCTTCCTGCGCGAGGCCTGCGAACGGCTCGGGAAGCCGGGCGTGCGGCTCAGCCCCGACACGCTGGACCTCTTCGACGCCTTCCAGTGGCCCGGCAACGTCCGGCAGCTCCGCAACGAGGTGCAGCGCGCGGTCGCCCTGACCTCCCCGAACGGACTGGTGACGCCCGACGTCCTCTCATCGAGCCTGGCGGCGTCGTCGTCGCACCTGCCGGCGGCGGCGTTCGGTCCTCGCGGGCGGGGTGCGCGGACGCCGACGCTTGCGGCCGCGGTCGAGAAACTCGAACGTGAGCTGATCGTGGGCGCGCTCCAGCGGTCGGGCGGCAACATCTCGCAGACCGCGCGGGCGCTTGGCCTGACCCGGCGAGGCCTGTATTTGAAGATGGAACGGCTCGATATCACGAACGACTACCTGCCCGCCTGATTCCGTCCTGAATACCAGGTATCCATCAAATCGGCGATATGGATACCTTGTATCCGTCTCCGAAATTTTCTACCTCATCCGCGCACGTGGATTAAGTTGTTCATTGAGTTGAACTTGCGACGCAGCGGCGCGCCCGATTCGGCCGGTTGGGCTTGTCGGCCCGGCAATTGATTGATTGTTAGGGCAAAGCACTACACCGGAGGGGACTCATGGAACAGCGGCTGCGGCTCGTACAAGGTGGCGTCCGCCAGGAGAAGCGTGCGGCGGAGCGTCGGCCCATGCAGGTGCCAGGGCAGATCGTCTGGAAGGATCATCGCGGACAGACACGCATGGCGTCGGTCGTGACCCGCGACGTCAGCGAGCATGGCATCAGCTTCGAGTGCCGCACGGCGCTGATGGTTCCCCTCTATCGGCTGGTGTACTTCCAGGTCGAGCGTCATCTTCGCAACCATCCCGACCTGCCGGCGCCGCTTCGCAAGCAGAACGTCCTCTCGGCGGTGTTCAGGATCGGCGCGGCGAGCGAGAGGACCGGGACGCCGACCGAGTATGCGCTGCGCCTCCTGGTCGAACCGCAGGCCCGTCCGTCCACCGGCGCGGTCTGGGCGGACGCCGGCCGCACGCGAACCGCCTGATCGGATGTCGCGTGGCGGCGTGCCTCTAAACGGCTAGTTTTCCTGGAGACTCGGGTTGGCGCCTGCTCGGATCGAACGATGGGACGTTCGTCTCGATGGCTCGTTATCGGAAGACGCACTTCTACGAAAAATCGAACACCTTGGCTTCGTGCTCGCCGCCCGTACCTATCCATCCACGCTGGCGGGCGCGACGAGCCATCCCCGTGAGGGGGTGACGGCGGTCGTTCGTGGTCTCGTGAAACTCACCATCAACGGCGAACCGGAATTGCTCACGGCGGGCGATGTCGCCTTCGTTCCGGCCGGGGCCGAGCGGAGACTGGAGATGGTGGGTCCGGCGCCGGCGCTCTGCCTGGAGGCGTTCGTCCGCGAGGAGGGGATGGGGGCGTGAGATTCTGAAACGCCGAACTATGAACGCCGAACTACGAACTGTTCATCGTTCGGCGTTCGGCGTTCATAGTTCGGCGTTTCAGAGTCGGA
>DASWVN010000081.1:0-35411 GCA_036401215.1 Vicinamibacterales bacterium | reverse complement strand
AGCAAACGGATTCAATGGCACGGCGTTCTCCTTTTCGGAATGGGGTTGCCGTGACCATACCTGCTCGGGCTGGCTTGTTATAAGGCCGCCGCGTCCTTGCCTTGTCGCAAGGCATCGGATGTCAGACTGATTCGTATTCGGCGGCTCCGGGAAAACTCGTCATCCGCCAGACCCACTTGCGAGCTTGTCCTTCATGAATCCTCTCGAGCGTCGCAGTGCCCAAGAGACGGGCCGTGATCTCCTGCGGTCGATCATCATCCGCGGTTCTGACCGTCAGCACGAGTTCGACGGGAGGAGGAGCCGATAGAAGGGGGATCGCCGGTTCTGAGTACTCACCTCGGACATGTACTTCGCCCGGCCCATCGAGGATTGCTTCTGTGGCGGTCGCTCGAACAGTAAGGGAGTCGACGCTCGTTTGAATCTTCGGGCGGCCCTCGTAACTTAGCCTCGTAAACGAACGCGGGCCAATCCGCAGCTTCGTCAATTCGATCGGTTTCTCGCCGCTCATGCGTAATTGCATCGCCGCCCTGTGCGTCGGAAAAACGACCGGGCGTCCGCTCCTAGGCGTCACGTAGAGTTGAATCGAGGCAACCCAGAACAAGCACTCACGGCCTGATTCGTCGCCCCCGATCTCGACCGATGCCTGCGCGCCGCGCAGTTCCAGCGAGGGGAGTTCAAGGGCTGGCACGAGTAGACGAATCAGATCCTCCCTCTTGACGCTTCGCACACGCGTGGCGTCCCGCCATGGCACTTCGAGGCTCACCCATCCGCCGCCAGGCTGTCCGTATACCGGGTTCTTCACCACGAACGGTCGCCGCGTCGAGTCGAACAGCAGCGCGAAGACCAGGCCTCCTCTTGCCGGCACGTTGAGCACGTGAGCACGCGGAGCCAGACCGTCGAAATAACTCTCGAACTGACCAAACCACTGAGCAGGATCCGTCGGCAGGAACGAGACAACGCCGCGCCCTTCCACCAGGCCGATAATCCATAGGGCCGGCGATCCGCCACCCGCGTTCAGTTGACCAGCGACTTGCCGCGCCGCTTTGTCGAGTTCCGTCGGCCACTCCGCCTTTAACTCGACGCGCGAATCCTCTACGCGCTGGCCGGCTGTCACTAGGTCCACGACTGAGAGAACCCATGCCTCAAGTTGATCGTCGCGCAAGAAATTTACTCCTTCCGTCTGACCCACCGAGATTCTTGACGCGTGTTCGCCGCAGGTTCCGCGCGTCCAGATACACGCCTTCGTATCCGAGTAGCCCGAGGATAAGCGTATCGAGGACCCAGACGAGTCGGCTGTACTCACCGAACCTGTCTTTGGTGTGAAATTGCAGACGGTGGACCAGGTCGTTCCGCGTCGCTAGGAGCGCCTCGATCTCCTGCTTCGGAATCGTGAACCCTAGCCTCGCCGCCGCACGTTTGAGACGACGCCGCGGGCTCGACCAGTTGAACCCATGGACGTGGTTCGTGATCTGCTGGATCTGATCGTCACCGGCATCGGGAAACGCACGTCGCACGGCCCTCTCAACGTCGGAGGCCAAGCTCGGGAGAGTCACCTCGAAAACGTCTGGATCTATCAGCGTCGCCTCACCGTGCAGGACCGCGTCCTTGCCGAGGATGTGTTCGAGTAACGAGACGCACACCAATGAGCGAGTGTCGAGGAATCCCGCGGCGCGCGCCTCGCATGCGGCGTGCACCACGGTCCGGAACTCACGCGTCGTCCGCAGCTCTCGGTACTTGGTGAAGCAGGCTTCTATGAAAGCCTTCAAGTCGAGCGGCGTGTGCGGATCGATCAGAGGCTTGGCCTCCGCGTAGGGCCGCGTCACGGCTGGAAAGTGGTAGGAGTGGGTACGGTGCCCGTCAGCGTCGACGGCGTCGCAGCAAATCCAGTTTACGAGCGTCCCTCGAGCCACCGAGCAAAGGTCGCAGAGATCGCTCGCGAGGAGCCGTGCGGAGTCGAATCCGATCGCGGCGGGAATTCGGATCTCCGCTGTGACCCTGACGCCGTGACTCCGCCGAAGTGCCTTCTCACGATCCTCGTAGTCTGCGAGCTGCCGAAGCGTTATCTGGACACCATCGATCTCAATGGGCAAGGTTCCGACGCCTTCGCCGATGAACACCGGAGAGAACACCAAGTTGGCCGCGGCGAAGCGATATTCGGACGTGTGGTGGTCACTGCTCCCGCATTCGAATCGTGAGTTTCCGGTGAGGATGAAGGTGACCTCCGACGGAGCGGCGGTACTCAAGGTGGCGCGAGCGTCTATGAGGCTACCGGTCATCATGACCTTCGCGCCCTCGACGGTGACGCCTGTTAAACCGCTCGGTCGCGACGCTTTCGATCGGGGCCCGAATCCCGCGCTGAGCCAAAGCGCCGGCATTCCAGGTTCCAAGGTCTTGCAACTGAGTTCGATCCCGCCGTCTTCCTCCTGAGCCGCGACAAACGCGCATTCGATCGATTGGCCGTTGTCGTACTCCAGGCGTCCCCGGCCTTCGTATGACCGAAACGTTGCGGGCTCCGTCAATGTTGCAATCCCGTTGCAAAAAGCAACGGCCCGGCGTTGGGCACCGGGCCGTAACTCATTGATTCTGTTGGCGCGCCCTGCACGACTCGAACGTGCGACCTCCTGGTTCGTAGCCAGACGCTCTATCCAACTGAGCTAAGGGCGCGTTAGGGCTGGCCGGATCCTCTGGAAGGGTCCGGCCGCAATGACGAAACCACAATTATATGCGACCGCCGGCCCGGCCGGCAATGGCCGGGTCAGTTCGACGGTTCTTCGGAACGCTCCACCGGAGGCGAGCTGGCGATCAGAGAGACCACGAACAGTCCGAGGAGGAGGATGCTGCCGAGCGACAGCGCCGTCTGGATCGATACGCCAACCCGGCCCTCGGTCAGCCCCTTCACCACGTCCAGGAGGATGGATCCACCGAGCAGGAGAATCGCCGGTCCCCGTCGACGGTTCCACGCCCAGGCGACGACACACAACGCCGCCGCGAGAAGCTGAAGGATCAGCAGCGCGGAGTCCATTTCCCGGGATTGTAGTCCGAAGCACCCCGACGCACCTTGATGCACCCTGACGCACCCTGATGCACCCCGATGCACCCTGAAGCCCCCCTCACGCCGCGCACACGAAGTCCCGCCCCTCCACGAACCCCATCCTCTCCATCGCCTCCCGGATCTCCGCCCTCGGACCCGCACGCGCGACGGAGACGACGACCGGCACGCCGCGGAGCCCGTCGAGCGCCTCAACCGGGATCACCAGCGCCCCATGGATCCGCTGCCCGATCCGCGTCCGCTTCACCTCGACGATGTGCGACGGACGCCTGCCGAGCGCGGCGAGCGCACGATGCAGCGCGCGACCCGTGGCGCCATAGCCCCACAGCACGTAGGTATCGCCGCGCACGAACGACGCCGCCAGGTAGTGCGCGCGGCAGGCGGTGAAGCGCTCGAGGCTGTAGCGCGGATCGAGACGCGACAGGCGGCCGGCGCCGTCACGCCACGACAGCAGGCGGCGCGCGACGATCCCGATCCGCAGACCGCGCGCGAGCGTACGCAGCACGAGGTCGTAGTCCTCCGGCCAGCCGCAGTCCGCGTAGCCCTCCCCGAGCGCCTCGCGCCGGACCATCAGCGACGGATGCGCCACCGGACACTCGACGAACGCGTCACGCGCCACATCGTCGGCCGAACGCAGGCCGTTCAGCCACGCCTCGTACTCGCGAAGGCGCGGCGACATCGCGGTTCGCGGAAAAAGGCGCACGTGACAACCGGCGGCCGCAAGCGACGGATCCTCGTCCAGCATCCGCGCCTGCGCCGCCAGGCGCTCGCGGTGCATCACGTCGTCGGCGTCCATGCGCGCGATCAGCGGCGCGCGGCAGTCCGACAGTCCGTGATTGAGTGCGGTGACGATGCCCGAGTGAGGAATGGAGACGACGTGGAAGCGAGAATCCCGCGCCGCGATGCAGCGGACGATCTCCGCGGTCCGATCAATCGAGCCGTCGTCGACGACGACGCATTCCCAGCTGGGTTCGGTCTGGCGGGAGATGCTCGTCAGGCAGGCGGCAATCGTCGCCGCGGCGTTGAACGCGGGAAGCAGAACGGAGATCCGCGGCGCATCTGCCATTCAGCATTCGTCATTCAGCATTGACCAGCGTCAGCACGCCAGCATTGACACCCACCAGGCCATCAACGCGACCCTGGTGTCAGCGAAGGACGATCGATGCCGGAGCCGACCTTCGCGTAGCCGGGCAGCTCGATCGGGAGCTTGCCGCCGATCGGGATCTCGCCGGCGAGCGCCTTCACCGCCGACGCCTCCGCGCGGTCGTAGAAGTCGTAGGTCATCATCACCGCCGGCAAGTCCGGCATGTACATCGCCACGTAGGGGTTGCCGAAGAAGACCGTCACGAACGGACGGCTCCCGCGGCTGAAGCCGTTCAGCAGACGCTGGAGCGGCTCCGACAGATCCATGCGTCCGCTCGCCGACCCGGCGCGGACGAAGACCGACGCGATGATCACGTCGAACCGCGACGCCATCGCCCGGACCAGTTCCAGCTCGGACGGGGTCGTCCGGTCCGACAGCTCGATCGACGTGACGTTCGGCCACCGCTTGCGCAGCTCGGGGATGAACGTGCGGCTCGGCGCGGCGATCCGCCAGCCGGATGGAAAGTCGAGCACCGACAAGTACAGCACCTGCGCATCGCGCGGCGCCTTCAGCGGCACCTCGCCGCGCGCATCCTTCAGCAGCGTGATCGACCGTTCGCTCACCTCGTCGGCCACGGCCTGGTTGCTGCGCGTGCCGACGACGGTGGAGAGCTGATCGAGATTCACCATGCGGTTGCGGTGCAGGTTGGCTCTCGCCTTCGCGCGGAGGATCCTCTCGACCGACTCGTCGATCTGCTTCTGCGGGATCTCGCCCGCCTTCACCGCCTGCACCACCGCGGCGAACGCGGCGCCATCGTCGGGCGAATGGAGGATGACATCGTTGCCCGCCTTCACGGCACGCACGGCCGCTTCACCGGGCGAATAGAGCGCGGCGACGCCGGCCATGCCCATCGAGTCCGTGTAGATCAGTCCGTCGAACCCGAGTTCCTTGCGCAGCAGCCCCTGCACGATCGGCGCGCTCAGCGTCGTCGGCGTCTGCGGCGTGGGGTCGAGTTCCGGCAGCTCGATGTGCGCGGTCATGACGGCATCGGCGCCGGCGGCGATCCCGGCGCGGAACGGAACCAGCTCCATCTGATCGAGCCGCGTCTTCGGGTGCTTGATGATCGGCAGCCCCAAGTGCGAATCCACATCGGTGTCGCCGTGGCCGGGGAAGTGCTTCAACGTCGCCGACACGCCGGCAGACTCGAGCCCCCGGATGTAGGCGGACGCCAGGCGCCCCACCATCGCGGGATCCTCGCCGTACGAGCGCGTGTTGATGACCGGGTTGCGGGGATTGTTGTTCACGTCGACGACGGGCGCGAAGTTGACGTGGACGCCGAGCGCGCGCGCCTCTTCACCGGTGATCCGGCCGGCCTCTTCGGCGAGACGTTCGTCGCGCGCGGCGCCGAACGCCATCAGCCGCGGGAATTGCGTGGCGCCGGCGATCCGGAACCCGACGCCGGCCTCGAAGTCGGCCGTGTTCAGCAGCGGCACCGGCGCGATCGCCTGGAGCCGATTGAGGATCGAGGCCGCCTCGAGCGGCTGCCCGAGCGTCACCGTTCCGTAGGTCGGGTTCAGGAGCACGTTCGGCGCGGGCTCCGACCCGCCGAACACGTGGAAACCGCCAACCTTGTATTCGTGAACCGCCTTGACCAGCTCCTCGAAGTCCGCCGACTCGGTGCTCATGAAGGTGGACTGGAACGAGGAGACGATCATCTGGCCGACCTTCTCCTCCACGCTCATCTTTCCGAGCGTGTTCCGCACCCAGCGCTCGGCGTCCCGGTCGAGCTGGCGCGGGGCCTGGGCGGTGAGCAGCGACGATCCGAGAGCGAGCGCCAACAGGCCGACCAGGTAGCGGTTCAGCATCCTTTGATGGTACTGCATCCACCTTCGTGTCCCCCGGCGCGGACTGAAGCCGCGCCCTACGTCCCCGCCGCCGCTCCGCGCACCCGGACCCAGGACCCCGGACCGCGCACCGCGGACCGCGCACCCCCGGACCGCGCACCGCGGACCGCGCACCGCGGACTCCGGACCGTATAATCGCCGTGTGTCATCCGCTGAACACAAGAGGACGTCTCCGCAGTCGGTGCACGCCTTCGTGCTCACGATCAGCGACACGCGGACCGAAGAGAACGACACGAGCGGCGACGCCATCGTCGGCCTGCTGGTGACCTCCGGGCACGTGCTGACCGGACGGGCCCTGGTGAAGGACAACCCCGCGGAGGTCCGCGCCGCCATCACCAACGCCGTCGTCGGCTCCACCCAGGTGATCATCACGACCGGCGGCACCGGCATCACGTCGCGAGACAGCACCTACGAAGCCATCGACGCGATGCTGCACAAGCGGATCGAGGGCTTCGGCGAGCTGTTCCGCATGCTCAGCTTCCAGGAGATCGGATCCGCCGCGATGCTCACGCGTGCCTGCGCCGGCACGATCGGACGCACGGCCATCTTTTCTCTGCCGGGATCGGAGAATGCGGTGCGGCTCGCGATGACCAGACTGATCCTGCCCGAGATCGGGCACGTCGTGAGGGAGTTGAGCCGGTGAGTGACGCGACGACGGGCTCGATGCGGCCGATCCGCGACACGCTGCCGATGGACGAGGCGATGGCGCTCGTCATGGAAGCGGCCGCTCCGATCGTCCGGACCGAACGCGTGCCGCTCCGCGAGGCGACGGGACGCGTGATCGCCACGCCCGCGGTGGCGGCGATCGACGTGCCGCCCTTCGATCGCGCCGCGATGGACGGCTACGCCGTGATCGCCGAGGACACGTTCGGCGCCGGCGTCCACGAACCGAAGGTCCTCCGCTGCATCGAAAAGGTCTACACCGGCCAGGTCCCCATGCGAACCGTGAGCCGCGGCGAGTGCATCGAGATCGCCACCGGCGCGCCGATGCCGGCCGGCGCCGATGCGGTCCTGATGGTGGAGGAGACGGAGAAAGCGACCGGCGACGAGGTGCGGATCTTCACGCCGGTGTATCCGCGCCAGCACGTCGGCCGGCGCGCGGCGGATATCGCGGCCGGCGCCGCGCTGATGCCCGAAGGCACGGTGCTGACGCCGAGCCGTGTGGGGACGCTTGCGGCCATCGGCCTGCCCGAGGTGGACGTCTTCGCGAAGCCGCGCGTCGCGATCCTCTCCACCGGGAACGAGATCATCGAGCCGGGCGAACCGCTCGCGCCGGGACAGATCTACGACATCAACGGGTTCACCATCACGTCGATCGTCGTCAGCCACGGCGGCGTCGCGGTCTCGCATCCGCCGGCGCCCGACACGCTGCCCGATCTGGTCGCGGCCATCCACCGCGCCGCCGACGGCGACATCGTGGTGTTCTCTGGCGGCAGCTCCGTCGGGGAACGCGACCTGATCCTCGACGCCATCGAGCAGATCGGCGAGGTGATCTTCCACGGGATCGCGGTCAAGCCGGGCAAGCCGACTGTGTTCGGCCGCGTCGGCAAGACGCCGGTGTTCGGGATGCCCGGCTATCCGACGTCGTGCCTGTCGAACGCCTACATGCTGCTGGTGCCGATGCTCCGCCGCATGGCGCGACTCCCCGAGTACACGCCTCGCATCGTCCGCGCCCCGCTCGCCCGCCGCGTCGTGTCGACGACGGGACGGCATCAGTTCTACACGGTGCGGCTCGTGGATGGCGCCGCGGTGCCGGCGTTCAAGGCGTCCGGCGACATCACGTCGATGTCGCTCGCCGACGGCTACATCGAGATCGGGGCGCAGACCGACATCGTGGAAGCCGGGGAAATGGTCGACGTCAAGTTGTTCTAGCTCTGTGTCTCACGCATCATCGCTCACCGTCGCTCCGCCGTTCACCCTGCCGACGCAGAAGGGGGAGATGCGCTCGCTGGCCGGCTTCCTGGCGCAGGGACGCGTGCTGCTCGCGTTTCATCGGGGCACCTGGTGACCCAACTGCAGGAGCCGGTTCGGTGAACTGGCGCGGCACGCAAAGGAATACGAAGCGCGGGGCGCGCAGGTGGTGGCGGTCGTCGCGCAGAAGTCCGAGAACGTGCGGCGCTACATCGAAGAGACCGGGCTTCCCTTCAACATCCTGATCGACGAATCACGCGACGTGCTGCGCCAGTACGGCGTGTGGCACAGGGTGGGACTGGATGCCTGGAACATCGCCCGCCCGGCTCTCTTCCTGATCGAGCCGGACGGGCGCATCACCTACTCATTCGTCGCCGAGCGCCAACACGAATTCCCTTCGCACGAAGAGATCCTCGCTGCGCTCGGCAGGGGATGGTAAATGGTAAATGGTAGATGGTAAAGAACTCGAATCCACCTACCGATCACCAGTCCATCCGGGTTCTCTCTAAACCTGGCGAAGTGAGTTGAGGGAACTCAGTTCCATGTTGGCAATGTCCGACGGCTCGCATCCTTTTCCATTTACCATCGACCATTTACCATCCGCGTCAGCGGAAACGTTTGTTCACCGCGTCCCAGTTGACGACGTTCCACCACGCGGCGATGTAGTCGGGACGCTTGTTCTGGTACTTCAGGTAGTAGGCGTGCTCCCAGACGTCGAGGCCGAGGATCGGCTTCTTGCCTTCCATCAGCGGACTGTCCTGGTTTGCGCTGCTCTCGATCACCAGCTTGCCGCCGGCGTCGATCAGCCAGGCCCAGCCGCTGCCGAAGCGGCCCGCCGCGGCCTTGGCGAACTGTTCCTTGAAGCTGTCGAAGCTGCCGAACGACGACTTGATCGCATCGGCTACCGCGCCGGTCGGCGCTCCCCCTTTGCCCGGCCCCATGATTTCCCAGAACATCGTGTGGTTCGCGTGGCCGCCGCCGTTGTTACGGACCGCCGTCCGGATGTCCTCGGGGATGCTGTTGATCCCCTTCAGGAGGTCCTCGACGCTCTTCTGCTGGAGGTCCGGGTGCTTCTCGAGCGCGGCGTTCAGGTTGTTCACGTACGCCGCGTGATGCTTGTCGTGATGGATCCGCATCGTCTGCTCGTCGATATGCGGCTCCAGCGCGTTGTAGTCGTACGGAAGCGGGGGAACTTCATGAGCCATTCTCTTCTCCTCTTCTTTCGCTGAATGTCAGGAGCTAGCTCCTGACCGTGAGCATCCGCTCGAGCGCCAGCCGCGCATCGCGCTTCTGGTCCTCGGGGACGACGATCTGATTGTGGACCTCCCCTTCGACGAGGCCTTCCATGACCCAGAGCAGGTGGTTCGGCGACACGCGGAACATCGTCGAGCACAGGCAGCCAAACGGATCGAGCGTGACGACGGTCTTCTCGGGTGCGACCTCGTTCATGAGCCGGTTGACCAGGTGGATCTCGGTCGCGACCGCCCAGGTGCTGCCCGGCGGGCTGTTCCTGACCGTATTGATGATGTATTCGGTCGATCCGCTCTCGTCGGCTGCCTGGACGACCTCCCACGTGCACTCGGGATGCGCGACGACCTTGCCGGCGGGATGCTGCGTGCGGAAGGCGGCGATCTGCTGCGTGGTGAACCGCGTGTGAACCGAGCAGTGCCCCTTCCACAGGATCAACTTCGCCTTCTTCAGCTGCGCCGCGTCGACGCCGCCCCACATCTCATTCGGGTCCCACACGACCATGTCGTCGAGCGGCAGACCCATCTTGTAGCCGGTGTTGCGGCCGAGATGCTGGTCGGGCAGCATCAGCAGCTTCTCGCCGCGCTCCCACGCCCATTGCATGACCGAGGCCGCATTCGTGGACGTGCAGACGATCCCGCCATGCGCGCCGACGAAGGCTTTGATCGCGGCCGATGAATTGATGTAGGTGACCGGGATGAGGCCGCGCTTGCCGTTCTCGACGGAGTCGGTGCGAATCCCCATCTGCTCCAGTTCGCGCCACGCCATGTCGAGCTGATCGGGCGCCGCCATGTCGGCCATCGAGCAGCCCGCCGCGAGATCGGGCAGCACGACCTTCTGGTGGGGCGCGCGCAGGATGTCGGCGCTCTCGGCCATGAAGTGGACGCCGCAGAAGACGATGAACTCGGCTTCGTGCTTCGTCGCGGCCGCGCGCGCGAGCTTCAACGAGTCACCGGTGAAGTCCGCGAACTTGATGACCTCGTCACGCTGATAGTGGTGGCCCAGGATGACGACGCGGCTGCCGAGTGCACGCCTGGCCGCCGCGATGCGGGCGTCCATCTCGTCGTCCGAAAGCCGGAGGTACTTGTCGGGCAGGGGCTGACGTTCGCCGATGCTCTCCTTCTCAACCTGCGTGAGCAGCTGAATGTCCAAGTCTGACCTCGTCGGGTTCGTCCGGACCCGTCACCACGTTGTACAGCGTATCCCGTTCCACCGGTTCGCGTCCGGCGGCCCGGATGAGGCGGCGGATCGCGGCGGTGCTCATGATCTCCGGCGTGCGCGCGCCGGCCATGTGGTAGATCTTCTCTTCCTGCACCGTTCCGTCGAGATCGTCGGCGCCGAACCAGAGCGCCTGCTGCGCGAGTTCGACGCCGGTCGCGATCCAGAACGCCTTCACGTGCGAGATGTTGTCGAGCATCAGCCGCGAGACCGCATGCACCCGCAGCGTGTCGGTGGCGGTCGGCGGCGGCAGCTTGCGCATCTGGTTGTTGTCGGGATGGAACGCGAGCGGGATGAACGCCTGGAAGCCGCCCGTCTCGTCCTGGAGCGCGCGCGCCCGCAGCATGTGATCGACGCGTTCGGCGTAGGTCTCGATGTGGCCGTAGAGCATGGTCACGTTCGTGCGCATGCCCATCTCGTGCGCGATCTTGTGAACGGCGAGATACCGGTCGGCGTCGGCCTTGTCGTTCGAGATCTTCTTTCGCACGCGCGGCGCGAAGATCTCGGCGCCGCCGCCGGGCAGCGAGTCGAGGCCGGCTTCGCGCAGGCGCTCGAGGACCTCGCGATCCGTCATCTTGTAGAGGTCCGCGAAGAAGGCGATCTCGACCGCGGTGAAGCACTTGAGATGAATGCCCGGCCGGACCTGCTTCAACCCGCGCAGCATGTCGGTGTAGTACTCGAACGGCAGATCGGGGTGCAGGCCGTTCACCACGTGGACTTCCGTGAGCGGCTGGTGCGCGCGCTGCCGCAGCTTGTCGAAGATCTGGTCCAGCGACAGCGTGTACGCGGCCGGTGAATCCGGCGTCAGCCGCGCGAACGAACAGAACAGGCAGTTCGCCACGCAGACGTTCGTGGCTTCGAGCCGGATGTTGAAGTTGTAGTAGGTCAGCTTGCCGTGACGACGTTCACGTTCGCGATTGGCGAGATGCCCGACGACGAGCAGGTCCGGGCACTCGAAGAGCCGGACGCCATCGTCGAACGACAGCCGTTCGCCCGCCTCGATGCGTTCCGCGATGTCGGCGATGCCCGCGGCTTCGATGCGCCGGTCGATCATGAAGCGACGCTCGCATCGGGCCTGCCGAGGCCCATGATCTGCACGCGCAGCGACCGCGATCGCGGGCCGTCCAGCTCGCCAACGAGCACTCGCTGCCACTGTCCAAGCACGATTTCTCCTCCGCTGACCTGGAGCGTGACGCTGTGGCCGAGCAGCATGGCGCGAAGGTGCGAGTCGGCATTGCATCGATCGCAGTCGGAGTGCTCCGGGTCGTTGTGCATCCAGTCGGTATGACGATCGATCACCTGCTCGAGTACCCGCTTGATATCCGCGTGAAGCGCCTGCTGGGACTCGTTGATGAACACGGCGCAGGTCGTGTGCAGCGACCAGACGCTCAGCACGCCTTCCGCAACACCCGCCGTGGCGACGAACGCGGCAAGGCGATCCGTCACGTCGATCAGTTCGACGCGCTCCGCCGTCTCGATCGGCAACACTTCTGCACGGATGACCAGCGGTCCGGCGGAACCGGCCGCGCCCTGCATCGGCATCTGACGAACGGTGACGGTGGAGCTCTTCGTCATGAACTTCTTATTTTAAGTGATATTCTCAGGAGACAACTGATGATGAGCCGGTCGTGCGGCCGGCTCGACCCGGCGGTCAAGCGAAGTGGGTGCAAAGCCCACGCGGTGCCGCCACTGTAAGCAGGGAGATCGCCTCCGACAGTCCGCCTTCGCCCCTTGCGGGGCTTCGGCGCGACAAGCCACTGTGCGCACACGCGCGCATGGGAAGGCAGGAGAGACGACGTAGTGACCTGCGAGCCAGGATACCTGGCTGCCGGGGGAATTCCGCCGAAGCTGCCGAAGGCAGCAAGGCGGGCCTGGCGCGTTACACGCCGGAAAGGAGCCTCGTGCCTGCTGCGTCCATCCGTAGTCTCTCCGCTCTCGTTCTCTCGTTTTTCACGTTCACATCCATCGCCGCCGCCGCAACCTTGACCGGACGTGTCGTCGATCCCGACGGACGGGCCGTGCCGGGAGCGACCGTGATCGTCACGGCCGACGGCGGGTCGCTCCGCACCGCGACGACCGACGGCCGCGGCGAGTTCACGATCGACGCACCCGACGCGCCCGGCCTTCGTGTTCGCGTCGCGCTGGCCGGCTTCCGTGGCGAAATCTCCGGCGTCGACGGACGCGAGCCGCGCGCGCTCGGCGACATCCGCCTCACGGTGAGCGGCGTCACCGAATCCGTCGTGGTTTCGGCCGCGCAGGTCGAAGTGCCGCTCTCGCAGGCGGCGTCCACGATTACGGTCATGACGGGCGCGGAACTCGAACGGCGGCAGATCCACTCGGTCGCTGACGCGCTCCGCAGTGTGCCGGGCCTCACGGTCGTGGCCACGGGAGGCACCGGCGCGGTCACGGGTGTCTTTCCGCGCGGCGGTGAGTCCAACTTCACGCTCGTGTTCATCGACGACGTGCCGGTGACGGCGTTCGGGGGGGAGTTCGACTTCGCGCACCTGTCGACGGCGAACGTGGACCGGATCGAGATCGTCCGCGGTCCGCAGAGCGCGCTGTTCGGCTCGAATGCGATCGGGGCCGTGGTGCGCGTGATCACGCGCCGGGGCGGGACGCCGGTCGTCACGGGTGGCGTGGAGGGCGGCGGCTACGGCAGCTCTCGCGTGAATGGCGCAACCTCCGGGGCGATCGGCCGGTTCGAGTGGGGCGCGTTCGGCGAGCGCCTCGCCAGCGACGGCTTCAACGGCCGCCGGCTTGAGAACGGCGACACGGTGCAGAACGACGACTACGAGCGCCTGTCGGGAGGGCTGACGGCCGGCTGGCGCGGCCGCGGACTCTCGGTGCGCGGCCAGTTCCAGCACTCGGCCGACGATCGCGGCGTGCCCGGACCCTTCGGGTCGAACCCGATCGGCGCGTTCACCGAAATCGACACGATCTCGCGCGGCGAGAACGAGCAGACGGTCGCCGGCGTCTCGGCGATCGTTCCGCTCGGCGCGCGGGCACGCGCGGTGCTGCAGACGGGTTATCACCGGCTGCAGAGCGACTTCGTGAGCCCGTTCGGACCGTCGGAGTCCAGCTCGCGGCGGTGGTCCGGCCGCGCGCAGATCGACGTTCCACTCACCTCGTCGTTCGAGATCTCCGCCGGCGCGGAACTCCAGCGCGAGCAAGCGGGCAGCACCTTCATTACCGACGAGGCGTTCGAGCCGCTGCCGGTGAAGCGCACAGCCGCCGGCTACTTCGCCGAAGCCCGCTGGAACGCCCGCGAACGGATCTTCGTCACCGCCGGCGCCCGCCTCGACGACATCCGCCGCGATGCCTTCGTCGCGCTTGCCGAAGACGACGTCCTGTCGGTCAACCCGAAAGGGGCGATCGCGTGGATCCTCAACCCCGGCGCCGTCAACGTGACGAAGCTGCGCGGGTCCGCATCGACCGGGATCCGGCCGCCAGGCGGATTCGACATCGCCTTCACCGACAATCCGTCGCTCAAACCGGAACGCAGCCGCAGCGCCGAAGTCGCGATCGAACAGTCGTTCGCGCGCGGGATCGCCGTGGTCGAAGCGGTCGGGTTCTTCAACGAGTTCGACGACCTGATCGTCGCCGTCGGATCGTTCCGTGAGTCGAGCCGCTACATGACCGACAACATCTCGAACGCCCGGTCCCGCGGGCTGGAGCTGTCGCTCACGACCGGCCGGCGCATCGATCTGAGGACGCCGGTCGATCTGCGCGCGCGGATCGGCTACACGCTCCTCGCGTCCGAGATCCTGGCCGTCGACAACGACGAACTCGCGCCGCCGCCATTCTCGGTCGGCGAACCGCTTTTGCGCCGGCCGAAGCACCAGCTCTCGGTGGACCTCTCCGCGGCAGCGGGTCCGCTCGCGGCGTTCGTCAGCGGAGGCGCGCGCAGCCGCGTGCTCGACGTCGAACCGTCGACGGGAACATTCGGCGGCCTGCACTATGCCCCCGGGTTCACCGTGTGGAATGCCGGCGCCTCGTGGAAGCTCCCGCGAATCGGCGAACTCTACGGCCGGATCGAGAATTTGTTCGACGAAGCCTACGAGGAAGCGCTCGGCTTCCCCGCTCTCGGGCGCCGCGCCACGGTGGGCCTCCGCATTGCTGCGGGCCGCTGACGTCACGTTCGGGTACGGCGAACGGACGGTCCTCGACCGCGTCTCGTTCGAGGTCCCGTCCGGCGGATTCGCCGGCATCATCGGGCCGAACGGATCCGGCAAGACAACGCTGCTGCGTCTTCTCTCTGGAAGCCGCAAACCGCAGCGCGGCACGGTCACGATGGACGGCCGCGACCTGGCATCGATGCCGCGGCTGGCCATCGCACGGCGGATGGCGGTCGTACCGCAGGAGACGCATCTCGCGTTCGAGTACACCGTGCTCGAAGTCGTGCTGATGGGACGGTATCCGCATCTCGGTCCCTTTGCGATCGAGGGTCCTGAGGATGCCGCCATCGCACGGCAGGCGCTCGCGTCCACGGGGACGCTGCCGCTCGAGCACCGCGCGTTCTCCACGCTCAGCGGCGGCGAGAAGCAGCGCGTGATCATCGCGTCGGCGCTGGCGCAGATCGGGACGCCGGATGAGGGCTCGGTCGTGCTGCTCGACGAGCCTACGGCTGCACTGGACCTGAAGTATCAGATCGAGATCGGATCGCTGCTGCGGACGCTGCACGAACGGCACGGACTCACCATCGTGCTCTCGACGCACGACCTGAACTTCGCGGCGGCGCTGTGCGACACGCTCGTGATGCTGAAGGAGGGGCGCGTGCTGGGCGCCGGCGCCGTCGGCGAGGTGCTCACACCCGGCAACGTCAGGCGGCTCTACGACGTCGAGGCGAACGTCACCATGCATCCGCGAACCGGCCATCTGACCGTGGTGCCGCTCAGGACGATCGGGGGACGGCAGTGAAACCGGTCCGTCGCCGGATCCTGGCTTCGCTCGTCATCTTCGGCAGCCTGGCGGCCGGCGCGATCCTGCTCTCGCCGCTCATCGGTTCCACGTCGATCAGCCTTTCACGCGTGTTCGACCGCTCGCTCCCCTTCGACCAGAACCCCGACGCGCAGATCTTCTTCATCGCCCGCCTGCCGCGCACGCTGGCCGGCGCGCTGGTCGGCAGCATGCTGGCGAGCGCGGGCGTGGTCTTTCAGGGGCTGCTGCGCAACCCGCTCGCGACGCCGTTCACGCTCGGCGTCTCGGCCGGCGCCGCGCTGGGTGCGATGCTCGCCATCACGTTCGGCAGCTCGCTCGTGCTCTTCGGGATCTCCGCCGCCCCGGCCGCCAGCTTCGCCGGATCGTTACTCGCCGTCGGCGTCGTCTACGCGCTGGCGACCGCGAAGCACCGCGGACTGTCGACCGATGTGCTGCTGCTCGCGGGCGTGACGATGAACGCGTTCTTCTCGGCGCTGATCCTCTTCGTCCAGTACTTTGCCGACTTCGCCGAGACGTTCAGGATCCTGCGCTGGCTGATGGGGGACCTGGACGTCAGCAGTTACGGTCCGCTCCTCACGGCGTTGCCGCTGGCCGTCATGGCGATGGCGGCGTTTGCCTGGCTGGCGCGTCCGCTGAATCTGTTGAACCTGGGGCCGGATGCCGCGGAATCGCGGGGCCTCGACGTCGTCCGGGCCCAACGCGTGGCGTTCTTCAGTGCGTCGATGGCGACCGGCGCCGCCGTCTCGGTTGGAGGACCCGTGGGATTCGTCGGGATCATCGTTCCGCACCTCGTCCGCCTGCTCGTCGGCGCGGATCACCGGGTCGTGCTCCCGGCCTCGGCCCTCTTCGGCGCCGCGTTCCTGATCGCGTGCGACGCCATCGCCCGCACGGTGCTGGCGCCGCTCGAGTTGCCGGTCGGCGTGATCACCGCGATCATCGGCGGACCTTTTTTTCTCTGGTTATTGGTGCGGCGGGGCGGCTAGCGGGATCTGGTCAATGCTGAATGCTCGTCTGCAAAACCTCTCAATGCTGAATGCTAAATGGCTTCTGGCCGGCATCGTGGCCTTGGCAACGCTGGCGGCGCAGACCGCGGAGCAGCCGCAGCGCATCGTCTCGCTCGTGCCGGCAGTCACCGAGATGCTCTTCGCGCTCGGGGCCGGCGATCGCGTCGTGGGCGTGGGCAGCTTCGACAAGTTTCCACCGGAGGTCGCGAAGCTCCCGAAGGTCGGCGCCCTGCTCGATCCGGATCTCGAGCGCATCCTGTCGCTGCGGCCGGATCTCGTCGTGGTGTATGGCAGCCAGACCGATCTGCGGCAGCAGCTGGATCGCGCACGTGTGCCGGTCTTCGTCTACTCGCACGCCGAGCTTGCGGACGTCACACGGACGATCCGGAGTCTCGGAGAAAGAATCGGCGCGTCCGATCGGGCCGCCTCGCTTGCCGGCGAGATCGAGCGACGGATCGCCGCCGTCCGCGACCGGGCCGCTGGAAAACCCAGGCCTCGAACGCTGATCGTGTTCGGCCGCGAGAGCTTCGCGCTCCGCGGCATCTACGCGAGCGGCGGATACGGTTTCGTCCACGACATGGTGACGGCCGCGGGCGGCGACAACGTGTTCGCCGACGTGAACCAGCAGTCCGTGCAGGCGACCGCGGAACTGATCATCGCGCGGCGCCCCGACGTCATCCTCGAACTGCGGGCGGAACCGCTCGATCCGGCGGCCGCGGCAAAGGAGCGCGCCGTCTGGCGCACGCTCTCGTCCGTCCCAGCCGTCCGCAACGGCCGCGTCTACATCATCGCCGACGCCCGCACGGTGATCCCCGGTCCGCGCGTGGCCGAAGGCGTCGAGGTCATCGCGCGGGTGCTGCACGGACAATGAAGGTCGCCCTGTCCTGGAGCAGCGGGAAGGACAGCGCGTGGGCCCTCCACGTGCTGAGGTCACGCGACGGCGTCGAACCGGCGGCGCTCCTGACCACCGTGACCGAAACCTACGACCGCGTCTCGATGCACGGCGTCAGGCGCAGCGTGCTCCAGGCGCAGGCCGACGCCGCAGGGCTTCCGCTCGTCAGCGTCGCGATCCCGTCACCCTGCTCGAACGAGATCTACGAGGAGCGGATGGGACGGGCCGTACAGTCGCTGGTGAACGAAGGGTTCACCCACGTGGCGTTCGGCGATCTGTTCCTGGAAGACGTCCGCGCCTATCGCGAGGACCGCTTGCGCGGCACCGGCCTGCAGCCGATCTTTCCGCTGTGGAACAGGCCGACACGCGAGCTTGCGCGCGAAATGATCGGAGCCGGACTGCGCGCGCGAATCACCTGCCTGGACCCGCGGGCGATGCCGCGCGAGTTGATCGGGCGGGCGTTCGACGAGTCGCTCCTCGCGGCGCTACCGCCGGATGTCGACCCTTGCGGCGAACGCGGCGAGTTCCACACGTGTGTCACCGCCGGCCCGATGTTCACGAATGCGATCGTCGTCACTCCAGGTGCCGTCGTCGAACGTGACGGTTTCGTGTTCGTGGACCTGGAGAAGTAATAGATTGCGACGACTCCAGTCGGCCGAACGACAGCGGCTTGCCGGGGGTATTTCGCGGCGCTGGCGCGCAATTGGGACGACAGCCGCTGCCGACTGAAACTCGCAGAGGCCGCGGAGATCGCGGAGGCGAGAGAAACCGGCGCCGAGCGGCGTCAGTTCGTCTGCCGGGGCGCCGCCCTGCGGGCGGCACATATGGCCGTGGAGAGGGTGAGTTCACAAGCCGTCGCAGGCTTCAGAACGGCTTGTGAACTTACCCTCTCCGCGGCCATACCGCGCGGAGCGCGGCCCCGGCAGACGCACACACGCCGGTATCAGGGCTCCTCTGCGAACTCTGCGAACTCCACGAACTCCGCGTTTTCGAGCCGGCGGGTGGCTGCCGGTCGACGACACTCGGCCCTGCGCAGCGGCTGTGTGGCCGCCCGTCGAAGAGATCAGGCAGCGAACTCTACGGACACACGGTTGGGGATGAGGCCCTTTTCGAAGGCTTCGCTCATCAGGCGTTCGACCGCCTGGCGGCCGCGTTCGCCGTAGCCGAGGGTCAGGTCGTTCACGTACATCCCCACGAACGTGTCCGTGCGTGCGCGGTCGAGGCCGCGGCCGAACTGCTCCGCGTACTCGACGGCCGCAGGACGATTCGAGAGGGCGTACGCGATGCTGTCGTGCAGCATCTTCGAGACCTTGCGGATCATCTCGGGCCCGAGATCGCGCCGGATGATGTTGCCGCCGAGCGGCAGCGGCAGGCCTCCGGTACGCTCGTTCCACCACTCCCCCAGGTCGACGATCTTCCGGAGTCCCTCGTCCTGGTAAGTCAGCTGTCCTTCGTGGATCAGCAGCCCCGCTTCGGCCTTGCCGTCGAGCACCGCCTGCTGGATCTCGTCGAACGGCACGACGACGTACTCGAAGTCGGGTTCGTAGAGGCGCAGCGCAAGATACGCGGTGGTCAGCGTGCCGGGGATCGCGATCCGGCTCCCCTTGACGCCCGAGGGACCGCCGTCGGCCCGGGCCACCACGATCGGGCCGTAGTTGTCGCCCATGCTGGCGCCGTGCGGCAGCAGCGCGTACTTGTCGGCAAGATGCGCGAAGGCATGGAAGGAAACGGCGGTGACCTCGTACTTGCCCTCGAACGCCGCGCGGTTCAACGTCTCGATATCGGCAAGCACCTGGTCGACGACAATGCCGCCCGTATCGACGTTGTTGCTCGCGAACCCATAGAACATGAACGCGTCGTCGGAGTCGGGGCTGTGGGCAACGGTGATACGTGTCTCAGACATGAACTTACGATCCTATCAGAGAGCAGACAGGAATCGCTCCACACCGGCGGGACCCTCGACGCGAACGGCGGCCGAAACGCGATCCGACGCGGCAATCGCCAGACCGCCGGCGGCCTCGACGAAGTCCAATGCGTCCTGATCGGTGACGTCGTCGCCGATGTAGAGAATGAACGGAGCGCCGGATCGCTGCGAGATCCTCTCGGCAATCCATCGTACGGCGCTCCCCTTGTTCCAGTCGATGTTCGGCAGCAGTTCGAGCACGTTCGATCCGCGCATCACGCGGACCAGGCCGCGCTCCACGGACGGCTGCGTCACGTCGGCAAACGTATCGATGGCCTTGCGCTGGTGCTCCGTGTCCGCTTCGCGGAAGTGCAACGCCACGGATGCGCCTTTGTCCTCGACGAACACGCCGGGAAGACTCTGCGTCGACTCGCGAAGCCGGCGCCCGGCGCTGGTGATCACGTCGATCGCGCCGGCAAGGTCGGGGTGCACGAAGCCCGGCTCTCCGGGCATCGCGATCTCCAGGCCGTGGAGCCCGGCCACGATGATGTCGTCGAACGACACGCGCCTGCGGACGTCGTCGAGCCGGCGTCCGCTCACGACTCCCATCGTCGACCGCTGGCGCAGCCGCTCGAGGATCGCGCGGCGAGCCGGCGACAGGTAGACCGCCGCGGGATCGGCCTGAAATTCGGCGAGCGTGCCGTCGAAGTCGAGCAGCAGGAGCAGAGGCCGTCCGTCCGCACGCCGCCAGGCATCGGCCGCGAGCTGCTGCTCAGTGGTGGACATCGTCTGTGGCGCGCGCCCGCTCGCGACGGGTGGATTCGGCGAGGGATCGGGCGATGCGCGGACCGCGGACGGCTCTCGGCCGCGGCGACGTGCGCTCGAGCCCTTCGAGAATGTCCGATGCCCACACGAACACGTCGTGCCCTGCCACGATCCGGCGCATCGCGCGCATCCGCTGGCGCTGTTCGTCGAGAGGCATCCGGATCGCGCGCGCGATCGTCTCGGCGAATCCGTCGATGTCGTAGGGATTGATGATCAACGCATCGGTCAGCTCGTGCGCCGCACCCGTCATCTCGCTGAGGACCAGCACCCCGCTCTCGTCGCTTCGGGACGCGACGAACTCCTTCGCGACCAGGTTCATCCCGTCGTGCAGCGAGCTGACGATGCAGAATTCGGCGAGCTGGTAGAGGGCCGTGAGCCTCCGGATCTTCAGCGCGGACTTGCGATACCGGATGGGACCGAATCCAGAGTCGTCGGCATGCCGCCGGTTGATGTCGGCGACGAGATCGTCGATCTCGCGTTCGATGGACGCGTAGCTCTCGAGCTTCGATCGCGATGGAACGCCGACCTGAACGAACGCAAACCGGCCGCGAAGCTCGGGATTGGCCGTGAGCATCCGGTCGACCGCCATGAGCCGCTCCGGGATGCCCTTCGTGTAGTCGAGCCGGTCGACCCCGACGCCCACGATCGCGTCATCGCGAAGGTGCAGCTCGCGTCGAAGGCGGTTCTTCTCGGCTTCGAGACCAGGATCAGTGGCGATCGACATGATCCTGTCGTAGTCGACGCCGATCGGCGCGGAGACCACGTGCGTCGCGTGGCCGTTCATGTGGACGACGCTCTTCTCGATGTCGGCGGACAGCTCGTCGCGGACCCCCATCAGAAAGTTGCGGCGATCGCGCTCGAGCTGAAAAGCGAGCAGATTGTTCGCGAGCAGGCCCGCCATGATCTCCTTCCGCCACGGACAGATCCGCAGGCGGTCCGGGTGCGGCCAGGGGATGTGCCAGAACAACGCCGTTCTCACTTCGGGACGGCGCTGGCGGAGCTGCTGGGCCGTGAGGGCGAGATGATAGTCCTGGATGAAGACCGGCGCCGACGGGTCGCTCAGTTCCTGCGCGATGGCAGCGGCGAAGCGGTCGTTGACGGATTGATAGGCGTCCCAGTCCTCGCTCCTGAAGATCGGCTTCACGTGGACGATGTGGCACATCGGCCAGAGGCCTTCATTCGAGAAACCGCCGTAGTAGCGGGCCTCCTCTTCGGCGGTCAGCCAGATGCGCTTCAAGGTGTACGCGGGATCGTCTGGAGGGACCCGAACGCGATCCTGCGCATCGACGACCTCGCGATCGGCGTTGCCCGCGCCGTGGGCGATCCACGTGCCGCCGCGTTCGCGGAGCAAGGCGTCGAGCGCCACGGCCATACCGCCAGTCGTCGGGGTCCACCGGATGGTGCCATCCGGCTGGCGCGTATGCATGTAAGGCTCGCGGTTGGACACCACGAGCAACGGCCGTCGACGGCCTGAAGATGGATCAGCTTGTTGGGTCATTCCTTGTGACTGAAGTTGACGCCGTGGTCATTGGCACCCGTAACAGGATGCCCTATATGGCACCCCGTAAAGGGGTGCCCTGCGTGACGCCCCCGTAAAGGGGTGCCCTGCATGTACGGCAATGTTTTTGCCAGCTGAAGAACCGCCCGGAGTTGGTGCCATCCGTGGCTCTGGGGTACGCTCCTCAGGATGAGCAGTCCGGAAGCCACGCCGCGCAATAGCCGCGAAACGCGCCTGCTTCTGGTGACGATCGCGGTTTCGGTAGGTGTTCTCCTGCTGCTGGCGCGGTTTCGATTTCCCGAAACGCCAGCCGTCCCTACTGTCCAGTCGGCGCCCGCGCCGCTCGAACGGCTGGCCGCTCGTGCCGCGTACGACGAACTTGCGTCCATTATGGCCGACCTCGAGCGTCGGCTCACCCCACGAATCACGATCGTGCGTGCCCAGACCGCCGGCGGCCGGATCTCGAGTTCCATCGCGCCGCGGCTGTTGCCCGATCGTGCGGTAACCGTTGTGGACGGCGATGCCACCATCATCGGCGCCGCCGGGGGTACCGATCAGGAGATTATCGCGCGGGATCGCGTCGGCGATCTCGCCGTTCTCCGCGTCCCGGCCGTGGACGACAGCGCGGTCACCATCCGGCCGGGTCCGGCACGGTTCGGACCGCGGTACGTCGCCCTGGTCGAAGCCACGTCGATCGGTCCCGCCGTCAGACCTGTCTATGTAGGCCGCGTCGAGACATTTCAGGATCCACAGTCCGGCATCACGCTGCTCTCGCTTGCTGCCACGGAAACGCAGTTGCCCCGCGGGTCGGCCGTCTTCACGCTGGACGGCCTGTTCGTCGGTCTCGTCCGCGGCAGCACGGATGCGGCCGTCGTCGTTCCAGGCGATGCGCTCCGGGCCATCGCGCAGTCCGCGCAACCGTCGGCGGCCTCCAGGACCGGCGATCTCGGGTTCACGGTCGATCCGCTCACGGCTCCGCTCTCACGAGCGACCGGCGCCCAGATCGGCGTCGTGGTCGTCATGGTGAGGCCTGGAGGCCCGGCGGATGGCGTCCTCCAGTCAGGCGACGTGATCCAGTCCATCGACGGCACACCGATCACCCACGTCGATCAGTTCCGGGAGATCGAGGCCACGCGCACACCGGGGAAGCAGGTCGCCATCGCGGGGATCAGACGACGGGCACCGCTCGCGGTGACGGTCGCGGCCGCCGACGCATCCGCTAGAGGAAACGCGCACGCCCCGGCGCCCGACGAAACCGGGCTGTTCGGACGAACCGTCGCCGGAGTCGGGATCGAAGTGGTGACCGCGGCGCCCGGGTCCCCCGCCGCGCACGCCGGACTCCAACGCGGCGATCTGATCGTCGCCGCCGACGGTCAGAAGGCTCCGACGGCGGCGGACCTGCTCCGGCGCTTCCGCGCCGCGGACCAGGGCGCCGCGATCCTTCTCACCGTTCAACGCGGGTCGCAATACCGGGTGCTCGCCCTGGAGCGTCGCTGATGCTGCGGACGCAGGCGGCGCTCGGGCTGCGCCCGCTCACCGCCCCGGTCATCATCTTCCTGCCGCTCGGCGTGGTCCTCGGCCCTCACGGGCTGAACTGGATCAGCGTCGAGGCCCTGGCGCACCTCGACGCCGTGATCTCGGTCGGCCTGGCCACGCTCGGCGTGTTCATCGGGATTGCGGCCGGAACCGGACGCGGTTTGACCCGCCGGCTCTTTGCAGCTTCCAGCGTCGAAGCGGCGCTGACGATCCTCACGGTCGGTGGAGCGACCTACGCCCTGCTGCACGCATGGAAGATCCCCTCGTCGGTGCCGTACGTGCTCATCGCGCTGGCTCTGGGGATCTGTGCGTCGGCATCGGCCGCCCCGGTCCACGACTCGGACGAGGGCCCCGGACGTATTGCGGCACACGTCGCGGATCTCGACGACGTGCTGCCGATCCTGATCGGGGGCGCGGCGCTCGCGCTCATTGGCGCGGGTGAGACGACCGCCTGGAACGCCGTCGCGTTGAGCATCGGGCTCGGTCTGGCGATCGCGGTCAGCGGATGGATCCTCTTCGAGCGCAGCGAGGGCGCGGAACGCGACGTCTTCGTCCTCGGCACGCTCGCGCTGCTCGGCGGCGCGGCGGCGTATCTCGAGACCTCGCCGCTGCTGGCGGGTCTCGCCGCCGGCTGGCTCTGGGTCCGCACCCCGGGCGGCACCGACGAGGTCGTGACGCTGCACCTGCGAAAAGTGCAGCATCCGCTGATCGTCATGGTGTTGATCATTGCCGGCGCCAGCGTGCAGCCCACGCTCGCAGGCATCTGGCTCTTCGCGCCGTACGTCGTGTTCCGGACGGCCGGAAAACTGATCGGGGGCTGGGTGGCCTCGAGGCTCTCCCCCGAGCTCACGCCATCGGACCTCGGCGCCTATCTGATCCCGCCAGGCGTGATCGGCATCGCCTTCGCGCTCAACATCCTGCAGGTCGCGCCGGACGCGGCCGGTCCGATCGTGTTTGCCGTCTCGGTCGGAGCGGTCGTGAGTGAGTTTCTGGCACTCCTCGTGACCCCAGGACCTCCCGATCCGTCGCCGGTCTGATGCTGAGACTGCTCGCGCTCGGACTCACGATTGCCGTGGTGTGGTTCGTCGTTGCCGGCGCCGGACTCACCACCGTCATTCCGCGATTCACCGCGCTCGCGCTCGGATTTTCGCTGATTGCCGCCGCGCTCTCCGGCGCGCTGCTCGAGCGGCTCCGCCTGCCGCGGGTGACCGGTTATCTCGTGTTCGGGATGATCTGCGGTCCGTACATGCTGAACATCATCACGCGTCCGATGGCGCGCGACCTTCAGCTGATCAACGGTCTCGCGGTCGTGCTGATCGCGTTCATCGCCGGGCTCGAGATGAACCTGGAGCGGCTTCGCCCGCGGATGCGGGCGATGCTGCAACTGGGCAGCATCAGCATGCTCGGGCTCTACATCGGGCTGTTCGTCATTTTCTGGATCGGGTGGCCCTGGCTGGGATTCGGCGACGGATTCTCGACCCTGCAGAAAATCGCGATCATCTCCATCCTCACGGCCGTCGTCGCCAGCTACTCACCGACCGTGACGATCGCGCTGATTACCGAAAGCCGCGCCTCCGGCCCGTTGAGTGAATTGACGCTGGCGGTGGTCATCCTGGCGGATCTCATCCTGATCCTCGCGTTCACGCTCGTGATGCAGTTCGTCCGGTATGCGTTCGGCGGATCCGGCGACGTTGGGCTGTTCGTGAGCCTGTCGTGGGAGATCTTCGGGTCGTTCGCCTTCGGCGCCGCCGTCGGTGCGGCCTTCGCGTTCTATCTGCGATACGTCGGCAGGGAAGTGGCGGTCGCGCTGGTCGCCGTGTGCGCCATCATTGCGGGCGTCGGGTCGCAGCTCCACATCGAACCGCTCCTCGCCGCCCTGGCGGCGGGCCTCGTGGTGGAGAACATCGCGCCGCCGCGTGGGGACATGCTCAAGGAGGCCACCGAGCGCGGCGCCCTGCCGGTGCTCGTCGTGTTCTTCGCCGCGGCCGGCGCCTCGCTGCAGCTCGATGCGCTCGCGGTGATCGGCTGGGTGGCGCTCGTCGTCTCGGCCATCCGCATGGCGCTGATCTGGGGATCGATGAAGGTCGGTGCGAAGTACGCCGGCATCGGTCCGCCGATCGGCGACATGGTGTGGATGGGCATGGTGTCGCAGGCGGGCGTCACGCTCGGCCTGACGCTCATCATCGCGGGGGAGTATCCGACCTGGGGCACCACGGTGCAGACGCTGGTCGTCTCGCTGATCGCGCTGCACCAGCTGACGGGCCCGGTCCTGTTCCGCGCCGCGCTCTCGCGCGCCGGTGAAATCGGGAAAATGGACGCGTAAAACGAACCTGACCTTTGGCCTTTGGACCTTGGAACCTGGGCCTTCCGTCAGGCGCTGACGGCGTTCGCGCGCAGGGACTGGACGACCTTCACGAGCCGCGCGGCGGCGGTGTCGACGTCAGCTTCCGTGGTCATCCGGCCGAGGCCGAAGCGGACCGAGGCGGAGGCGTGCTGGCCGATGGCTTCGAGCACGTGCGAGGGTTTCTGGCTGCCGGAGCTGCAGGCCGAGGCCGTGGACACGGCGATGTCGCCGATCGCCATCAGGAGGCGCTCGCCTTCGACCCCGTCGATGCTGATGTGGAGGTTGTGGGTGAGGCGGCGTTCGCCGATGGGGCCGTTGACGTGGATGCCGTCGAGTTCGTTGCGGAGGGAGTCGAGGAGGCGGTCGCGGAGGGCGCCGAGGCGGGCGCGCTCTTCATGCAGGCAGCGACAACAGATCTCCGCGGCGGCGCCGAGGCCCACGACGCCGGGAACGTTCAGCGTCCCGGACCGGAACCCGTTCTCGTGGCCGCCGCCATGGATCTGGCACTCCAGCTCGATCCGCGGCTTGCTGCGCCGGACGAACAACGCACCGGCGCCTTTGGGACCGTAGTACTTGTGCCCGGTCAGCGAGAGCAGGTCGATGTTCATCGCGCGGACGTCGATCGGGATCTTGCCGGCGCCCTGCGCCGCGTCGGAGTGGAAGAGCACGCCGCGTTCGGCGGCAATCGCGCCGATCTCGGCAATCGACTGCAGCGTGCCGATCTCGTTGTTCGCCGCCATCACCGAGATCAGCGTGGTCCGGCCGGTGATCGCGGCGCGCAGTTCGTCGAGATCGATGAACCCTTCCTTATCAACCCCCAGAACGGTGACGCGCCAGCCGTCCGCTTCGAGCTTCTTGAAGGTGTCGAGGACTGACTTGTGCTCGGTCGCGACGGTGATCAGGTGATCTCCCTTGTCGCGCAGGGAGCACGCGGCCCCTTTGATGGCGAGATTGTTCGACTCGCTGGCGCCGCTGGTGAAGACGATCTCGCCAGCCGACGCTCCAATCAACTCGGCTACCTGGCTCCTGGCCTTGTCGACCGCCTCCTGCGCCTCCCAGCCGAACGCATGCTGACGGCTGGCCGGGTTGCCGAAGCGCTCCGAAAAGTACGGCAGCATCGCTTCCAGCACCCGGGGGTCGACGGGGGTCGTGGCGTGGTAGTCGAGATAGATTGGTCGTGTCATGCAGGAGGATTGTAAGACTTCCTGGTCCCGGAAAACACCATCGGCACTGGCGGCTCGGGGACCATCGAGTCGGAGGCAATCTCCTGGAGCGTGCAGTCGGAAAGAGCCGCCACGATCCGGTCCTTGATCTTCCAGAGCGGATCCCGCACGTTGCACTTCGCGTACTGCCCGCAGTTCTCTTCTTCGACCGAGCAGGCCGTCACCTGAAGCGGCCCCTCGATCGCCTCGATGATGTCGGCGACCGTGATCTGGGCGGTCTGCCGGGCGAGCCTGTAGCCTCCCCGCGTGCCCTGAAGCGACGTCAGCAACCCGCGCCGGGCGAGCCGCTGAAGAATCTTCGCCATCAGCTCGAGCGGAATATCGTAGCTCTCGGCGATTTCCCGGGCGCTCGCCGCCGACCCGTCAACATGCACCGCAAGGTGCTTCATCGCCATCAACGCGTAGTCCGCTTTTTTGGATAGTCTCAACATCGGACTTCTCCGCGATCAACTTCGAACTTCAAACTTCAAACTCCAAACTCCAAAATCCCCATTCCAAGGTCGTTTGGAGCTTGGGAGTTGGGAGTTGGGAGTTGGGAGTTGGGAGTTGACACCCCTCACCACAGACCCAGTTGCAGCTTCGCCGCATCCGACATCCGGTCCTTCGTCCACGCCGGCTCCCAGACGAGATCGACCCTGGCGTCGGTCACTCCCTCGACAGCCTTCACCTTGCTCGCCACTTCGCCGGGAAGCGAGCCGGCCACCGGGCACCCGGGCGCCGTCAGCGTCATCCTCACGCCCGCGACGCCGTTCGCATCGACGAAGACGTCGTAGACGAGCCCCAGCTCGTAGATGTTGACCGGTATTTCCGGATCGTACACCGTCGAGATGGCTTTGACGATAGCGGGCTTGAGCGCCGCGGTCTTCTCGGGATCCGGCACGAGCCCCTTCGTGGCCTCGGTGGCCTCGGGCGCATCAGGTGGGGGTGTCTGGATAACCGGAAAATTCTTCATCATCATGCTTACTCCGTGCTCACGGCCGCTTCGCGGTCGAGTGCGGCCTTCAACGTGTGCCACGCGAGGCTGGCGCATTTCACGCGCACGGGAAACTCCCGCACGCCCGCGAGCACCGACAACTTGCCCATCGGCTCGACCGGCTGATCGCTCGGCGTCGTCACCATCCGGTGAAACCGCTCGAACATCTCGCGCACCTCGGCCACCGGCTGTCCCTTCACCGCATCGGTCATGAGCGACGCCGACGCTTTGGAGATGGCGCAGCCCGAGCCCACGAACGAGACGTCCGTGATCCGGTCCCCATCGACCGTCAGATAGAGCGACAACCGATCGCCGCAGAGGGGGTTGTGCCCCTCGGCCTGGTGCGACGCCCGCTCGATCGTGCGGAAGTTCCTCGGACGCTTGTTGTGGTCGAGGATCACTTCCTGGTACAGGTCGTTGAGACCGGACATCAGCCGAACACCTCGTTCACCTTGACGAGCGCGGCCCCGAGGGCGTCGAGTTCCTCGCGCGTGTTGTACATGGCCAGCGATGCGCGCGCGGTGGCCGGCACGCGAAAGCGCTCCATCACCGGCTGCGCGCAGTGGTGGCCGGTCCGGATCGCCACGCCCTCGCGGTCCACGATCGTGCCGATGTCGTGGGGATGAACGTTCTCCATCACGAACGAGAGGATGCTCGCCTTGCGGCGCGCGGTCCCGATCAGGCGGACGCCCGGGATCGATTCCAGCACCGCCGTGCCGTACTCGAGCAGCTCCTGCTCGTGCCGGCCGATGGCGTCGAACCCGATCCCGCTGATGTAGTCGATGGCCGCGCCGAGGCCGATCGCCCCTTCGATGTGCGGCGTCCCGGCTTCGAACTTGTAGGGCAGCTCGTTCCACGTCGATCGCTCGAAGGTGACCGAGCGGATCATGTCTCCCCCGCCGAGAAACGGCGGCATCGACTCGAGCAGCGCCTCGCGTCCGTACAGGATACCCATGCCGGTCGGGCCGTACAGCTTGTGTCCGGTGGCGGCGTAGAAGTCCACGCCGAGCGCGCGCACGTCCACGGCCATGTGGTACGCGGCCTGGGATCCATCCACGAGGACGGGGATGCGCCGCGCCTGTGCCAGCTGCACGATCTCCGCAATCGGGTTGATCGTACCGAGCGCGTTCGACATGTGCGTGATGGCGACGATCTTCGTGCGGTCGGTCAACGAACGCTCGAACTCGTCCATCATCAGATCGCCGCGGTCGTCGATGGGCGCCACGCGGAGCCGGGCGCCGCGTTCCTCGCACACGAGCTGCCAGGGGACGATGTTGGAGTGGTGCTCCATGTGGGAGATGAGCACCTCATCGCCGGGCTCCAGCTTCGGCCGGGCGAACGATTGTGCGACGAGATTGATGCTTTCGGTGGCGTTCCGCGTGAAGACGATCTCACGGTCGCTGGCGGCATTGAAGAACGCCCGCACTTTCGCGCGGGCCCCTTCGTACGCGGTCGTCGCCACCTCGGACAGGTGGTGAACACCGCGATGCACGTTGGCGTTCTGGCCGGCGTAATACCGCGCGATCGCGTCGAGCACGGACTGCGGCTTTTGGGTCGTGGCGGCGTTGTCGAGATAGACGAGCGGCCGCCCGCGCACCTGCGTTTCGAGGATCGGAAAGTCGTTCCGGATCCGGTCGAGATCTATGCGGGCGATCGGCGCAGTCTCCTGCGCCGTGCTAGTCGTGTTCACCATGACTCGAATGGAAAATGGTAAATGGAAGATGGTAAAGAGCAGTTCGTCAGGCAACGAGCCTGAAGTCGGCCGCCTACCCCTTCCCCCATTACCTTCCTCCCGAAAAACTGGAAGGGAAACCGCAGTCAAGGGAGCTCTGCAAAGGAACTCTATTGGGGCAACGCCGCCTCAAGCCAGGCCCTTTACCATTTCCCATCTACCATTTCCCATCCCTCAGCTCAGGCCGCGTCGATCTCGGCCAGGTCCTTCGCGAGCTGCGCGTACAGTTCCGTTTCGAGCGCGTGCTTGATGGTCTCGATCTGCACGCGGTCGATGATCTCGCCGGCGAAGGCGTGGATCAGCATGTCGCGTGCTTCGAAGTAGGTCAGGCCGCGCGCCCGCAGGTAGAAGATCGCGTCTTCGTCGATCTGCCCGATCGCCGCACCGTGCGTGCACTTCACGTCGTCGGCGAAGATCTCCAGCTGGGGCTTCGTGTTGATCGACGCGTCGTCGGACAGGAGGAGCGCACGGTTGGTCTGCTTGGCGTCGGTCTTCTGCGCGTCCTGGCGCACGATGATCTTGCCGTTGAAGACCGCGCGCGCCTTGCCGCCGAGGATCCCCTTGTAGACCTCGTGGCTCGGGCAGTGCGGGCTGGCGTGGTCGATGGCGGTATGGTTGTCGACGAGGCGATCCCCGTCGGCCAGGTACAGGCCGTTGAGCGTGACCTCGGCCCCCTCCCCGGCGAGAACGGCGTTGGCGTCGTTTCTCACCAGCTTGCCGCCGAGCGTAAAGGAGTGCGAAGACACGTTCGCGCTCCGCTGCGCCACGATCTGCATCGTCGCGATGTGGAACGCGTCGAGCCCCTCCTGCTGGACCTTGTAGTGGTCGATCACCGCGTTCTCGGCGGCGTAGACCTCGGTGACGGCGTTCGTGAAGTACGTGCCCTCGCGCAGCGTCACGTAGGTTTCGACGATGCGCGCCTGCGCGCCGACGCCGGCCACGATCAGCGTTCGCGCCTGGACCATGTCGCGCGCGGAGTCGTCGCCCGCGGCCACGTACAGGATCTCGATCGGCTGATCGAGAATCGTGCCGTCCGGCAGGTAGAGATACGCGCCGTCGGCCGCCAGCGCGGTGTTCAGCGCCACGAAGCCACGCGACTGGAAGTCGGCGGCCTGCGCATACCGGCGCGAGACCTCCTCGCCGTGTGCGGTGACCGCGGCCGCAAGCGACCCGGCACGCACGCCCTCGGGCAGGTTGTCGAGCCGCGACAGCTCCGCCGAGAACCGGCCGTTGACGAGCGTGATGCGAAACGGCATGTTGCCGTACGGCACCGCGTCGATCGTTTCGACCGGAACGGCCACCGGCGCCGCGACGCGGAAATCCGCCGACGCGATCGGCGCCACGTTCGTGAATCGCCATTCCTCGTCGCGGGTCGTCGGGAAGCCGAGCGCCGCAAACCTCGTGGCGGCCTTGTCACGCACGTCCTGCAGCCAGCGGACGTCCGACGTCGGACGCGCCTCGAGGGCCGCCATCCACGGCTGCAGCTTGTCCAGTACCTGTGTCATCGGTTCAGGCTCCTACCGGCTGCGGCTCGATCCAGCCGTATCCCTTCTGCTCCAGTTCGACCGCCAGCTCCTTGCCGCCGGATTTCACGATCCGGCCGGCGCTCAGCACGTGCACGTAGTCGGGCACGATGTACTCGAGCAGGCGCTGGTAGTGGGTCACGACGACGATGGCGCGGTCGGGCGAGCGCATCGCGTTGACGCCGCTGGCCACGATCTTGAGCGCGTCGATGTCGAGCCCCGAGTCGGTTTCGTCGAGCAGCGCCAGCTTCGGCTCGAGGAGCGCCATCTGGAAGATCTCGTTGCGCTTCTTCTCGCCGCCGGAAAAGCCTTCGTTGACCGCGCGCTGGAGCATCGCCTGGTTGATCTCGAGAAGCTTCGACTTCTCCTGGATCAACTGCATGAACTCCATCGCGTCGAGTTCCGGCTGACCGAGATGCTTGCGCTTGGCGTTCACCGCAGCCTTGAGGAAGTAGGCGTTGTTCACCCCGGCGATCTCAACGGGATACTGGAACGCCATGAACACGCCATCGCGCGCGCGCTCATCAGGGTCCATCGCGAGCAGGTCGCGCCCCTCGTAGATGACCTCGCCGGCGGTCACCTCGTATTCCGGATGACCGGCCACGACGCGCGCGAGCGTGCTCTTGCCGGAGCCGTTCGGCCCCATGATGGCGTGCACTTCCCCGGCCTTCACGTGCAGGTCCACGCCGCGCAGGATTTCCTTGCCGCCATCGGCGGCGATCACTTGCAGGTTTTTGATCTCAAGCATCTCTGGTTCTTTCGCTCACAATTCCAAACTTCAAACTTCAAACTCCAAAGGTCCAACTCCAAAGAACGTTTGGAGTTTGGTGTTTGGAGTTTGGCGTTTTATCCAACGGACCCTTCCAGGCTCACCGAGAGCAGCTTCTGCGCTTCAACGGCGAACTCCATCGGAAGCTCGCGGAAGACTTCCTTGCAGAAGCCGCTGACGATCATGTTCACGGCGTCCTCGGTCGAGATGCCGCGCTGACGGCAGTAGAAGATCTGGTCCTCGCCGATCTTCGACGTCGACGCCTCGTGCTCGACGCGCGCCGAGGTGTTCTTGATCTCCAGGTACGGGAACGTGTGCGCGCCGCACTTGTCGCCGATCAGCATCGAGTCGCACTGCGAGTAGTTGCGCGCGTTCTTCGCGTTCTTGCCGATCCGGACGAGACCACGGTAGGTGTTCTGCCCGTGGCCGGCGGAGATGCCCTTCGAGACGATCGTGGACCGGGTGTTCTTCCCGACGTGGATCATCTTCGTGCCGGTGTCGGCCTGCTGCCAGTTGTTCGTCGTCGCGACCGAGTAGAACTCGCCGACCGAGCCCTCCCCCTGGAGGATGCAGCTCGGGTACTTCCACGTGATCGCGGACCCGGTCTCGACCTGGGTCCAGGTGATCTTCGAGTTGCGGCCGGCGGCGAGCCCGCGTTTGGTGACGAAGTTGTAGATCCCGCCGTTGCCGTCCTTGTCGCCCGGATACCAGTTCTGGATCGTGGAGTACTTGATCGTCGCGTCATCGAGCGCGACCAGCTCGACGACCGCGGCGTGGAGCTGGTTCTCGTCGCGCATCGGGGCCGTACAACCCTCGAGGTAACTGACGTGCGAGCCCTCCTCCGCGATGATCAGCGTCCGCTCGAACTGGCCGGTGTCCTTCGCGTTGATGCGGAAGTACGTGGACAGCTCCATCGGGCAGCGGACCCCCTTCGGGATGTAGACGAAGGAGCCATCGCTGAAGACCGCCGAGTTGAGCGCCGCGAAGAAGTTGTCGGAGTACGGGACGACCGAGCCGAGATATTTCTTCACCAGCTCGGGGTGCTGGCGCACCGCTTCCGAGAACGACATGAAGATGATCCCGTAGGAGGCGAGCTTCTCCCGGAACGTCGTCGCCACCGAGACGCTGTCGAAGACGGCGTCCACGGCCACGCCCGCCAGAAGCTTCTGCTCCTCGAGCGGGATGCCGAGCTTGTCGAACGTCCGCTTGACCTCGGGATCGACCTCGTCGAGGCTGCTCAGCGCCTTCTTCTTCTTCGGCGCCGAGTAGTAGACGATGTCCTGGTAGTCGATCGGATCGAACTTGACGTTGTGCCAGGTGGGCTCCTTCATCGTGAGCCACAGCCGATACGCCTTGAGGCGCCACTCGAGCAGCCACTCCGGCTCCTCCTTCTTCGCGGAGATCAGCCGGATGACGTCTTCGTTGAGCCCCTTGGGGATCGTGTCGGCCTCGACGTCGGTGAAGAACCCGTATTTGTACTCGCGATTGGCGAGCTGTTCGATGGTTTCCGTTGATGTAGACATCGGATCACTAATCCCTGATCGCTAATCACTGCACACGCACTGATCGCCGGATCCCTGATGATCGGTGATCAGTGATTCACACGCTGAACGACGTGCCGCAACCACAAGACGCTTTCGCGTTCGGGTTGTTGAAGATGAATCCCTTGCTCACGAGGCTCGTGTCGTAATCGAGCGTCGTGCCGTCGATGAACCGGTGGCTCCTGGGGTCGACGAACACTTTCGTGCCCTCAGGACCCTCGTAGACGTGATCGCCTTCGCGGGGGGCCGCTTCCCAGGCGAATGTGTAGCTGAGGCCCGAACAGCCTCCGGCCTTCACACCAATTCTCAGCCCACCCTCGGGAATCCCGTGGCGGGCGGTCATTTTCTTGATGAGGCTGGCTGCGTTTTCGCTGATTTGCACCACTGGGCAAACTCCGACCGGAACAGTCGTAGTTTAGCACGGACTACCGGAAAAAGGCTACCGAAGGCGGATCCGCGAACGCGGGAGCGGGCCGGCGAAACACGCGTATCGATATAGTGGAAGGATGGATCTCACCCAGGACGAACTCATCCGTTTCAGCCGTCACCTGACGCTGTCAGAGTTTGGCGTCGAAGGCCAGAAACGGCTGAAATCCGGGCGTGTCCTGTGCGTCGGCGCCGGGGGCCTGGGATCGCCGGCGGGCCTCTACCTCGCGGCCGCGGGAGTCGGCACGATCGGTCTGGTCGAGTTCGACGCCGTCGACATCACCAATCTCCAGCGCCAGGTCCTCTACACGACCGACGATGTCGGCCGCTCGAAGCTCGAAGCCGCGAGCGAACGGCTGCGGGCGCTCAATCCGCACCTGAACGTCGAAACGCACGCGGTCCGGCTGAACGCCGCCAATGCGCTCGATCTTGTCTCGGCGTACGACGTGATCCTCGACGGCACCGACAATTTCACGGCGCGATACCTCGTCAACGATGCCTGCGTGATGGCCGGACGGCCGAACGCGTACGGGAGCATCTTCAGATTCGAAGGGCAGGCGTCGGTCTTCGCCGCCAAGGACGGTCCGTGCTACCGCTGCCTCCACCCCGAGCCGCCGCCGCCGGGGCTCGTCCCGAATTGCGCGGAAGCGGGTGTACTCGGCGTGCTGCCCGGAATCATCGGCACGATCCAGGCCACCGAAGCCATCAAGCTGCTCTCGGGGATCGGCGAACCGCTGATCGGCCGGTTCGTCATCTACGATGCCCTCCGGATGCGGTTCCGTGAGCTGAAGCTCCCGAGGGACCCCGAGTGCCCGATGTGCGGCGAGCATCCATCCATTACGAGCCTGGCCGAGTACGAGGGATACTGTGAGCTGACGCTTCCGAGCGCAGGAACGCACAACGCCGAAGACACATCTATGGACATCACCGTCAAGGAACTGAAAGAGCGGATGGACCGTGGCGACGCGCCGCGTCTCATCGACGTGCGCGAGCCGCACGAGCACCAGATCTGTAGCATCCCCGGCGCCGAACTCATCCCGGCGGCGCAGTTCGCCCAGCGCCTCGACGAATTCGACAAGAACGCCGAGATCGTCGTCCACTGCAAGAGCGGCGGACGCAGCGGGCGGGCGGTCGAGATGATGAAAGCGCGGGGGTTCACCAACGCGCGGAACCTCACTGGCGGGGTCCTCGCGTGGATTGATCAGATCGATCCTTCGCAGAAGAAGTACTGACGCGGGTCTCTGGGTTCCAGAGGGTTCCAGCGGGTTCTCGGGGGTTCCAGAGGGTTTCCAGGCGGTTCCGGGTTCGAGAAGCCGCGACCGGGAACCGTCGCGCGACCAGCGTGCTAAATGAGTGGCAGCCACTCCCCTGAAGTCGCTGCAACCGGCTGGTAGCGGCAAGTATCACCACGTACACCGCCGAGGGCGCAGAGGTTCTAAAGGTTTGGTTCGTGGTGGGAAACGGCATCCGGGTTGGTGCGCGCGGGCGTTCGCAGCCCGAACCCAGCAAGAAAGCCTCTGCGCCCCTGCGTTTACCGTGGTGACAGGCAGCCGCAAGAACCCCGTGGCGACAAGTTCAGCGCGCCGCCGGACCCCTGGAACCCAGTTCTTTCTCCTTGAGCACTGCGCCACCTTCGCCTAAACTTCGTCCACAGTGGATATCGCCATCGTAGCCATCCTGTCGCTTGCGCTGGGCGGAGCGCTGGGTGCCTTATGGTCCAGCTCTCGCGGGCGGGCGGCGCACGAGCGGGTGCTCCAGGAGAAGGCGGCTCTGGCCGCCTCGCTCGAAGCGGAGCGGCGTGGCACGGCGGAGAAGGTGGCGCTCCTGAAGGATGCCGAGGTCAAGCTGCGCGAGGCCTTCACGGCGCTTT
>DASWVN010000080.1:0-14657 GCA_036401215.1 Vicinamibacterales bacterium | reverse complement strand
TCCTTCGCTTCCGCGTCCGACACCGCCGGGGAGATGATCGCGTCATCGCCCTGCTTCCAGTTCGCCGGCGTCGTGAGCTTGTGCGTGGCCGTGAGCTGGAGCGAGTCGATGATCCGCAGGATCTCGTCGAAATTCCGCCCGGCGGTCATCGGATACGACAGCACCAGCTTGATCTTCTTGTCGGGGCCGATGACGTAGACGTTGCGAACCGTGGCGTTGTCGGCCGCGGTCCGTCCCTCGCAGCTCTCGCCGGCATCTGCCGGCAGCATGCCGTACAGCTTCGCGACCTTCAGATCGGTATCCCCGATCATCGGGTAGTTGGGGGCCGTCCCCATCGTCTCCTCGATGTCCTTCGACCAGCGCGTGTGGCTGTCGACCGGGTCGACGCTGAGACCGATGATCTTCGTGTTCCGCTTGTCGAAGTCCGGCTTCATCCGGGCCATGGTCCCGAGTTCGGTCGTACAGACCGGCGTGAAATCCTTTGGATGCGAGAACAGGATCCCCCACGAGTTTCCAAGCCATTCGTGGAAGCGGATCGGTCCCTCGGTCGTCATCGCTTCGAAGTCGGGGGCATCTTCGTTGATGGCGAGCGGTCTGTTCATTACATGACTCCTCTCACTGGGCGATCGTTCGCCGACGATCGCCGATGTTTTCAGATGTTTTGCGGTAAGCCTATCATCGCGCTGCGGCGGGAGCGCAAAAACGTAAGCGGGCTGCCGGATCCGTAAGTGGCCGGACCGCCGCCGTGCCGCGGCTGCACACGATATCGCGATCCCGCTCTTCAAATGGACGGTTTCTTCCGGGCAGATCGCTTGCACAGCGGCGAGGGCCATGACCAGATTCTCTCGATCGGGGACGCTGTGCGCGCTGTTCGTCGTGTCGGCCTTGTGTGTGTCGAGCGTACCCGCCGCGGCGCAGGTCGCGCCCGAGCCGGGCTTCGCGAAACTGGGTGGGTTCGCCGGCGTCACCTTCATGCCGAAGTTCACCTTCGACGGCGAAACCTTCGACGGTGAGACGGCCTACAAGGAGATAGATGGCGAGGAGCTGTTCTTCCTGCCGCGCATCGACGAGCAGCCGCTGATCCGCTTCATCCTCGGCTACCGCGCGCGACATGCGTCGCTCGAAGTCAGCTACGAGCGCACGCAGCACGAAGGCACCTTCATGGGCGAACCCCTCGACGCGACCTTCCAGGCGATCAACGTCGACGGCCGGTTCTTCTTCGCCTCGCGGAGCCGGGTGCAGCCGTACGTGCTCGCCGGCGGATCGTTTCCGTGGTTCACCGTCGAGGATGGCGGCTTCAACGGCGACTTCGACGATCCCCAGGTCGGCGATGCCCGGTTCAAGGGCTACGGATTGAATACCGAAGCCGGCGTCACCATCTATCCCACACCGGCGTTCGGCGTCAGCGTCGGCTACTCGTATCGCCTCATCTGGTTCGACCGCGCAACGGGGGTATCCGACACTCTTGGCCACCTGCGTCCGCGCTTCCGCGAAACGACTGGAGCGGTCGCGGTTACGGGTACGTTCGTCTTCTGATCCGCGATCCGCGGTGCGCGGTGCGCGGTGCGCGGTCCGCGGTGCGGGTGCTGGGGGCCGGGGTCCGGGGTGCGGAGTGCGCGGTGCGGGGTGCGCGGTGCGGGTGCGGGTGCTGGGATCCGGGGTGCGGAGTGCGCGGGGCGCGGGCGCGGTGCGAACGCTGTCCACAGCACGATCCCAACAGAAAAACCTCTGCGTCCCCGGCGTCCTCTGCGGTGCGGCATTTGAGACAGCTGTCGCAGGTCAGCAGGGCGTCCTCGATTCGTGTGCTGGGTAGCCTGCCGCAATCTGGACCGATAGCCACGAGTTTCCCCGCTATACTCGAAAGTCTCGTCTTTCGAGGAGGAATCCTGTGGCAGTGCGTCGTGGCGTCTGGCTCGTGGTGGCGCTTCTTCTGGTTGCGGTCGTGATTTCAGCGGCCGGTCTGATCATGACCGCGATGCTGGTCGGCCGTGGACCGCAAATCGCATCCAACTCCGTCCTGATGGTCCGGGTGACCGGCAACCTCCAGGAGGTCGAACCCTACGGCGTGCTGGGACAGTTGTTCGAATCTCCTCCGACCGTCCGGTCGCTGACCGAGGCGCTCCGCAAGGCCAAGGTCGACCGGCGCGTCACCGGCGTGATCATCCGGCCGTCCGGGACGGCCGCGCTCTGGGCCAAGGTCCAGGAGGTGCGTGACGCGATCGCCGACTTCCGGACCTCGGGCAAGCCGATCATCGCGTATCTCGAGCAGGGAGGCGAGCAGGAGTACTACCTCGCGAGCGCGTGCGACAAGGTCTTCCTCATGCCGACCGCGTCGCTCGACCTGACCGGCATCGCGACCTACGAGCTGTTCCTCCGCGGCATGTTCGACAAGATCGGCACGTATCCCGACGCCCTCCACGTGGGCGAGTTCAAGACCGCCTCGAACATCTACACCGAGAAAACCTACACACCCTCCCACCGGGAGATGGCCGAGTCGCTCAACCGCGACCTCTACGAGCAGCTCGTCGCCGGCATTGCCGAAAGGCGGCAGAAGTCCGAGGAGGAGGTTCGCACGCTCATCGATCACGGACCGTTCCTGCCCGAGGACGCCGTCCGGGCCGGGCTGGTCGACGACGTCGCCTACGAAGACGAACTGGACGACAAGGTGCAGCTTGGCGCGGACACGCCGCGCTTTCTGGCGCTGCGCGACTACCGGAACGTGTCCGCGACGTCACTCGGCCTGAATCGGGGGCCGCGTATTGCCGTGCTCTACGCGGTTGGCGTGATCAGCACCGGCGAAAGCAGCACCGACACGGCGCAGGTCATCGGGTCGGACACCATCGTCCAGCAGCTGCGAAAGATCCGCGCCGATGATTCCATCCGAGCGGTCGTGCTGCGGATCGACAGCCCCGGGGGCTCGGCCATTGCCTCCGATGTGATCTGGCGTGAAGTGATGTTGACGCGTGCGGAAAAGCCGGTGATCGCGTCGATGTCGGACGTCGCCGCGTCGGGGGGCTACTACATCGCCATGCCGGCGCACCAGATCGTCGCCGAGCCCGCCACTCTCACCGGATCGATCGGGGTCGTCATGGTCAAGTTCGTGATCGACGGCACGCTCGACAAGCTGGGAATGAACATGGAGCGCGTGACCGACGGCCGCTACGCCGACATGTACTCGCCGATCCGTCCGTTCACGCCCGAGGAACGGACGAAGGTCGAGGAGCAGATGCAGGCCACCTACGAGGCGTTCGTCGAGAAGGCGGCCGCCGGACGGCAGACGACCCCCGAGCGGATCGATTCCATCGCGCAGGGCCGGGTCTGGACCGGGCAGCAGGCCAAGGAGCTGGGGCTGGTGGACGAGCTGGGCGGCCTCTCGCGCGCGCTGGCGATCGCGAAGGCGCGCGCCAACATCGCCGAGGACGCCGAGGTCGAACTCGTCATCTATCCGCAGCCGAAATCGTTCTTCGAGCTGTTCCAGGCGCCGTTCGGCACCGAGGCCCCGTCGATGATGCAGGCGCTGTTCGGGACGCGGGAAGGCAAGGCGGTCGAGGCGCTGACGACCCCGTTGCGCCTGTTCAGAAGAGGCGAGCCTCTCGCGTTGATGCCCAACATCTTCTTTCGATGATGTTGGGCATCAACGCGATGGTAAATGGCAGATGGTAAATGGTAAAGACCGCGGTGCGAAAGGGTCTGCTGAAAAACGGATTGCTTCACACAGCCAGTCGTTCGCGAATTCCAGTCAATAACTCGCGAAATCCAGTCAGTGACTGTCGATGGTAAGTGGCAAAGCGCTCGCCCCCGGACTCTTTACCATTTACCATCGACCATTTTCCATTTCCGCTACTGCGTCAGTTGCGCGAGTAGCGCGCTGTTGATGCGGACGTCCATCCGCTCGCGGGCCTTGGTCATGTAGGCGGCGAAGAAGCGGCCGCGACGGTCGTTCATCAACTCGTCCTTCATCGCCTGCTTGCCGTTGGCGATCTCCTCCGGCGTCGGGTCCTGCTTTTCGAGCACCTTCACCACCACCGTGCCGGTCTCGGTCGAAATCGGGTCGCTGACCGCGTTCACCGGGAGCGAGAAGGCCACGGCATCGATCGCCGGGCTGACGCCCAGTTCGGCGATCGGTGCGCCGCGCGCGATCAGCTCGGTCGTCTTCACCTCGAGCCCTGCGGACTTGGCAGCCGTCTCGAAGTTCCCGGACTTGAGCGAGCCGGCGACCTCGTTCGCCTTCTGCTGCGCGGCATCGGCCGCCTTCTTCTCGAGGACGTCTTCGCGGACGCGCGCCTGGACTTCCTCCAGTTTCGGCACGTACGCGTCCTGCTTGCCGGTCACGGTGAGGAACGCAAACCCCTGCGGCGTGCGGATCGCGGGGCTGACCGCGCCGTCCGCCAGCGAGAACGCCTGTTCGGCCGCTGCCGGGGCGAGGCCCAGGCCTGAAATCGGTTCATCGCGGCTGAAGAATCCCGACTCGGAGACCACCAGCCCCTGGGCCCTTGCGATCGTGTCGAGGTCCGCGGGGCTCTTCAGCTGCGTCGTGAGGTCGTCAGCCATGCGCTGCGCCTGGTCCTGCGCGCGCTCCCACTTGATCTGGTCCTCGATCTGGGCCTGCACTTCGGCGAGCGGACGCGACGTGGCCTCGCGCTTCTCGGTCACCTTGATGATGTGGTACCCGAACGACGTCTTCACGGGATCGCTGATCTGCCCCGGTTCGAGGGCAAACGCGGCGGTGTCGAACTCCGGCACCATCTGCCCGCGCCCGAAAAAGTCGAGGTCCCCACCCTTCGTGTTGTTGCTTTCGTCTTCCGAGTACTGCTTGGCGAGCGCGGCGAAGTCGGCGCCGCCCTTCGCCTTCGCGGCGATCTCGTCGGCCAGCTTCTTCACGTCCTCTTCGGACTTGCCGTCCGTCTTGAGCAGGATGTGGCTCGCGCGCACCTGCTCGGGCGTCGAGAACTGCTGGGCGTTGTCTTCGTAGTGCCGCTGGACGTCCTGCGGCGAAACGTTGATGCGGTCGCGGATCGACTGGACGTCGATGAGCGCGTACTTCACCTTCCGCTTCTCCGGCACGCGGTAATCGTCCTTGTGGCTCTCGAACCAGTCGGCGACCTCCTGGTCGCTCGCCTGCACGCTCTCCCGGAACTTGTCGGCGGGGAAGCTGACGACGGCGAGCTTGACCTTCTCGTTGCGCTTGCGGAAGGCGGCTTCGGCGTCGGCGTCGGAAATGCTGATCCAGTTGGTGACGGCGGCCTGGAGCTTCTCCATCGTGATGCTGCGGCGGACCTGCTCCTCGAAGTCCGCCTCCCGGATCGGCGGGTTCTGCATCTGCAGCATCTGCCGGTAGCGGTCGAAACCGATGAACTGCCCGTTTTCCTGGAACGACGGGATGGCCAGGATGCGGGTCCGGACCTCTTCGTCGCTCGCGGTGATCCCCAGGCGACGGGCTTCGACCATCGCGATCTCTTCTTCGACGAGCTGCTGGAGGATCCGCTGGTCGATCCCGAGCTGGCGCAACAGCCGTTCGTCCATGTTCGCGCCGTAAGCGGACCGGTACGCCTGCATCTGCCGGTTGTAGGCCTGGCGGAACTCGGCGACGGTCACGTCGTTGCCGTCGACGGTCGCGACGGCCTCGCTCAGGCCGGCGCCGTTGGCCGGGTTGTTGGAAGCGGGGATATACAGCGCAATAAACGCGAGCACCACCAGCACCAGGCTCCATTTGAGCCAGTTCTTGTGGCGGCGCATCCGATCGAGCATCGTCATGGTCAGAAGCCTCGTATTTCAGGCGATGGAAAACGACGATTATGCCACGTTTCCGAGTCGACCAATGTGCTATATTTTCGGTGGATAGAACGACTTAGAGGGATCCGTCATACCAAATGGGACGCAGCGCCGATTGACCCGGGGTCGGCAACCTCGCGCCCGTCGCCCAAAGCAGAGCGACCGTCGACTCGAGGCGAACGGTCGAGCCGCATCGGCCTCGTCCTTGGACCTGGCGGCCCGGCTAGGACTGTGCCAGGCGGCGCTTCGGCGAACGTTGTCACGCGCCGACGTGCTCGTCGACGTGGTTCGCGCGGTGAATGCCAGCGTGGATCCAGAACGCGTCGCCGAGGCGGTACTCGTGTGCCTTGCCGACTGGATGCCAGGGCCCGCCTGGGCGGTCATCATGGCCGATCAGCAGCAGGGCACCCGGACCCTCGCCAGCCGCGCATTGCCGCCGGAGATCGAAGGATGGCCGGATCTGATCGCCCGCTGCGTGCTGCGCTCGGATGACGCGTTCTTCGCTCGGGATCTGTCCACGGACCGGCGTACGCCGGGGGCGCCACGCATCGCCGCGATCGCGTTTCCGCTGGTATGCCGCGGCCGGACGATCGGCGCCGTCGTCGGGGTCGATCGGCGGCCGTCCAGGAAGGCCCCCCAGCTGGCCGCAGCCGCCCGCAAGCGTCTGGAGGCGGCGCTCGAACCGTGCGCCATCGCTCTCGACAACGCGCTGCACCTGCAGCGGGCCGAAGCGCTGTCAGTCACCGACGACCTGACCTCGCTCTATAACTCGCGCTATCTGACCCAGGTGCTGCGGCGGGAAGTCAAGCGCGCCTCGCGCAGCGGCCGCCCGCTGTCGCTGCTCTTTCTGGATCTCGACGGGTTCAAGTCGATCAACGACACCCACGGGCATTTGTTCGGCAGCCGCGCGCTCGTGGAAGCGGCTCGCGTGATCCGCTCGAGCGCTCGCGAGACCGACGTCGTCGCCCGCTTCGGCGGGGACGAGTTCGCGCTCGTGCTCCCCGACACCGGCGTCGACGGGGCCAGGGCGGTCGGCGAGCGCGTCCGGGAGCGGATCGCCGACCACGGGTTCCTTCAGGGCGAGGGGCTGAACATTCACCTGACCGCGTCGGTCGGCATTGCCAGCCTTCCCGACGTCGCCGCGTCCGAGGAGGCGCTCGTCCAGGCTGCCGATCTGGCCATGTACCGGGTCAAGCAGCAGGGCAAGAACGGAATTTTTGTAGCAACGGCGACCGTTGCCGATTGAGAATTTGTGATTGCGGATCGACCCGGGTGTCGATCGTAAGGAGCGTCATTGAGCCTTCGTTCTCTTTTCTCTCTTTTTTCCAGCGACCTGGCCATCGACCTGGGGACGGCCAACACCTGCGTCTACGCCCGCGGGAAGGGGATCGTGGTCAACGAACCCTCGATCGTGGCGATCAACAAGGTCAACGGGCGCATCGAGGCCGTCGGCAAGGACGCCAAGGAGATGCTCGGCCGGACCCCCGGCAACATCGTCGCCATCAAACCGATGAAGGACGGCGTCATCGCGGACTTCGAAGTCACCGAGAAGATGCTGACCTACTTCATCAAGAAGGCTCATAACCGGAACGTCTGGGTCCGCCCGCGCATCGTCATCGGCGTGCCGAGCGAGATCACCCAGGTCGAGAAGCGCGCCGTCAAGGACAGCGCCTACCGGGCGAAGGCCAGCGAGGTCTACCTGGTCGAGGAGGCGATGGCCGCGGCGATCGGCGCCGGGATGCCGATCACCGAACCGTCCGGGAACATGATCGTGGACATCGGCGGCGGCACGACCGACATCGCCGTCATCTCGCTTGCCGGCATCGTCTACAGCAAGGCGGTCCGCGTCGCCGGAAACGAAATGGACGACGCGATCATCCAGTACATCAAGAAGACGTACAACCTCCTCATCGGCGAGCGGACGGCCGAGGCCATCAAGATGGAGGTCGGTTCGGCCTACCCGCTCGAAGAGCGGATGACGATGGAGATCAAGGGGCGGCACCTGATCGAAGGGGTCCCCAAGACGATCACGATCACCGACGAGGAGATCCGCGAAGCCCTGGCCGAGACGGTCAACGTCATCGTGGATGCGGTCCGGGTGGCCCTGGAGCGTACGCCGCCGGAGCTATCGGCCGATATCGTAGATAGAGGGATCGTGCTCACCGGCGGCGGGTCGCTGCTGAAGAACCTCGACAAGCGCCTCCGGGAGGAAACCGGCCTGCCGCTGGCGATGGCCGAGGATCCGCTGTCGTCGGTCGTGCTGGGCGCGGGGAAGATGCTGTCGGATTTCAACCTGCTGCGGAAGATTTCGATCGATTGAAGGGTGTAGGGATGAGGGAACAGGGATCAGGGATGGGAGCCGGGAGGACTGAGACGTCGGCGGTGAATTTCTGAGGCTGTTCCCGGATCCCTGTCCCCTGTTCCCTGATCCCTGATCCCTGATCCCTGATCCCGATGTCTGACAGCCGCAAACGGACCGGCGTCATCTTCATCCTCGTCATGGTGGCCCAGGTGCTGCTCGTGTCGGCCCAGGTGCAGACCCCGGAAGGCGTCCGCGTGCTGGAGGCCGTCTCGTTCGGCGCCTTCGCCCGCGTGCAGGGGGTCACCTCATCGGCCGTGCGGGGCGTGCGCGACGTCTGGAGCAACTACGCCGAGCTGCGCGGCGCGCGTGACGAGAACCAGGCGCTGAAAGAGCAGCTGGACCAGCTCGAGCTGGCGCTGCGGGAACAGCAGGCGCTCGCCGCCCGGACGACGAAGCTGCAGGAACTGCTGGACCTCCAGCAGGCCACGGAGCTTCCGACGGTTGCGGCGGAGGTGATCGGGGGCAACCCCAACGCGATGGCCGGCATCCGCGAGATCACGATCGGCCGCGGCACGGCTGACGGGGTCCAGCCGGGGATGGCCGTGATGTCACCGAAGGGCATCGTCGGGCGCATCATCGGGCAGCCGGCGGCGCACGCGGCGCGCGTCCAGCTGCTGATCGACCGCTACGCGGCGGCTGGTGCGATGGTCGAACGGACTCGCGTCGGCGGAATGGTGGTCGGCGTCGAGCAAGAGCCGCCGCTCGCGATGGAACGGGTCTCGAATCTCCAGGACGTCAAACCTGGAGACCTGATCGTGACCTCGGGGATCGACGGGATTTACCCGAAGGGCTACGCCATCGGGTGGGTGTACGAGGCGGAACGCGGGAAGGGCCTGTATTTGAACATTTCGGTATCGCCGGCGGTCGATTTCAGCAGTCTCGAGGAGGTCCTGGTCGTGCTGGTGCCGCCGAGGCCGGCATTGTCCGAAGAGGAGACCGCGCCGAGGGGCGGAACGTCGAAGTGAAATCGCTCGCGGTCTTTGCCGCCTTGATTGCGGCGCTGCTGGTGCAGACGACGGTGGCGGGGCTGTCCCTGGAAATGGGGACGCTCGTCAACTTCGTCCTGGTGGCGGTCATGTGCATCGCGCTGTCGTTCGGAGCGCTGACCGGCCTGCTGGCTGGCGCCGCCGGCGGGCTCGTGCAGGACGCCGTCGCCGGCGGCGTCGTGGGGATCGGAGGGATTTCGAAGACGCTCGTCGGGTTTCTCGTCGGCGTCTTCGGTGCGCAGTTCATCGTGTCGCAGCCGTTGCCGCGCCTGGTGATCTTCCTGGGCGGGACCCTGCTGCACGAACTCTGCTTTCAGTCGCTGTACGCGCTGGTCGAGCTGCGGCCCATGCAGTTTGCGTGGCGGACGATGCTGACACAGGCGGCCATCAACGGCATCATCGGCGTCGTGGCGCTGCAGATCGTCGACAGCGCGCCGGGGTTGAAGCAACGGCGCGAAGCACGGCGCGCGACGTTTGCGCGCAGCCGGCGGTTCTAACTTATGTCTCAGCAAGTCATCGGTCCCGACGATCGAAGGAGCCTGCAGACGCGGCTCACCGTGCTGCAGTATTCGTTTGCCGCTGTCTTTTCCCTCCTGGCAATCGCCTTCTGGGTCTTCCAGGTCGCGCAGCACGCCTACTTCAAGGAGATCGCCGACAGCCAGTACATCCAGCGCGTCCCGCTGCCCGCGCCGCGCGGCGTGCTGTTCGACCGCGATGGCACGGTTCTCGTCGAGAACCAGGACAAAGTGAACATCGTGCTGCTGCGGGAGCGCGCGAAGGACATCGACGCAACCCTGCGGCTCCTCGCCGAAACCACCGGCGCGGATTTCGCGGAGTTGCAGGAGAAGGTCAATCGGAGGCGCGGCGAGCCGAGCTATCGCCCGATCGTGCTGATCGAGAACGCATCGATGGCCCAGGAAGCCGCTGTTCGCGCACGGAGTCTCGAACTGCCCGGCATCGAGGCCCAGGGCGTCCCCACACGCCGCTATGAAGGGGCGATGGCAGCCCACCTGTTCGGCTATGTCGGAGAGGTGAGCGAAACGCAGCTGCAGCGGGCCGAGTACAGCGACCTGAACGCGGGGGCGATCATCGGCCAGGCCGGTCTCGAACAATCGTACAACCAGCTCCTGATGGGCAGCGAGGGGATCCGGGAAGTCATCGTCAACAGTCGCGGGCGGCAGATCGAGGTGTTCCATGAGGACCCGCCGACCGAAGGGACCCCGATGATGCTGACGATCGACGCCGACCTCCAGAAGGCGGCGGAGGACGGCTTCCGTCATCAGGAAACGAACGGCGCGGCCGTCGTGCTCGATCCGCGCTCGGGCGAGGTTCTGACGCTATTGAGCCTTCCCAGCTACGATCCGAACAAGTTCGCCGTCGGCATGGACCTCGCCACCTGGCGGAATCTCACGTCCGATCCCTATCTCCCGCTCCAGAACCGCGCCCTGCAGGGCACCTATTCTCCGGGTTCCACGTTCAAGATCGTCGTCGCCGCGGCGGCGATGGAAGAAGGGATCGCCACGCCGGACTATCGGGTCTACTGCGGCGGCGGTGCCACGTTCTACGGCCGCTACTTCCAGTGCCACCGCAGAGGCGGGCACGGTTGGGTGGACATGCGACACGCCATCGAGCAATCGTGCAACGTCTACTTCTACACGCTGGGGCAGATGCTCGGCGTGGACCGGATCCACAAGTGGGCGACGGCACTGGGTCTCGGGCAGCGCACCGGCATCGACATCCCGAACGAGGCCTCGGGCCTGGTGCCATCGACCGAGTGGAAGCAGCGGACGCTGAAACAGCCCTGGTATCCCGGGGAAACGATCTCCGTTGCCATCGGCCAGGGACAGGTGAACGTCACGCCGCTGTCGCTCGCCGTCATGATGGCGACCGTCGCCAATGGCGGCACGCTTTATACACCCCACGTGCTGAAGGCGCTGGACCGGGGGCATGGGTGGGAGCCGGTTCCGCCTGCCGAACCGAGATCCAACGCGCGCATGAAGCCGTCCACGGTCGAGGCGTTGCGCGACGGCCTCTGGATGGTCGTGAACGGCGGGGGGACGGGACGCGGTGCCATGCTCCCGGGACGCGATGTCGCGGGCAAGACCGGTACGGCGCAGGTCATCTCACTCGGCAAGGCGGAAGCCGCGCGGTCGAAGATGGACGTCCGGCATCACCGCTGGTTCGTGTTCTTCGCGCCGCGGGACAATCCGGAAATCGCCGGGGTGGTGTTTGCCGAGCATGCCGGCAGCATCAGCAAGGCGGTGCCGATCGCGAAGCACATCATCGAAACGTACTTCGCCAAGAAAGAGGGGCAGCCGCTGCCGGTGCTCGAACCGGCCAACGCCCCGCGGAACGTGATCGCGGCGGTCGAGCCGTCCGCCGCCGCCGATGGACGGCCGGGCGGAACGAATTAGGAAGGGACCTGCGGAGCTGCGAATCGTAAGTTGACGACCGATGTTTGAACGCCGTCTCTTCTTCCACATCGACTGGGCGCTGCTGAGCGCGCTGCTGGCGATCACCTGCATCGGCATCGCGATGATCTACAGCACGACGTACGTGCTGACCGCCGATGGTGGCGGGCATGCCGGGCCGCAGGTGCGGACGCAGATCTACGCGCTGATCCTCGGCTTCATCGCCCTGCTCGTCTTTCTCGCCATCGACTATCGGGTCCTCGCCGAGAACTCGCTGGTCCTCTACTTCGGCCTGATCGCTCTGCTGCTGTTCGTGCTCGTCAAGGGCTCCACCCAGTTCGGCGCGCAGCGCTGGATCGCGCTCGGCCCGTTCAACCTCCAGCCCTCCGAGTTCGGCCGGCTCGTGGTCGCGCTCGTCGTCGCCATGTTCTTCGGCGAGAACCGCCGCGGGGCCCGCAACACCAGCGACCTCGTGATCGGCGGCATGTTCACGCTGGTGCCGTTGCTGCTCATCGCGAAGCAGCCGGACCTTGGCACGGCCGTGACGCTCCTGCCGGTGTTCTTCGGCGTCGCGTACCTGGCCGGACTGCGGATGCGGTTGCTGGCGGTCGTGGCGCTGGCGGGGCTGCTGCTCACCCCGGTCGTGTGGAAGTTCGCACTGCAGGACTATCAGAAGGCGCGGATCCTGACCTTCGTCGATCCCAGCCAGGATCCGCGCGGCGCCGGCTACCAGACGATCCAGGCGCGCATCACCGTGGGATCCGGCGGGCTGACCGGCAAGGGATTCCGGCAGGGCACGCAGAGCCAGTACAAGTTCCTCCCGGTCGCCCACAACGATTTCATCTTCTCCGTGCTTGCCGAAGAACAGGGGTTCGTCGGCGTTCTCGTCGTTCTCGGTCTGTATCTCTTCGTGATTCTGCGATCTCTCGAGGCGGCACGGCTGGCCAAGGACCGGCTGGGGGCCTACCTCGTCGCGGGGATCGTCGCGGGCTTTTCGTTCCAGGTGGTATACAACGTAGCTATGTCCGTCGGGCTCGCGCCTGTCAAGGGCATCACGCTGCCGCTCATGAGCTACGGCGGCTCGTCGCTGATCGCGACGATGGCAACTTTCGGCCTCATTCTGAACGTGCGAATGAGGCGCTTCACGAACTGATGACGCTCTGGGTCCTTGCGCTCTTCGCATGCTGGCTCGCCGGACGATGGTCCGGACGCGGCGGCCTGCCCGCGTCATCTCCACATTTGCGGAGTTCCTTCCATGAACAAGGAGATGATCATCTCCTCGAACGGCCACGACACCCGCGTGGCCATTCTCGAGGACGATCAGGTCGTCGAGATCTTCATCGAACGCGAGAAGCATCGCGGGGTCGTCGGCAACATCTACAAGGGCCGGGTCTCGAAGGTCTTGCCCGGCATGCAGTCCTCGTTCGTTGACATCGGGCTCGAACGGGACGCCTTTCTCTACGTTTCGGAAGTCGTCACGCCCGCCGAGTTCGAACGGCTCGAAGGAGCCGACGACGAAGAAGCGCTAGCCGTTCCGGTGGTCGCCGATGCGCCCGAACCGCTGATCGAAAATGGCGAAGCGGCCGGCGGCACGGCCACGGCCGTCGCGCTCGAGCGAACGGTCGAGCGCCGTTCCGGGAGCCGCGGCTCGCGCGACTCGAGGGAGGATCGGCCCGAGGCCAGGATCGAAGACCTGCTGAAAGAGGGGCAGGAAGTCCTCGTCCAGGTCGTCAAGGAACCGCTCGGCACCAAAGGGGCGCGGCTCACCTCGCACGTCACCATGCCGGGACGGTTCCTGGTCTTCATGCCGACCGTGGACCACGTCGGCGTCTCACGCAAGATCGAATCGCGCGAGGAGCGCGCCCGCCTTCGCGGGATCGTCAAGGAGTTCCGCGAGGAGCACGGCTTCACCGGCGGCGTCATCATCCGCACCGCGGCGTCCGGCCGGTCCAAAGAGGACATCCTCAGCGATCTCAGCTACTTCCACCAGGTCTGGACCGAGATCCGCCACAAGATGGAGACGCGCCGGGCGCCGGCCGTCCTGTTCCAGGAACAGAGCCTCGTCACCAAGCTGCTCCGCGACCTTCTGACCGACGACTACACCGCGATCCGGATCGACAACGAGCAGGAGCATCGGCGGGTTTTGGCGCTCGTCGAGCGGATCATGCCCGCGCTCGTGCCGCGCGTGAAGCTGTACACGAAGGATTACCCGATCTTCGAGGAGTACGGCGTCCAGGCGGAGATCGACAAGGCGCTGCGCAGCAAGGTCTGGCTGAAGTCCGGCGGCTACCTGGTCATCAACCAGACCGAGGCGCTCGTCGCGATCGACGTCAACACCGGACGTTACGTCGGCAAGAAATCCAGCGGCCGCCTCGAAGACACGATCGTCAAGACCAACCTCGAAGCGGTGAAGGAGATCGTCCGGCAGATCCGCCTTCGCGATCTGGGCGGCATCATCGTGCTCGACCTGATCGACATGGAGGAGAAGAAAAACCGCCAGAAGGTCTTCCAGGAAGTCGAGAAGGAGCTGCGCCGCGACCGGTCTCCGTCGAAAGCCATCCAGGTCTCGGACTTCGGTCTCGTCATCGTCACGCGCAAGCGCGTGAAGCAGAGTATCGAGCGCCAGCTCACCGATCCCTGTCCGTATTGTTCCGGGTCCGGATCGATCAAGTCCGCGTCGACGATCTGCTACGAGATCCTCACCGAGATGAAGAAGATTGCCGGCGACATCGAGGGGAACGGCATCATCCTCCGCGTCAACCCCGACATCGCCCGCGCGCTGAAGGAGGAGGAAAGCAGCGCGTTCCGCGAGATGCAGCACGTCCTCAACAAGGCTATTACGATCAAACCCGACGCGCATCTCCATCACGAGCAGTTCGATTTGATGGTGAACTGAGCACGTGCGACGTGCGACGTGCGACGTGCGAGGTGCGAGGTGCGAGGTGCGACGTGCGACGTGCGAGGTGCGACGTGCGGCGTGCGAGGTGCGAGGTGCGAGGTGCGACGTGCGAGGTGCAAGGTGCGACGTGCGGCGTGCGGCGTGCGGCGTGCGACGTGCGGCGTGCGGCGTGCGAACCCGGAACCACCTGGAACCGCTGGAACCTTCGAGAACCTCCTGGAACCTTC
>DASWVN010000079.1:0-7758 GCA_036401215.1 Vicinamibacterales bacterium | reverse complement strand
TCCACCGGCCGCCTGTACGGCTGCGCCGCCACGCCCGCGGCCCTGCGCCGCCGCGCCGCGTCCGCCTCGCCCGGGGGCATCGTCATCATCGCTGGCAGCCGCGTCACCACCACGGCCGCGACCGCCTCGTCCCGTGTTGGCGCCCGGGCGCGGCTCGCTGCCCGACTGCGTTTCGTACATCCGCATCATCCCGTTGTGGTTGTACGCAACCGACCCGAGATAGCCCGGCGACCACCCGTCCATGAACGCGTGCGTGTAGACGCCCGGCATGCCCCACTTCGTCATCTGAGAGAGTTCGAAATTGGAGAAGAACGGCAGCTCGGTGAACAGGATCGGATCCAGGTTCGGATTCTGCGGCGCCGCGCCGCTGTAGGTGTAGAGCAACGGCAGCGATTCGTGCAGGTCGTGCATGATCGGCGGGTGCGCGGTGAAATACCAGTCGGCGAGCGCACGCATCGACAGCTGCGACAGGTTGATGTCGCGGTTGTTGTCGTGGAAGACGTACTTGCCCCAGTACGGCAGCCCTGCTCCTCCGCCACGACCCGAACCACCCTCCTGGCCGCCCGCGGCCTTGCGCTCGGCGGCCGCCGCTTCCGTCTCTTCCTTCGTCTTGTAGAACCAGTCCACGTTCCGGTCGCGGCCGTCCGGATCGGCCACCGGCGTGATCGAGACGATGACGTTCTCGCGGATCCCGTTGATGAGCGGCGAGGTCTCCGTCGCGAGGCGATACGCCAGTTCCATCAGCATCTCCGATGGCCCGGTCTCGCCGCTGTGCAGCCCGCCCATGAGGTGATAGTGCGGCTTGGTGGTCGCGACCAGCTGCTGCACCTGCGCTTCGCTCAGTCCGCGCGGATCCGCGATTCTCGCCAGGTTGTCGCGGTTCTTCTGGAGATTCCGGATGTTCTCGTCCGATGACACCCAGACGACGACCAGTTCGCGGTCCTCGTCGGACTTGCCGATCGTCTCCACCTGCACGCGGGGCGACGCGGCGGCGAGCGCGCGGTAGTACTTCAGGATGTCGGCGTAGTACGTCAGCTTCGCGGGGGCCCCGATGTGATAGCCGAGCACGTCCTTCGGCGTCGGGATCCCGGGCACCCGCGGCAGGTGGTCGACGAGCGGGCTGATGAAGTACGGCTGCGTCGTCCACTCCTTGACCGACTTCGCGAAGTCCTCATCCTGCGCCTGATTGGGATCCCGCGTTTCGGTCACCATCTGCTGCGCCGGGATGGTGACGGCAGCGGCCAGGACGGCGCTCGCGAAGAAAAGCCGCGACCAGCGGCGGCGGATACTCTGCTCGGGTGTGCTCACGGATGCTCTCCTTGGGCGGCGATTCTAGCATCCGGGGTCCGGAGTCCGGAGTCCGGGGTCCGGAGGCCGGGGGCCGGGCCGGGGTTCGGAGTCCGGGGTCCGGGGTCCGGGGTCCGGGGTCCGGGGTCGGGGCAGGAACCGCCGAGCGATATTCTAGAGCGGTGACTTCGGACTCGCGACTCCGAGTGTTGTTGGCCGACGATGATGCCGCTTTGAGGTACGGGCTGGGCGTGCAACTGGAGCGCTGGGGATACGACCCGATCGTCTGCGAGGATGGGACCGCCGCGCGGGAGGTTCTTCGGGGCGACGGTCCGCCGCCGCTCGCGATCCTCGACTGGAGCATGCCGGGCGCGGATGGTCTCACGCTTTGCCGCGAGATCCGTTCGGTCGATGCGCTGAGCACGATTTACGTGATCCTGCTGACCGCGCACGATACCGTCGACGAGATGGTCGAAGGGCTCACCGGCGGCGCCGACGAATACATCGTCAAGCCGTTCGACTGGAACGTGCTGCGGGCGCGGGTGAAGACCGGGGCCCGGATCGCCTCGCTTCAACAGAGCCTCGCCGCCCGGGTCGACGAACTGCAGCACGCGCTCACGCTCGTCAAACAGCTATCGGGACTGCTGCCGATCTGTTCGTACTGCAAGAAGATCCGCCGCGACGATAATTACTGGCAGCAGCTCGAAGCCTACCTGTCGGAACACTCGGAGGCGGAATTCAGCCACGGCGTGTGCCCCGACTGCTTCGAGACGGCCAGGCAGGAGTTTGGATTCTGATTGGTGCCCGTCTGGGGATTCATTGCCGTCACCGCCCCGCTGGTCCTGAGCCCGGGGCCATCGACCGCCGTCGTTCTTCGTAACAGCATCGCCGGAGGGGCACGGGCAGGGCTGTATACAGCCGCCGGCGCGAACACCGGCTCGTTCTGTTACGGGTTGCTGGCCGCGTTCGGCTTCGCGGCGGCGCTCCAGCGCTGGCCGTCGGCGTGGCTGGTGCTGCGCTGGGCCGGCGTCGCCTATCTCGCCTGGCTCGGAGGGCGATCGCTGCTGCACGTCTGGCGGCCGCCGGCGCCGAAGCCCCGGCGGGCTGTCGAACCCTCGCAGGACGACTGGCGCAGCTTCGCCTCCGGCTACGCCACCAACGTGCTGAACCCGTCGCTCGGCGCGTTCTACCTGATCGTGATCCCGCAGTTCGTACCGCCTGGCGCGCCGTTCGTGAGCAGCGTGCTCACGCTCACCATCATCCACATCGTGATGGCGCTCACCTGGCACTCGTCATGGGCCCTCGGCGGCGCCACGCTGGCGCGCGTCCTCTCCCGGCGCGGCCCCCGCCAGGTGCTCGACCTCGCCACCGCGATCGCCTTGCTCGCCCTTGCGTGGAACGTCTTTTCCGATCGGACGTAGATCCCACCCACCAACATCAAAATTCTCTGCGCCCACTGCGTTCCCCGCGGTGACGCATTCTGATACCTGCTGCTACAACCCCTTGGCCGCGAGTTGAAGGCTGTGGCTGTCGCTTGACATGACCACAGCGTTCGTCCTACGCTCAGTTCGTTCGCACTCGCTGCGGACACTTATCCAGAGTGGCTGAGGGAACAGGCCCGACGAAGCCACAGCAACCAGGCGCGAGAGCCCCGGTGCTACTTCCTGCCCGAATAACGGGAGAGATAAGAGCCTCGGCAGACCGGTCCACGGTCTTCGAAGATCTCGCTCTCAATTTCCGCGGCTGACGTGTATCTCGCGTCGTGGCTGGTGCGCGGGCTCGTGCACCATGCCATCGCGACTCGATCGGCCGCTCGGAGACCGGTATGTCGATCTGTGTCGAAACCTCCATCGACATTGCCCTGCTCGGCTGTGGCAACGTCGGGACGGCCGTGGCGCGTCTCGCCGCGCTCGCGGCCGATCAGCCCGTCACCATCCTGGGCGCGCTCGTCAGGGACCCGAACCGTCCACGCGATATTCCGGTTCCTCCGAACGTGACGAGCGATCCGGCCCACCTCCTCGCATCGAATCCGTCGGTCATCGTCGAACTCCTGGGTGGAACGGAACCCGCGCGGCAGCTCGTCCTCGAAGCTCTCGAGCGGCGCATCCCGGTGGTCACCGCGAACAAGTCGCTGCTCGCACGGCACGGCGCGGAACTGCGTGAAGCGGCCGCGCGTGCGGGCGTGCCGGTGTTGTACGAAGCAGCAGTCCTCGCCGGCGTGCCGTTCCTCGGAACGTTTGCGCGTCGTCCGTTTGCCGCGGACGCGTCGAGTCTGACCGGGATCGCCAACGGAACGAGCAACTTCATCCTGACGCGCTGCGCGCGGGACGGCGACAGCCTGGCGACGGCACTCGCCGAGGCGCAGCGTCGCGGCTACGCGGAGCCGGACCCGCGAAACGATGTCGCCGGCATCGACGCCGCGGAAAAGCTGGCCGTCCTCCTTCAGCATTTCGCCTCGCTCGACGTCCACCCCGATGCGATCGAGACGCAAGGCATCGACCTGCTGATGGACCTGCAGACTGCGCACGCCCGCGAACTTGGAGGCGTCATCAAACCGATCGTCCACGCCGACTGGACGTCGGCGCTGGAAGCGTTCGTCGGACCGGCCTTTCTGCCGGCAACCCACGCGCTGGCACGCGTCGACGACGTGGAGAATGCGCTGCTGCTGGGTACCGCACGCGGACGGCTCCTGTTCCAGGGGCCGGGCGCTGGCGCCGACGTCACGGCGGCGGCCGTACTCGACGATGTGCGGGAGATCGGCGCGGGAACGGCGCCGAGTGCCGCCCGCGTCCTGCGCGGGTGTCGTCCTGACTCGCCCGAAACGGAGTGGCTGATCACCCTCGAGAGCGGCCGCCTGCCGCGCGCCGCGGACGTCGCCGACCTCCTCTCCGCGTACGGCGTCTTCACGCATCGAGCGACGCCACGCCGGAGCCGCGACGGACGGGAATCACAGTCATTACTCGTGTGGCCGGTCGGCCGCCTGCAACTCGAACGCGCGCTCGACGCGCTGCGCGGCGCCGCCGGCTGCGCGGCGTCGGCGATCCGCGCGCTGGGAGCGGCCGCATGAGCCGATCCCTCTCCGTGTTGAAGATCGGCGGATCGGTACTGACCGGGCCATGCGCGTATGGACAGGTCGCCGCGTTCATCGCGGATCGCGTTCAGCATCGGCCCGCCGAACGAATCGTCGCCGTCGTCTCGGCCGAACTCGGAGCCACCGACGCGCTGCTCGCCACGGCACGCGCCATCGTCGACGAGCCCGACCCGAGCGCGCTCGACCTGCTGTGGTCCACGGGCGAGCTTCGCTCGGCCGCACTGCTCGCGCTCTCGCTTCAGGCGGCCGGCGTGAACGCCGCGGCGATCAACGTCCAGCAGACCGGAATCTGGCAGCCGGCGGGATCGCGTGACCGCGGGGTCTCCCGCATCAGGGCACTTCGCCTGCGCGCCCACCTGGCGAACCACGAGGTCGTCGTGGCGCCAGGCTTTCTCGCTCGCTCCGAGGGGGACGCGGTCGTATCCCTCGGACGTGGCGGATCCGACCTCACCGCCGTGATTCTCGCCGCGGGCCTCGGCGCCGCGCGCTGCGAACTGATCAAGGACGTGCCCGGCTACTTCACCGCGGACCCGAAGGAGGATCCGGCCGCATGCCCGATTCCGGCCCTGCCCTATGCACGCGCGATCGCCATGGCCGACAACGGCTGCGAACTGGTGCAACGCGCGGCGCTCGAGGCCGCCCGCGTATACGGCGTCCCGCTGCAGATCAGCGCGATCGGCGCCGAAGGCACGACGCACATCAGTCATTCATGAACGGGAAATCCGGCGCGGCGTAAAGCCGCGCCCTACAGAGGACAGAGGACACATGGAATTCTCCACGCGAACGATTCACGCAGGACAGCCATCGGAACCCGAAACGGGGTCGCTCATCGCCCCGATCTTCCAGACATCCACCTACGAGCAGGCGGAGCCCGGTGTGAACCGCGGCTTCGACTACTCGCGGACCAACAATCCGACCCGCGCGCGGCTCGAAGCCGTGCTCGCGGACCTCGAAGGCGTGCGGCATGCCGCCGTGTTCGCGTCAGGCCTGGCCGCCGAGAACGCCGTGCTCCAGGCCTGGCTGAAGCCCGGCGACGACATCATCATTCCCGTCGACGTCTACGGCGGGACTTACCGGATGCTCACGAAGGTGTACCAGCCGACCGGGTGCATCGTTCGTCAGGTGGACGTCGGCGACCATGCCGCTTTCGAATCTGCCCTCACGGATCGTACGCGTCTGGTGTGGATCGAATCGCCGACCAACCCGCGGCTGCTCGTGTACGACATCGCGCGGATCTGTCAGTCCGCGCACGCGAAAGGCGCGCTGGTCGTCGTCGACAACACCTTCGCCACGCCGTACTTCCAGCAGCCGTTCGATCTCGGCGCCGACATCGTCGTCCACAGTGTCACGAAGTACCTGGCCGGTCACTCGGACCTCATTCAGGGAGCCGTGCTCGCCCGTGATCCTGCCGTGTTCGAGCCGATCAAGTTCCTGCAGAACGCGACCGGCGCGGTGCCCTCCCCCTTCGACTGCTGGCTGACCCTTCGCGGGTTGAAGACGCTCGAACTCCGCATGGAGCGGCATGCGACGAACGCCGAAGCCATCGCGCTGGCGCTCGAGCGCCATCCGGCGGTCAAGCAGGTGTTCTTCCCGGGGCTGCCGGAGCATCCAGGACACGAGATCGCCGCTCGCCAGATGACGGGCTTCGGCGGGATGGTGTCGTTCGAACTCCACGGGACGGTCGAGGACGTCGTCCGCTTCGTGTCCTCCCGGCGTTTCTTCGCGCTCGGGGAAAGCCTCGGCGGAGTCAAGTCGCTGCTCTGCCATCCCGCGCGGATGACGCACGCGTCCATACCCGCGGAGGAACGGGCAAAGCTCGGCCTCTCGGAGACACTCGTCCGTCTCTCACCCGGATGTGAACATCACAAGGACCTCGTGGCGGACCTCATCGAGGGGTTGGACCAGGTCGCGGCGGGTACGCAGCGTGCTTCGCTCGAGGTGGGGACGTCCGCCTGAAGCGCAAAGGAAGGCACGATATGGACCAGCACCACGACGGCAACTCGAACGTCTGGCGCGGCCTCGCGGCCGGCGCGATCGGCGGCGCCATCGGTTCCTCGGCGATGGTGCTGTTCAACCACCTCCTGGGATCGTCCGGTTTCGGGCGCGACGATCCGGGACGGCACGATCAGCATCGGCGCACCGACGCAAAGCCGAACGATACGGACGGTACGATCTCCGACGAGCCTGCGACCGAGAAAGCGGCCTCGAACCTGCACGAGGCGGCGACAAACGAACGGCTGAACGGGCCTGAAAAGCGAACCGCCGGCTCGATCCTGCATCACGCCTTCGGCGCGATGGTCGGCGCCGCGTACGGCGCGGCCACGGCCCGGGTGCCGCAGCTCGCGGCGGGCGGCGGGGTACCGTACGGCGTGCTCGTCTGGGCTGCGGCGGCCGAAACCGGCCTGCCGCTCGTCGGCCTGGCCAAACCGCCGGCGTCTTACCGCTGGGAGCGTCACGCGGCGTCGCTCGCGTCGCATCTGGCCTTCGGGGCCACCCTCGAAGCCGTACGGAGATCGATGACGCGACGATAAGATACGTTCGTGCCGCGCGTTCACGTGATCATCGCCGCCGGGGGGAGCGTCTATCTTGCGGCGATGGCCGTGCTCGCGATCACGAAGGCTCCACTCGGCACACTGACGTTCTTCGCCTGCGCCATCGTGGCGATTGCCGCCTTCGCCGCGCTGCTCACGGCGATCTGGCGCGGATCCGCCGGCGGACGCCGCCTGTTCCTGATCGCGATCCTCTTCGCGATCGCCTTCCGCGTCCCGCTCGCCGTATCGCCAGTCGGCCACGACAACGACATGATCCGGTACGTCTGGGACGGCAGGGTCCAGAAGCTCGGGATCAATCCGTACGCGGTTCGCCCCGCGGACCCCGAAGTCGCGTTCACGCATACCGACGAAACGCGAAACATGCCCAGCGCCCGGGCACGCACGCCGTATCCTCCAGCCGCGCAGATCTTCTTCCGGTTCGTCGTCACCATCCATGATTCGGCTCTGGCGATGAAGCTCGCGCTCGTCGCCTGCGACCTGCTGACCATGCTCGTTCTGTGGCGCTGGCTGGTCGTGACCGGACGCAACGAGTGGCTCACGCTGGCTTACGCATGGAACCCGCTGGTCGTGCTCGAGGTCGCCCATAGCGGACACATCGACGCGCTCGGGGCATTGTGGACGGTCACCGCCGCGTTCTGGCTCTCGCGTCGCAAGACGGGTCTCGCGACCATCGCGTTCGTGCTGGCGGTCGCGACGAAGCTGCTGCCCATCGTGCTCGCGCCGCTCCTCTGGCGACGGATCACGCTGCGTGACGCCTTCATCGGCGCCGGACTGTTCGTGCTGCTCTACCTGCCGTTCGCATCCGGCACCGACGTGCTCTATGGCGTC
>DASWVN010000078.1:0-5907 GCA_036401215.1 Vicinamibacterales bacterium | reverse complement strand
CGCGCCGGTGCTGGGTCAGACGACGTCGGGCGGATCAGTGCGCGGCGTCGTGAGGGACGAGCAAGGGGCGGCGGTGCGCGGCGCGGCCATCACGGCGACGAGCGCGACGGCGCCGGAGACGTACACCACGGCGAGCGACGCAGAGGGGCACTATCGGTTCACGAACCTGCCGCCGGGCGACTACAGGATTGTCGTGGTGCTCGAGCGGTTCACGACGCTCGTGCGCGAGCCGATCGTCGTCCGCGCGGGGATGACCATCGGCCTCGATCTCGACCTGAAGGTGGGCGCCGTGGCCGACACGATTGAAGTCGTCGGCGACACGCCGCTGCTCGAGCGGACGCTGCCGTCACAGGCCGTGAACATCGACGGCGAGCTCCAGCGGAGCCTGCCGACGACGCCACGGCGGCACTGGACTGACTTCCTGCTGGTCACGCCAGGCGTGACAGCCGCCACTCTTGCTACGCAGCGCATGCTCTACTTCGTTCACGGGTCAGGCTATGACTCACAGGTGTCGCTGGTCGATGGCGCTGAGGTGAATCCCGCGCGGCAAGACTACGCCGGAGGCGTGAACTTCAGCACGGAGTCGATGGCCGACGTCCAGGTCACGACTGTTGGCGCCAGCGCCTCTACCCCGCTGGGCGTCGGCGCCGTTGTCAATGCGGTCACCAAATCGGGCACGAACAGGTTCGCGGGCTCGGCCACGTTGACGTGGCAGCCGTTACGGTGGAACGCGAACAACCTGCCTGGCGGCACGAGCACGAAGAGCGCGGTTTTCCAGCCCGAGATTGGCGCGGGTGGCCCGATCCGACGCGATCGGGCGTGGTTCTACGCGTCCTATCGGCGCAACAACTATGAGGAGGGGCTCGATCGCACCCCGCCGCAACTGGCCGCGCTATCGGCACTCAGCCCGGGATTCGCACCGTTCAATAGAACCAACAACTCCAGCTTCTACTTTGGGAAGATCACGGCGGCCGTTGCCGGCAACCACCGCATCCAGGGGTTGTACAAGTACGACCTCAGCCCGCTCGACGCCGTATCGAACGACAGCGCCGCCACGTATGCTCAATCCCAGAACGGAGGCCACGCCGCATCCGTTCAGTGGAATTCGATCATCGGCAGGCACGCCGCTCTCAAGGCCACGGCGTCGGTGAACCGGTTCCTGAGTTCGACCACGCTCGCTCGCGTCGACGTGCCGCGGCGGACTGTGTTCGGGACAACGAACCTCGTCTCGGGACGCCGCCGGGGCGTCGGCCAACTGGCCATCCTCGACAATGTCAGCAGTCACCTCGATGCGCCCAGTGTGCGCTCGGCAGTGTCGGCGGACGTCACGCTGTTCGACATTCCGCACCTGGCCCGCCACGAGATTCAAGTGGGCGTTTACTGGCAGGGGCTCGATGTCCAGACGGAGACGCGCTATGTAAACCAGGGGTTCGTGCTGGAGGAACTGGTCCTGCGCGACCCCTCGAACGTGGCGGGCGGGACCGTGCCATTCCGGCGGCAAATATACGACGGCGATCGCGCCCGGACGCTCGACGCGGAGGGCCGCGATATCGCCGCATACATCCAGGATGTCTGGCGGCTCGGGTCGGCGACCATCAGCGCCGGCGTGCGCGTGGATCGAATTCGCCAACGTGATCGCCTCTTTGGACTTCAGACACAGCGGAGCACCGCTATCGGCCCTCGCGTCGGTATCAATCTCGGCATTCCCGGCGATGAGCGGGCGACGCTCCATGCGGCCTGGGCACGCCGGCACGACGGGGTGGCGTCGACGCTGCTCTCCTCGGGCACGAACACGCTGGGCTTCCGCGATCTCTACGATCTCGATCTCGATGGCACGTTCGAGACGACGTTCGTCACGCCGGCGTCGACGGCACTGTTTCAGGACCGCCAGTTCGACCCCGATCGTCATCAACCGTTCGTCGACGATCTCGCGATCGGGTATGGACGACAAATCGGCGGCGCAACAACCCTGGACGGCACGTACATCCATCGGGCCTTCCGCGATCGCGTGGCGTTCGTGGAGATCAACGGCATTTACACAGGCGATGTCTTCAATGGCTATCGCAATCCCGCGCTGAACGACATCTATCTGGTCACGAACAATCGCTGGAACAGCCAGATCTACGATGCGCTGGAGCTACGCGCGTCGCACGCCACGGCCACACTGCAGCTCATCGCGAGCTACACACGCCAGTGGCGCCACCTGGACGGCACGTGGCAGCCGAACGATCCCGCGTCTTTCCTGCAGCCCGACGCATTCGAGAACACGAAAGGCATCGGCAACCCTCGCGGCCTGGCAGCCGCATTCGAAGCCAACTCGCTGTCCGGCTTGAGCATGGTGCAATACACAGGTGTGTCGCAGTGGCAAGATCATGTCGTCAATCTCGGCGCGTCGATTCAAGGTCCCTGGCGGCTGATCTTCTCAACCACGTACAACCTGGCCTCGGGTCCCTGGTCCGGGCCAGTCGTCACCAGGCTGGCCGCGCCCGATCCGGCCTTCGGCCCACCCACGCTCACCCTGCCGAACGGGCGCCTTGTCTCGAACCCGCTCGCGACGACGCTGCGCTTCCAGGGCAGTGATCGGAGCGAGGGCCAGTTTACGCCGCCGCCCCTTCATGTCTGGAACATACGGCTGGGACGCGTAATCGAGGTGCGGGGCGCAAAGATCGAAGCCTCGATAAATATCCTCAACGTTCTCAACGGCGATACCGATCTGGATCTCGCACCATCCGCCAATCAGGTATTCAGCCCAGCGTACCGGACGTTCGCATCGAGGCAGACGCCGCGGGCGGGGCAGGTATTCGTGCGCGTGCTGTTCTGAACAGCGCGCTGATCGTCGAATCGTCATGAGACCGCCGACACCCGTCCTCCTGGCAGCCACGGTGTCCATGTTCGCACTGCTCAGCGAAGTCGCTTTGATGGAGGCTGGGGCGGCGAGCACGCTGTCGGCGCGTAACGCGGACAGCGCTGTTCCCACGATCCGAGTAGGGCCAACCGTACACGTGAGCGCGTCGCGTCCAACGATTGCGCACGATGAGGTGGTTATTGGGGCGGATCCGTCCGACGCAAAGAGATTGATCGCCTGCTCGATGACGACCCCGTCGTCGGGCAGCACCGACCCTGCACGCCCTTCTGTCGCGTACGTGTCGCTCGACAACGGACGGACCTGGGTTCACGGCACGACGACGGAGCTGCCGACTGCGGATCCAAGTTGCGAATACGCCCCGGACGGGAGCGTGTATTTCGCCACAACGAGCTCACACACCAGGTGGGACCGTCTTGGCGCGTGGACGCTCGAGCTGCATCGCTCACGGGATGGCGGCCGCACATGGGACAAGCCGCGGTTCTCGGCTGGCGGCGATCGGCCGTGGCTCACCGTCGATCACACATCCTCGGACTCGCCTGCTCCGATCTACATCACTTACCAGTCCCCGGTTCGTCGACTGCACGCGGGTCGGCGACCTGCGCCAATGGGGCTGTTCCTCAAACGTTCGGACGATGGCGGTGAGACCTGGGAGGCACCGGCGGTTCGTCTCAGCGAGACCGACAGGAGCGAGATCACCGCTGTGACCCCGGATCGCGCTGTTGTCCTCTCAGATGGGGCCGTCGTCATCATGTACCGAACGCCGGAGGACTTTCCGGGAGAGGCTCCTTCGCGGCCCCCGTTGGCAGCCAAAGGTTTGGCGCAGTATGTCACCACCTCGATCGACCGAGGACGCACATTGACCGGCGGGACGAAGATTGCCAATCTGGCCATGCTGCATGGCTTCACCGGCGCGCCTGCCGGCTTTGGTTCACTGGCGGTCGATCCAGGGAGCACGTTCTTCAAGGATCGTCTCTACGCGGCGTGGGGAGACGCTCGAACCGGGCGATCAGAGATCTGGTTCAGCTATTCCGAGGACACGGGCGCCACCTGGTCGCCGCCGCGCGTCGTGAGCGATGACCAGCCATGGCGGCCGCCGGCAGTCGGCCCTGACAACAACATGCCCACGCTCGCGGTGAGCAAGACCGGTGTTGTCGGCTTGATGTGGTACGACCGGCGCGAGAACCCCGACAATATCGGCTTCTACCCGCGCTTTCGCGCGTCACTCGATGGAGGCGAAACCTGGCTGCCAAGCGTACGTCTCACCGAAATTCCCAATAGATTCGAGGCACCGGGTCAGATCATCCGTCTTCGCCCCTGGGCGACGCACGCACCTGGCGCGAGCGGACCACTCACGGTCACGTTTCAGCGGCACTGGTGGCCCGTCAATGGACATACCGCAGGACTGGCGGCCGATGCCGACAGCGCGTTCCACGCGTTGTGGGTCGATAATCGCAGCGGTATCAATCAGGTCTACACCGCACGTATTGAAGTCGATGGCGCGGGCCTGCGCGCAGGAAGTCAAGCACTGGCGACGCGCGACGATGTCACAGCACTTGTGACGATCGAGATCCGGGACGCGGTGCTCGACCGCGAGAACAATGCCATCGTTGCGTACGCGCGCGTGCGCAACACCTCACGCCGGACCATCGGCGGCCCCCTGGTGGTCCGGTTGCTGACGATTACGTCCGAGTTGGGTGCCGCGCGACTCACCAGCCCTGATCGCGGCCAGAACGAGGGCGCCACGTGGACGCTCGAAACGCCAGCCAACGGACTTGCTCCCCGCGGTGCGACGACCGAGCACGTCATTCGCCTTCAGTGGTCGCCAGTTCGGAACGTCATGGAAGGTGGCGACGTACGGCTCAACTTGATACGCTTCGACGCTCGCATTTTCGGAACGCTGAAATAGCCTCTCTGGCCGGGTGGCCACCCGGCCAGAGAGCGTGTTCACGCACAGTCGCCCTTAGTCGTCGAGACCGAGCGTAAGGTCCATTTCCACGCGCTCATTCGGCGGTGTTCCCGCGCCGTCGAATTTGCCGTCGAGGTCGCCGAGCACCAGGGCTTCAGCGGCGTCCACGAGAACCAGTTGTGGCGTCTCATACGTCATGGCTCATCACCTCCTTTCATGCAGGCATTTGCGACCGCTCGTCCGAACTGCCACGGCTCGACTCGAGCCAGAGCTCGAGCTCCATGATTCGCGTCAGGTTGTGGATGTCGCGACACGCGCCCTGCTCCAGTCGATCCAGTAGATGGCCGAGCCTGCCCGCGTCGACGTAGCATCCGGTGACGAGAGCCAGCGTGTTCACGCGATCGCGATAGCGACGGGCTGCGTTTCGACTCGCCCTGACGAGCAATGGCGCGGCGTATCCTTTCGAGAAGCGGCGGCGGATCCGGTCCGGCAGGATCGAATCGACGGCATCGTGCATCAAGGCGCGCGGCCGTCCCGGAGCGCAGATTAGTCGTGGTGGAAGCGCGGTGATGAATTCCGCCAGCGGCCTGTGCGCATAAGGAAACGTCATCGACAGCCCGGGGAACTCCGATGGCCCGTGCAGCGTCTGCCCTTCGGCCAGCATCTCGATGCGTTCCAGCAGGGGCATCCGAGAGCGCTCCCGAAGCGGTCTGCTGCAGCGGGCTCGCCGGAGGATCTCCTCCTTCCACAAGCCGACGGCGGCCGGGCGCAGAAGGAACAGTTCCGCGGCCGCGTTCTCCGGCGTCGTTTCGAGGGGGCGCCCATGCGCGGTCAACGCCGCCCACAGGGCTCGGCGCCGCTGGAAACGGACCGAAGCGAAGCTCATCATGCTTTGGTGCAGCAGGGCCCAGATCGTCTTGTGCGTCGCCTTGCTCCACGACCTCAGCTCACGGATGAACCCGGCGGGACGCCAGTGCAGCAGAAGCTCGTCGAGGGCAGCGAGGCTGTTGTCGATCGCGTTCCCCATGAACAAGTCGCCGGCCGAGCCGGACAGCACCGTACGCCCGCCTTCGCGGCGCACCGATCGCAGCATCTCCAGGCCTGTGTCGGTGACGTGGAACGGCGTCACCCACCC
>DASWVN010000077.1:0-12854 GCA_036401215.1 Vicinamibacterales bacterium | reverse complement strand
CACCCGTGACGGGGGCGAAGCGCCTCGAGTTACCCGAGCATGAACGATCGTGAGTCAGGGGAGGCAACAGCCACAGCGACGCTGCACGAGCCGACGGCTGAGGCACGACGGACACAAAGCACACGAGGGCCACGAAGGACGAACACAAACATATAGGGGTTTCCTTCTTAGTGTTCGTCGTGTTCTTAGTGTCCTTCCTGCCCAACGCCGTCAGCGCGTGTACCCGTGACGGGGGTGAAGCGCCGCAAGTTAAAGTCTGGGAACAACGTAGGTAATTGACTGTGAAGAAGCTGACCGATTATTCGCACTGCGCCGGTTGAGCGAGCAAGCTCGCCGCTGGTGAGCTCGCCCAGGTTCTGGGCGATCTGCCCGTGACACCCGATGACCGGGTCCTGATTGATTACCGGACCGCGGACGATGCAGGTGTGTACAAACTCGACGAGGATCGCGCGCTCGTGCAGACGGTCGACTTCTTCACGCCGATCGTGGATGATCCGTTCGTCTACGGGCAGATCGCGGCCGCCAACGCGGTGAGCGACGTGTATGCCATGGGAGGGCGTCCGCTGACCGCCCTCGCCATCGCGGGCTTCCCGAAGGACCTCGAGCACGACGTGCTGTCGCGGATCTTCGCCGGCGGCCTCGACATGCTGCGCCGCGCGAACGTGGCGCTCCTCGGCGGCCACACGGTCCAGGACCAGGAGATCAAGTTCGGATACGCCGTCACCGGCGAAGTGAATCCGCGCCGCGTGTTGTCGAACGCCGGCGCGCGCGCGGGCGATTACCTGCTCCTGACCAAGGCACTTGGCACCGGGGTGATCGCGACGGCACTGAAATTCGGGCGGGCCACCGACACGGCGGTCGCGGCGGCGATCCACTCGATGACCACGCTGAACCGCGATGCCGCGGAGGTCATGCGTGGACTGCCGGATGGGGTCGTCCACGCCTGCACCGACATCACCGGCTTCGGCCTGCTGGGGCATGCGTCGGAGCTGGCCGCGGCGAGCGGACGTTCGATCGAGATCGAAGCCGCGTCCGTCCCGTTGCTGGACGGCGCGCGCGAGCTTGTGCGTGGGAACATTCCCGGCGGCGGGAAGACGAACCGGAAACACTTCGGGGCCCGCATCGAGATCGATCCGGCGGTCCCCGACGACGTGGCGGACCTGCTGTTCGATCCGCAGACGTCTGGAGGCTTGCTGGTCTCGGTCGCGGCCGACGCGGTGGATCGTACGCAACAGGCGTTCGACCAGGCTGGTGTGCCGGCCTCCCGGATCGGGCGTGTGGTCGAGGGCGGGCCGGTGCTCATCCGGGTGCGCTGACCGCGAACACGCACGATTGCTGGACTTTTTAACGGCTTTGTGCAGCGACGGTACAAGCGCTGCGTTGCGCGCTCGTCCGTTCGAGTGGTATAAATTGATGTTTTTGCTCCCCTGCTGGAGCCGATACTGGGGGCGCGCCTGGCGCGCCAGTCCGAGTTCCGCGGCAGGGGATACCGCGCCGGCGCCACACAGCCGCCGGCGGGGGAGGTAGTGTGCTCCCGGATCTATCCGTTTTCTGGGTCATCTTTTTCGTCATGCTGCTGACGGTCATCGTCGATCGTCTGCTGCTGCGGCCGATCACGCGCGTGATGCACGCGCGGGAGGAAGCCGTCCGTTCGGCGCGCGAACTGGCCGAGAAGGCCGCCAACCAGGCGAAAGCCGCGGCGGCGGAATTCGAGCAGAAGACGATGGCCGCGCGCGCCGAGACCTACAAGCAGATGGACGAGATGCGCCGCGCCGCGATGGCGGAGCGGGCCGACGTGATCGCCCGCACGCGCGCCGAAGCCGACGCCCAGGTCGTGGCCGCGTCGGAGCGGCTCAAGGCCGAGACCGAGGAAGCGAAGCGCCGCCTCGAAATCGACGCCGACGCCCTTGGGGGCGCCGTGGCCGAGCGCATCCTCGGCCGGAAGGTGTCCTAGCACTCTCATGAAACTCGCGCGATTGCTCTCCACTGCGTTCCTCGTCTGCGCCGCGACGGCTCCGCTGTACGCCGCAGAAGGCGGCAATGTCGTCGTCGAAATGGGCGCCAAGCTGCTGAACTTCGGGCTTCTCGTCGGTGCGCTCGTCTACTTTCTGCGCACGCCGATTGCGAACTATCTCGCGTCACGCAGCACGCAGATCCGGCAGGATCTGGTGACCGCGGCGGAGATGAAGGCGTCGGCGTCGGCGCAGCTGGCCGAGATCGACAAGAAGATGCAGGCGCTCCCCGCGGAACTCGAGGCGCTGCGGCGCCAGGGGGCGGAGGACGTGAAGGCCGAGCAGGCGCGCATCACGCAGGCCGCCGCCGAAGAGCGCGAGCGGCTGCTGGAGCAGACACGCCGCGAGATCGAGATGCGCCTGCGCATCGCGCGCCGCGAGCTGACCGAGCACGCCGCGCACCTCGCCGTGCAGGTCGCCGAAACCCGCATCCGTCACACGATCACGCCTGACGACCAGATCCGCCTCGTCGACCGCTACGCGTCGCAGCTGCAGGAGGCGCGATGACGAGCCGTGCATCCGCCGTCCGGTACGCGCGGGCGTTGTTCGACGTGGCGAAGAAGGAAGCCGACATTCAGCAGGTCGGCCGCGAGATCTCGGCCTTCGCGAACCTCGTCTCGAGCCATGAAATGCTCGCGCGTACGCTCGCGAATCCCGCGATTCCCGTGCAGCGCAAGCGCGGGGTGATCGAGCAGCTGATCGCGCGCGCCGGCGCGCTCTCCCCCGTCGTCTCGAAGCTGCTCGTGCTCCTCGCGGATCGTGACCGGCTGGCGCTGCTGCCGGAGATCGCGTCCGCGTACGAAGCACGGCTGATGGACGAAGCGCAGATCGTCCGCGCGCAGGTGACGACCGCGGTGGAACTCCCCGCCGATCGCATCAATCAGTTGCAGCAGGGGCTGGCGCGCGTGACGGGCCGCCAGGTCCAGCTCGACACGCGCGTCGATCCCGCCATCATCGGCGGCGCGGTCGCGCGCATCGGCAGCACCGTTTACGACGGCAGCGTCACGACCCAGTTGGAGAAGGTGAAGGAGCGGCTCACGGCCGCGGCAGAGTAAATCGATATGGATATTCGCGCCGAAGAAATTTCCAAGATCATCCGTGACCAGATCGGCAGCTACGCGGTCGACGTCGACATCGCCGAAGTCGGCACGATCGTCTCCATCGGCGACGGCATCGCCCGCGTGCATGGCGTCGAGAAGACCATGGCGGGCGAGATGCTCGAGTTCCCCAAGGGGGTCTACGGCATCGCGTTGAACCTCGAAGAGGAGAGCGTCGGCGCGGTGCTCCTGGGTGACTACACCGAGATCGGCGAAGGCGACACGGTCAAGCGGACCGGCCGCATCATCTCGGTGCCGGTCGGCGAAGAGATGGTTGGCCGCGTCGTCAACGCGCTGGGGCAGCCGATCGACGGCAAGGGCCCGATCGTCACGAAGCAGTTCTCGGAGATCGAGCGTCTGGCCCCCGGCGTTGTCGACCGCCAGCCGGTGAAGGAGCCGCTCCAGACCGGTCTGAAGGCGATCGACGCGATGGTGCCGATCGGCCGCGGTCAGCGCGAGCTGATCATCGGCGACCGCCAGACGGGCAAGACCGCCGTCGCGGTCGACGCGATCATCAACCAGAAGGGCAAGGACGTCATCTGCATCTACAACGCGATCGGGCAGAAGCAGTCCACGATCGCGCAGGTGGTGCGGACGCTCGAAGAAGCCGGCGCGATGGAGTACACGATCGTCGTCGCCGCGGCCGCATCGGACCCGGCGCCGCTGCTCTACATCAGTCCGTACTCGGCCTGCACGATGGGCGAATTCTTCCGCGACAGCGGACGCCACGCGCTGGTCGTGTACGACGACCTCTCGAAGCACGCGCAGGCCTATCGTGAAATCTCGCTGCTGCTCCGCCGTCCGCCCGGACGCGAGGCGTACCCGGGCGACGTCTTCTACCTGCACTCCCGTCTGCTCGAGCGCGCCGCGAAGATGAGCAGCGCCCTTGGGGGCGGATCGCTGACGGCGCTGCCGATCATCGAAACGCAGGCGGGCGACCTCTCGGCGTACATCCCGACGAACGTGATTTCGATCACTGACGGCCAGATCTTCCTCGAGGCGGACCTGTTCCACCAGGGCGTCCGCCCGGCGATCAACGTCGGCAACTCGGTCTCGCGCGTCGGGGGCTCCGCGCAGGTGAAGGCGATGCGTCAGGTCGCCGGATCGCTCCGGCTGGACCTCGCGCAGTATCGCGAGCTTGCGGCGTTTGCGCAGTTCGGGTCGGATCTCGACAAGGCGACCCTGAACCAGCTGAATCGCGGGAAGCGCCTCGTCGAGGTGCTCAAGCAGCCGCAGTACCAGCCGCTCTCGGTCGAGAAGCAGGTCATCATCATCTACGCCGCCACCAACGGCTTCCTCGACGCGGTCGAGGTCGAAGACGTGCGGACGTACGAGGACGAGCTGTACAAGTTCCTCGAGACCCGCAAACCGCAGCTGCTCTCGTCGCTCGCCGACAAGAAGCAGATCGACGATGCCATCAAGGCTGATTTGAATCAGTCACTGAAGGAATTCGGTGATCAGTTCACGGCTGCGCGGAAAACGGCGGCAGCCTGACGGCCGCGTGTCAATGCTGAATGACGAATGCTGAATGCTGAATGATCGCGGAACGAACGAACGTTAGATCGAATAGACAATGCCGTCACTCTTAGACATCCGCCGAAGAATCCGCGCGGTCAAGTCAACGCAGCAAATTACGAAGGCCATGAAGATGGTGGCTGCGTCGAAGCTGCGCCGCGCGCAGGAGCGGACCCAGCAGGCGCGGCCGTTCGCCACGCAGATGCTGCGCGTGCTGAACAGCCTGGCCACGCGGGTGGATCCGTCGACGCACCCGCTGCTCGACGAGCGGACCAAGCCGCTGGCCGCCGGACGCACGCTGTTGATCGTGATCACCGGTGACCGCGGCCTTGCCGGGAGCTTCAACGCGAACGTCATCAAGTCGGCCGGGCAGTTCATTACGGATTCTCCCGAGCGTCAGGTGGCGCTCGGGCTGGTGGGCCGGCGCGGGCGCGATTTCTTTCTGCGCCGCGGCTTCGACGTGCATTACGAACAGATCAACCTGTTCCAGGCACTCAAGTACGACCACGCGAAGAGCATCGCCAGGTCGGCAATGGACGCGTTTCTCGAGGGCCAGGTCGACAGCGTCTACATGGTCTACAACGAGTTCAAGTCGGTGATGGTCCAGCGCGTCGTCGTCGAGCGCCTGCTGCCGATCGCGCGGCTCGACATCCAGCCGGCCGAGGGAACGGGCCCGACGGCGGACTACCTGTATGAGCCGGGACCGGCGCAGCTGCTGACGAACCTGATCCCGACGCACGTGGAAGTGCAGGTGTTCCGCGCGCTGCTGGAATCGAACGCCGCGTTCTACGCCGCGCAGATGACGGCGATGGACGCCGCGACACGCAACTCGGGAGAGATGATCGAGAGCCTGACGCTCTACATGAACAAGGTTCGCCAGGCGGCGATCACGAGAGAGATCATCGAAGTCGTCTCGGGCGCACAGGCCCTATAGGACAAGAGAGACATGGCAACAGCAACAGCACAGAAGGTCGGCAAGGTCGTTCAGGTCATCGGACCGGTCGTGGACGTCGAGTTCGAAGGGGGCGAACTCCCCGAGATCTACAACGCCCTTCGCATCACCAGCACCGGCGAAGGCGGGACGCCGATCGACGTCGTCTGCGAGGTCGAACAGCACCTCGGCGAGAACCGCGTGCGCACGGTCGCGATGAAGCCGACCGACGGCATGCAGCGCGGCATGACGGCGGTCGACACCGGCGCGCCGATCTCGATGCCGGTCGGCCCCGCGACGCTCGGCCGGGTCATGAACGTGCTGGGTGAGCCGGTCGACTTCCCCGATCGTCCGGTGAAGTCGGAGCAGCACTGGTCGATTCACCGCGAAGCTCCATCGATGGAGGACCAGTCGACCGAGCTGCAGATGTTCGAGACCGGCATCAAGGTCATCGACCTGCTGGAGCCGTATCTGAAGGGCGGCAAGATCGGCCTGTTCGGCGGCGCCGGCGTCGGCAAGACGGTCATCATCCAGGAGCTGATTCACAACGTCGCGATGAAGCATGGCGGCGTGTCGGTGTTCGCCGGCGTCGGCGAGCGCACCCGCGAGGGGAACGACCTCTGGCTCGAGTTCCAGGAGTCGGGCGTCATCAACATGGAGGACCCCTCGAAGTCGCGTGCCGCGCTCGTCTACGGACAGATGACCGAGCCGCCCGGCGCGCGTCTGCGCGTCGCGCTGAGCGGGCTGACCGTCGCCGAGTACTTCCGCGACGCCGAGAACAAGGACGTTCTGCTCTTCGTCGACAACATCTTCCGCTTCACGCAGGCGGGATCGGAAGTCTCGGCGCTCCTCGGCCGCATGCCGTCGGCCGTCGGCTACCAGCCGACGCTGCTGACCGAGATGGGCGAACTGCAGGAGCGGATCACGTCGACGAAGAAGGGATCGATCACGTCGGTTCAGGCGATCTACGTGCCCGCCGACGACTACACCGATCCGGCGCCGGCGACGACGTTCGCTCACCTCGATGCGACGACGAACCTGTCGCGCGCGATCGTGGAACTGGGGATCTACCCCGCCGTCGATCCGCTCGCGTCCACCTCGCGCATCCTCGACGCGCGTATCATCGGCGACGAACACTACAACGTCGCCCGCTCGGTGAAGCAGGTGCTGCAGCGCTACAAGGACCTGCAGGACATCATCGCGATCCTCGGCATCGACGAACTGTCGGAAGAGGACAAGCTGACCGTCGCCCGCGCGCGCCGCATCCAGCGCTTCCTCTCGCAGCCGTTCTTCGTCGCCGAGCAGTTCACCGGCTTCCCCGGCAAGTACGTCCCGATCGCGGATACGGTCCGGAGCTTCCGCGAGATCGTCGACGGGAAGTATGATCACCTGCCTGAGCAGGCGTTCTACATGGTGGGGACGATCGAGGAAGCGGTCGAGAAGGCCGAAAAGATGAAGGGATAGTAGGGCGTAGGGATCAGGGAATAGGGATTAGGGATCAGGGAACGGGGCAGGAATGGAAGCCCCATCGTTCGCTAAACCCTGTCCCCATCCCTAATCCCTGATCCCTGATCCCTGATCCCTGTTCCCTGCACGCGTAAGACTATGCTTGAATTGCAGATCGTGACCCCCGAGCGGCTCGTCGTCAGCGAGCAGGTCGACGAGGTCCAGATTCCAGGCACCGAAGGGTATTTCGGCGTCCTGCCCGGACACACGCCGCTGCTGGCTTCCCTGGCGGTTGGCGAGCTGTGGTACCGCAAGGGGCAGGAGCGGACGTATCTGTCGATCGCCCGCGGCTTCGCCGAGGTCCTGCCCGACCGCGTGACGCTGCTGGCGACGCTCGCCGAACGGGCCGACGAGATCGACGTGTCCCGCGCCGAGGCCGCGAAGCAGCGGGCCGAGCAGCGCCTGCGGGAACCGAAGACCGATATCGATTACGAGAGAGCCCGTCTCGCCCTTCAGAAATCGATCATCCGTCTCCAGGTCTCGGCACGCATTCCCGGCATGCGGCCGGTTGGCGAACTGAGACGGATGCGAGAAACGAGGGCCTGAGCCTTTCCACATGACGCCGGCGCTTCCGCTCACCTGGGCCGTCCGTTCCGACAACGGCCTCCGGCGCACCAGCAACGAAGACAGTCATACCTCGCGTCCAGACCTCGGGTTGTTCATCGTGGCTGACGGCATGGGCGGTCACGTGGCCGGCGAGGTGGCGTCGCGCGTCGCGGTGGAGTCGATCGCCGCGTTCATCGAAGAGACCTCCGGCGCCGACCGGAACCGCACCTGGCCGTTCCCGTTCGAACCCGAGCTGAGTCTCGAGGCCAACCGGCTGAAGGCGGCGTTCCGCCTGGCGAATCGCCGGATCGCCGCCGCGATCGCCGACTCGCAGGACCTTCGCGGGATGGCGACCACCGCCTCAGCCATCCTGCACGGGCCCACGCATTCGTGCGTCGGGCATATCGGCGATAGCCGCGTCTACATGTTCCGGGGCGACACCCTGACGCAATTGACGAACGACCATTCGTGGGTCGAGGAACAGGTGCGCGCCGGCACCTTGACCCCGGCGGCGGCGCGGCTCCATCCGTGGCGGAACGTCGTGACGCGGGCGTTGTCGGGCGGCGAGGACCCCGACGTGGACGTCGTCGAAATTCACCCCGAACCAGGCGATCGTTTTCTGCTGTGTTCCGACGGCCTGTTCGGCGTCGTGCCCGACGAGCGGATCGCCGACATCGTGGGCGATCGAACCGCATCGCCCGAGGAGATCTGCGGCCGGTTGATCGCCGCGGCCAACGCCGCCGGAGGTCCCGACAACATCACCGCGATGCTCCTCCAGGTCGATGCTCCGTAACCTGGCGGCGCTGGTCCGTTACCGTGGTCTGATCCAGAGCCTCGTCGCGCGCGAGTTGAAGGCGCGCTACCGCGGGTCCGTCCTGGGATTCTTCTGGTCGTTCGTCAACCCGCTGATGCTGCTGCTGGTGTACTCGTTCGTGTTCAAGTACATCATGCCCGGCCGCTTTCCCGGCGTGGAGGAACACTACGAACTCTTCCTGTTCTGCGGCCTGCTGCCGTGGACGTGGTTCTCCTCGTCGCTCCTGGAGTCGTCCGGAGTCCTGATTTCGGGCGGAAATCTGATCAAGAAGGTGCTCTTCCCGGCGGAGGTTCTGCCGATCGTCACCGTGTTGTCCAACATGGTGCACTTCCTGTTCGGCCTCGCGATTCTCGCGGTTTTCCTCCTCTGGTACCAGGCGCCGATCACGCCGATCGAGCTTCTCTGGTTCCCGGTCGCGGTCTTCGTGCAGCTGGTCCTGACGCTCGGCTTCGCGCTGCTCCTCTCGGCGCTGACCGTTCACTTCCGCGACGTTCGCGACATTCTTGGGAACCTGATGACGTTCTGGTTCTTCGCGACCCCGATCATCTATCCCTACACGTACCTGGATGACCCCGCGAACGCCGCCGACGACTGGAAGATGCAGGTGCTGAACTTGAATCCGTTCACGCACCTGGCCATCACCTATCAGGAGATCCTGTTCTTCCCAGGGCCGGTCGGGCACTGGAGGTGGCTGCTGGCGCTCGGCGCGGCATCCATCGTGTTCTTCCTGTTCGGATATTTCGTGTTCGACCGCCTGCGCGATACGTTTGCGGAGGAAGTCTGAAGAAACTCCGAACGATGAACTCCGAACGCAGAACTGGCACCTCGAGCGCTCACCACGGGGCCGTTCACGGTTCATCGTTCACAGTATGTCGTTCAGATTTCGCGGTTCAGAGTTCGTAGTTCGGAGTTCATAGTTCGGAGTTTCACGAAGATCACCATGTCCCCCGCCATCGAACTCGTGAACGTCTCGAAGGTCTATCGCCGCTTCAGCCAGCGGAAGCAGTTCTCGACCTTGAAGAGCGCACTGCTGTCGCGCAGCCTGATCCGCGATCTGAGCCCGGACGAGGTGTTCCCGGCGGTGAAGAACGTCACCGTCTCGGTGCCGCGCGGGCAGACGCTCGGGGTCATTGGACGCAACGGCTCCGGCAAGAGCACGCTGCTGAAGCTCGTCGCCGGCATCACGAAGCCCACCACCGGCACCGTCACCGTGCACGGACGGATCTCCGCGTTGATCGAACTTGGCGCCGGCTTCCATCCAGAGATCTCGGGACGCGAGAACGTGTTCATCAACGGGATCATGCTCGGCCTCACCAGGCGCGAGATCACCCGCCGCTTCGACGAGATCGTCGAGTTTGCCGAGATGGAGGACTTCATCGACGCACCGGTGAAGACGTATTCCTCCGGCATGTACATGCGCCTGGGATTCGCCGTCGCGATCCACGTCGATCCCGACGTGCTCCTGGTGGACGAAGTGCTCGCGGTCGGCGACGAGGGCTTCACCCACAAGTGCCTCGACAAATTCGCCGAGTTCAAGCGGCGCGGCAAGACGATCCTGCTGGTGACTCACGCCCTCGGCATGGTCGAACGCTTCTGCGACGACGCCCTGTGGATGGATGCCGGGCGGATGAAGGTGCAGGGTGACCCCAAGCGGGTCGTCGGCGCCTACATCACCGATGTCGAGAAGTCAGAGGAAGAACACCTCGCCGCCGCGGATGCGAAGGCACAGGAAGCGGCGGTCGTGGTGTCACCTGACGAACCGGCCTCCACCGTGCTGCCCGATCATCCGATCGAGGCGGCCGACGCGCCGGCAGACATGTTCCGCGCGACCGAAGGGCGCTGGGGTTCGCGGGAGATCGAGATCACGAGCGTCGAGCTGATCGGTCCGGACGGCACCGCGGGACACGTCTTCCAGAGCGGCGATCCACTGACCGTCCGCGTGAAGCTGCGCGCGCCAGTGGAGATGGACGACTTCGTCATCGGGATCGGTCTGTTCAATGCCGAAGGGGTCTGCTGCTACGGCACCAACACGGACCACGAGGAGCTGAAGGCGGTCCGGATCCTCGGCGATGCCGAAGCCTGCTTCTCCATCGATCGTCTCGATCTCATCGAAGGGACCTACAAGCTCGACGTCGCCGTTCACAAGCAGGACGGCTATCCGTACGACTACCACCGGCTGCTCTACACCTTCCGCGTGAAGTCGCCGATCAAGGACGTCGGCATCTATCGTCCGCCCCACCGCTGGACGTTCTCGGGCGCAATACAGTTTTCGAAGAATCGTGAAGTCGATATCTGAGGGGGCGGCACTCGCGGAGCGGCTCCGCGCCGAAGGCAGGCGGATCGTCTTCACCAACGGCGTGTTCGACATCCTGCACCCCGGCCATCTCCGCTACCTCCAGCAGGCCCGCTCTCTCGGTGACGCGCTGATCGTGGGCCTCAACGCCGACGCATCCGTCCGCCGCAACAAGGGACCCGAGCGTCCCATCAACCCGCAGGACGAACGCGCCGAGATCCTCGAGGCCCTCGAGTGCGTCGATGCGGTGGTGCTCTTCGAGCAGGACACGCCGGACGAGATCATCAAAGCGATCCAGCCCGACATCCTCGTCAAGGGCGCCGACTGGGCCGAAGACGCCATTGTCGGACGCGACACCGTGGAAGCCCGCGGCGGCCGTGTCGTTCGGGTACCGATAGAGGCGGGGTTTTCAACGACTGAGATCATTCGGAGGGTTCGGGGCCAGTAGGGGCGATTCCCCCCGGCTTCCGACTTTGGACTTTCGGCTCTTGGCCTTGTCTGTTGCTGCTACGTGACAGCGGGGCATCTGTGAGAGCTCAGTGCAAGTTCCGTCGATACACCCAGATGACCAACCGGGGCGAAGCGGCGGAAGAGCCCCCAGCCGGCCTAAAGCCCAAAGCCGAAAGCCGGAAGCCGGGTAGAGCCGCCCGAAGCACCCCGCACCAGTCAGCACCCGTAAGTTACAATTAGAGGTTTCCGCTGATAACAGCGAACTCCAACGTGGCAACCTTCGCCCCCACATCCCTCAGTCTTCGAGCTCTGCTGAAAACGGCCGCCGGCCGTGTCGGGATGGGTGTGCGTGCGCCGAAGGTGTCGGGCCTCACCGGACCGGCGAAAGCGTTCTATGCCGCCGCGGCCGCGTCACGCGACCGGGTGCTGGTCGTCGTTCCCACGGACGCCGAGATCGAGCGCATGACCGCGGACGTCAGGTTCTTCCTGACCGCGCTCGAAGGGCTCTCCGACGCCGACGTGGCGCGCGTCGTCCTGCCCTTCCCTTCCCACGAAATTGATCCCTATCGCGGCCTCGCGCCGCACATGGACATCGCCTCCGCCCGCGCCCGGGCGCTGCACGCGCTGAACGCCGGGACGGCACGGATCGTCGTGGCGTCGGCAGCCGGCTTGCTCCCTCGAGTGAGCGCGCCGCAACGCGTGCAGTCCACCTCGCTGACGCTGCTGCCGGGTCAGGAGATTTCTCCGATCGACCTCGGCGACCTCCTCGCATCGGCCGGCTACACGCGTGAGGACCCGGTCGATCAATCCGGTGAGTTCTGTGTCCGCGGCTGCGTGGTCGACTTCTACCCCGCCGGCGCGCAGGCACCCGTTCGCCTCGAGTTCATCGGCGACACGATCGAATCGATCCGCAGCTACGATCCGGCGTCGCAGCGATCGATCGAGACGCTCGACCAGGCCTCGATCGTTCCGCTGCAGGACCTGCTCGACGAAGGCGAAGGCACCGATCGCTCCGCCACCGTGTTCGACTACCTCTGGTCCCAGGGCAAGCCCCACGTGCTGATGTCGGAACCGGAAGAGATCAGCGCCCAGGGTGAGAAGCTCACCACGCAGATCGAGGCCAGCTACGAAGACGCGCTCGCGAAGGGCGACAAGGTACCGGCTCCCTCTGCACTCGTCCTCTCGTGGACTGAAATCGTCCCCTGCCTCGAGGGATCGACGGCCCTCGAAACGTTGTCCATTGACGACGAGAGCGGCGTCACGCATATCGCGACGCAGCCGGCGCAGGAATTCTCGGGACGGATCCAGGACTGGGTTGCCGACATCCGGCGCGCGCGTGAACGCGGCGACATGGTGCTGTTCGTCGCCAACTCGCACGGCCGCGCCGAACGCACGGTCGAACTGCTTGCCGACTACGACATCTTCGCCGTGCCGGTGGATCGCGCCGAAGATTCGCGGACGGCATCGGTGCTGGTCGCGCAGGGGCACCTCACGCGCGGATTCCGTCTGCCCGAGGCGAACGTTCAGATCTGGTCCGAGACCGATGTCTTCGAGGAAGAGCGGAAGGCTCACGAGCAGCGCCGCCGGTCGGCCGCGAGGACGTTCCTCTCCGACTTCCGCGACCTGAAGGTGGGCGATCTGGTCGTTCACGTCGACAACGGGATCGGCATGTTCGTCGGTCTGAAGCGGA
>DASWVN010000076.1:0-8651 GCA_036401215.1 Vicinamibacterales bacterium | reverse complement strand
GCGGTCGAAGAGGCGTGCGTCTGGTACGTGAAGCGGGCGTTCTGTCTGCAGCGCTCCACGGTCGCGACCTGGCTGCTCCGGCGGCGCGGTGTCGCCGCGGAACTCGTGATCGGGTATCGGCCCATGCCCGTCGATTCGCATGCGTGGGTCGAGGTTGGCGGACAGGTCGTGAACGACCGTCCGCAGTATCAGAAGTTCTTCCACGTCCTGGATCGTCTATGAGCGCGCAGGCTGGTGTGTTCCATTTCGACGGCCGCCCGATCGCGCCCGAGGCCCCGCGGCGGCTGCAGCGTGCGCTCGCTCCGTTCGGCCCCGATCGCGGCGGCGAGTACGTCGCGCCGGGCCTCGCCATGGTCCATCGCGCGCTGCACGTCACGCCCGAGGACCTCGGCGAGCGGCAGCCCTTCATCTCCGCGCTCGGCCACGTGCTGACGTGGGACGGCCGGCTGGACAACCGGGAGGACCTGCGGCTCCAACTCTGGCGCGAGCTGGGCGACGACCTCGGCGACGCCGCGCTGGCGATGGCGGTCTTCGAGCGGTGGGGCATCCAGGGCTTCGCGAAGCTGATTGGCGACTGGAGCCTCGCCCTCTGGGACGCGACGACCCGGACGCTGCACCTGGCGAGCGATTACATGGGCGTACGCCCGCTCTACTACGCCGCGGACGCCGATGGCGTGCGCTGGTCCTCGACGCTCGGAACGCTGGTCCGCCCGATTCGCGACATCGGCGATATCGAACCGCGCTTCGTGGTCGGGTTCCTCACGTTCGCGATGCCGCCCGAGGTCACGCCGTATCCCGGCGTTCGCTCCGTGCCTCCGGCGCACGTCGTGAGCTGGTCGGCGTCGGGGACGCAGACGCGGACGCGGTATTGGTCGCTGTCGCCGGCACGCGTGCGCGATGCCGCGCCGCACGCCTGCGCGGAGCAGTTGCGTCATCTGCTCGCCGACGCCGTCCGAGGCCGCCTGCGCTCGATCCGTCCGGTGTGGGCCGAGCTGAGTGGAGGCCTCGATTCCTCCACGATCGTGTGCCTGGCGCACGCGCTGCTGGCGCAAGGCGTCGCCCCGTCGCCAGCGCTGCGCACCATCTCATACGTCAGCGACTCCTCGCGCGAATCGGACGAGCGGCCGTTCATCGCGGCGGTCGAGACGGCGATCGGGCGTTCGGGGCTTCACCTCCGCGCGGAGGACTGCATCGGCGCGGTCGATTGCGAGCGCGGGTGGGTGACGCCGTTCCACGTCACCGACACAGGCCTGGAGATGCTGCGATCGGTGCGCCGCGAAGGCGGGCGTACGGTGCTGTCCGGCTCGGCCGGCGACTTGTTCATGGGGAACGCGATCGACAACAGCCTCGCCGCCCTCGACGAGCTTCTGCTTCACTGGCGTCCCGCCGGCTTCATCCGTGAACTGCGTGCGTGGAGCAAGGCGACGCGCAAGACGATCTGGCATCTCGCCTGGCGCATGCTCTCGCTGTTTGCGCCGGAACGCATTCGCGTCAGCCGTGCGCTCTGGCACGCGCTGACGCACCATGGGCACATGCGCGGAGGAACACTCGAAGCTGGTGCGGCGGAACTGTTTCTGCTGCGAGCGGGCGCGATCGAACTGTGGAAGGATGAAGTCGTCCGGCGCGCGCGCCTTCACCGGGCTTTTCGAAGTGCTCCACACCTTCCCCTGCTCGAAGGCATCGAACAGCTGTCCCACGGGCGAGCGCTGCCGACTTCCTCCGAGTTTCCCGGAGTCTCGGTCACCTTCCCGTACGTGCACCGCCCGCTGGTCGAGCTGGTGACCTCGATGCCCTCACGGGTGTTGTGCGCGCCGGGCCGGCCCCGTGCGCTCATGCACGAGGCGGTGGACATCCTGCTTCCGGAGAAGATTCGACGCCGCTTCTCGAAGGGCTACGCCGCGCCGCTCCTCGCACGCAGCAGCCAGCGATTCGCACGGCGCTATCGGGGGAATGCGGGTGCGCTGGGTCTCGTCCGGGGCGGCTACGTGGATGCTGCTCGCCTGGAAGCCATGCTGGCTCGATTGGATCACGGTGCCTGCAAGGCGCTCCACAATCTTCCGCGGATTGTGGTGCTGGAGCGCTGGCTCGAGATGAGTCGCCAGGCACCAGACACGCGCGCGCAAATCCCAGCATGAAAGGAGGTGACACCCATGACTTACGAGAAGCCTGAACTGATCCTCGTGGATCTCGCGCAGGAACTGGTGCTCGGCGAACCCGAGGGCATCCTCGACAACGGCGTGCGATTCGAGCACGTGCCGGCGGAAGCGGTCCTCGGCCTCGACGACTAGGCGATCCGGCAGAGATCCGGGCTCGATCCCGGGCCGAGTGGCCACTTGGCCCGGGATCGGCCTTCCTACCTGCCCTTCAAAGGCGCCGTCAGGACATCGGCCGGGATTTTTTCCCCATCGGGAAGGATGGCTTCCACGATGGCGGCCACCCAGGGAGATCGGCCATTGGGGATCTCGGCCGCGGACCGCCATGCGTGAAGCGTGGTGCGCCACCGTTCGCCGACCGCGCGCGGCCGTGCGGCATCGGTCGAGATCACACCCCCAAGCGCCGGATCCAGTACTACTTCGCGGTACTCATACCGGCAGGTTTCGTTGTCGCCGAAAGGCGACTCGACGACGGCTTTCCAGACTCCTGCCTTCGGGCCGGACTGACGCAGGAGCCGCCGTGCGCCTTGACCATCGACGGTTCTCACGTGAGTGCAGGTCGAGCCAGTGCAGTCGAAGAGCGAGACATCCGGCGCAGGACGGTCGTCCTGACACGAGACGTCCACGAGGAGCATCTCCGAACCAGCCGGAACCGAGATCTCGTGTACGTGTTGCTCGCCTGGCGTCACGCGCTCGCGCTCGAGGCGCCCGCTGCCGAGCGATGAGCTGATCACGCCACCGGCGAATGCACCGAACGTGTTGTGGATCTCGACGGTGACGGGTGTGCTGGCACCCTTGCGGATGGTCTTCGGCCGCTCGACGAACCGTGCGGTGGCTCCGAGAAGCCGGAGCGCGAATCTCACCAGGGCGGGAGGGTCGGCCGGTCCCGTCGCATTCCACCATCGGAGATCGACGGGCGACGTTCCCTCAGGCTTCCCCAAGGCATTGAGCAGCGACGGCTCCACGAGGTTCCCAACCCCCCAGACGCCTGCTTCAGGATCGCGGACCGACGCCATTTCCTGGAATGGCTGATCGGTCTGAGGTCCCCACATGTAGAACGTATTGCTCTCTCCGGCAGAGGCCGCGACGGTGAGCGCTGCCGCGTGTGGCGGAACGTTCACGTAGTAAGACGCCATGGCGTTCGGGCGCTCCAGGACGTCATCGATCACGATCGTGTAGCCATTCTCCTCGTTGAAGGGCTCGGCTGCGACGACCGCCGTCATCAGGCGATGGACGTATCCCGGTACTGACGGATGCCCCAGATTCAGGAGCGCGCTGTGATAGCCGCTCGTCTGTGGCGCGACGGCCACGGGGAGAGCCACCGGCTCGTTCAAGGGCAAGGTCACGCTGGCAGGGGCGGCGAATGTCCCGTCATTGCCAAACCATGAGACGTCGAATGTCATCGGCATGGGAGGACCGCTGGTCCGTGTGAGCCAGAGAGAGCGGGTTTCACGCATGCCGGGTAACCAGCCTTCTCGCTCGAAGAGCCCGACGCCGTCGTGCGGCGTCTCGAATCGATGGCTCCACGCGGTCCGGATCGGTCCCCGGCTCTCGATCTTCACGACGGATGGCGCCGTCGCATATCTTCTGAGCAGCTCCCACGCGGCCTCGACGTCCAGGAAGCCATGGCCTTGCTGATAGGCCGGTATGTGTGGAGCGAACCGCGCGGAGTTGGTCACCGCGCGCCACAGCCGCTCGGCGTCGTACGGAAGATCTTCTTGCTTCGCTGCGCTGATCAGGAGCGCGAGCGCTCCGGCCAGCGTCGGCGCGGCTTGAGACGTGCCGCCGCCGATGACGTACTCCGGTGGCAGCTGATACAGACCTTCTTCGAACGCCGGCCGGCCCCTGGCCACGTTCCTCCTTCGATTGGCGACGAGCCACCCCGACGGCGCCAGAACAGTCGGTTGAATGCTTCCATCGTCTCCGGGACCGAACGCGCCAACTCGGTGCAGGTTGTCCTGCTCCTGTACTCGAAGTCCGCGGTTGATCCACCACGAGGCTCGCCCTTGCGACGCGCCGGCCGCGAAGCCGCTGTCGACCTGTCCGAGGGGATCGATGCCCGCATCCTTCATCTGGTTGGTGGCGGGCGCCACGAATGGCTTCCCGGTGGTTGCGATCAGACGATTGACGATGATCGTCGACACGTTCCGTCCATCGCCGCGCCGGCCGGCCCGGCGGAACAGGTAGTTGTTCTCGCTCAGAACCACATCTACGCGCGGATCCAGGAAGGCCGCGATGAGACCCTCGAGCGCTTGTCCTTCCGATTCGGCCGTCCGGCCGCTGTCGAGCCACACGATCTGTGCCCCGGGCGCGATGCCTTCGGTACGGCCTCCGTCGCCGACGCTTCCAGCGGCGCTCACGGCCGTCGTCGTCGCATGCTCCGAGCTGCCGATGAGAATCGCGACGTGTCCGGAGGCCGGCCGGGTGCGCACGACGAATGAGAACGAGTCGGGTCCGCGGCTGGCCGCATGGTCTCGTCCTATGACACCAACGTCGCCGCGAACCGAGTAGTCGTAGAGAGCCCGTTCGTCGGAGAAGTCGCGATCGCGGTTCGTGTCGAGCCACACCTCGCCGCTATCCGGATCCCACAGGAGCGGGAACTCGCACGGTCGACTGGCACGCCGGTCGATGAGCGGCGCCCATTCGAGGGCGGCGTCGCAGATCGTGGGCAGCGTGATGAACGTCCCGATGCGAAAGCTGCCCGGGCGCGGGGCAACGTAGGCCCTGGCTCGATCTTCTATGGCCTGGGTTGCCGTTGCCACACGCCGCACCATCCGTACCCACGCTCTCCGTTCTCTCTCGTAGCGCCCGCGCCTGATGGCCTCTTCGGGATCGTCGGTCGTGAGATAGTCGAGAATCTTCGGGACTGACGCTCCGTCCAGCGTCTTCGCAGATACCAGCTCCGGCTGCAGGAGGTCTGGCAGCCCCTCCTGCACGGCGATCACTACACCGCGGCCATCGTATGTGGGGTGCTCGCGGCGCCACTCAGCGGCACGCATATCCGCCAGCGGATGGTACGGCCGACCGAACGGGTCCTCCTGCCACGCTCCCTGACGCCATGTCTGTGCCGACAACGATTTCGGATCGCCGGGATCGGGGATGGTGCTCGGGTCGCGATCCGAGGATGAGGACGACTCTCTTTCCTCTGCGTGTCCTTCGCCGTGCCCCACATCGTCTTCATCCGCCTCACGGGCGGCCGCCGCCCGATCGAGGTCGAACCCGCCCAGATCGGTGCTGAGATTCTCGATGGAGGACGCGTCCAGGAGGCATTTCACGAACGACCGAGGCACGATGGCCCGAACGTATCCCAGATCGTCGTATCGGACGCGAACGGTTCCGCCCACGGACTCGACGGCCTTCACTGCGGCCTCTGTTGCACCATCGCGCGCGGCGATGAGCAGCATGCGAAGGTCACTGCCCCGGCCCGTTGTCGTGAAGTCGCTGATCCTGAGCGCATACGACTGGTTCGCCGGCCCAGGCGGTGCGCTCCGCTCAGCGTCTGCTCCGCCGCTGACCGTTGCGACCGGACAGGGCCCTGCGGACTGGCTTTGCGATCCGCGTGGATCCGAGAGAACGAGGACGGCAGCCATGAACCAGGTGGTTGCGGCTGCCAGAAACAACGCGCGGACTTCGTTCATCGCGGCGGCCTCTTGAACCGGATCCGCGGTCCATCAGAACAGCAGTCGAAGAGACAGTTGTCCGGCTCTCGGCGCCTGCCGGAGAAAGAAGGTCTTGTATGCGGGATCGCGCAGGTTGTTGCCGCCGATCTCGAGCACTTGATCCGATGCGTTGTTCAGGGCGTTGAGAACGTTGACCGACACCTCCAGCTTCGCGTTCCTCGCCGTGAAGGTGCGCCCGACACGGACGTTCCAGACGTGGATCGCTGGAACCGTGAACTGGCCCTCGCTTCGGTCCGAACCGGGGAATCGGAAGGTCGTCGCGAGCGGGTTCGACACCGCGCGTCCGTTCGGCAGAATGACAACAGGCGGGCCGAAGGCCGGATCGGGTTCTGAAATCTGTGTCACGACCGGGCCGGACCACGGACCGGTGGAGAAGTTGTAGTTCGTCGCAAGCACCAGCTGCCACGGGGCACGCACGGTCAGTCCTAAATTCACGACGTGATCGCGCCACTGGGATGTTGGCACCAAGTACTGGGCCATCGAGAACCCGGACAGCGAATTGGCTTCCGTTGAAGCGGTCACTCCCTGCGGATCTCCGATGCCCTTGTCGTTCGCGAAGGCGCCAGGCTGGATGAAGGACGCCGGGTCGTTCGGCTGCCACGTTCCCGCCAGGTGTCGCCATTGGCGCGTGTAGCTGCCGATGAGATTCACCTTCGGTGTGGAGCGCGCGACGCGCAGTTCCAGGCCGTTATAGATCTGCCGATTCCACTGATTGTTGGTAATCAGATAGATGTCGTTGAGCGCCAGGTTCCGGTAACCTCTGAACACGTTGCCATCATAGATGCCGTTGATTTCAACTCCGGCCAGACGATCCCTGAAAGCGCGATGGACGTACGTCGCATCGACCGTCGTCGCGTCATCCATCTGGCGCCTGTAGCCGGCCGTGACGTCGTCGACGAACGGCTGATGGCGATCGGGGTCGAACTGGCGGTCTCGAGCAAGGGCCGTCGCGCCCGGGGTCCTGAACTCCGTTTCGAAGTGGCCGTCGAGATCGACGTCGTAGAGGTCGCGAAACCCGAGGGCCGTCGTGCCGGACGCCGCAGAGGTCGTCGTGGCCGCCTCGTGTCGGCGAGCCCAGCTCGCATGGATGGTCGCGTGACCATCGCCGGGCACGCCGACGTTGATGCCGAGACGGGGCCCCACATCGGTGCTGCGCTGGGTTGGCAGGCCGAACAGATTGTCGTCGTGGCGGATGCGATCGACGCGCACGCCCGCGCTGATGGTCGCCGTTGGACCGATGCGCCACACGTCCTGCAGATAGAACGCGAGATCCCGGCCCTGCGCGTCCTGCGTTCTCGCGCGAGGGCCATCGAAGATCTGCCGGTGAAACGGAATCGACCCTCGAGCTGGATTCGCCGGGTCGCGCAACACCAGTTCCTCGAGGGCGAACCCGTTGTTGGAGTACTCGTTCGTCGTCGTCAGATCGATGCCCTGCCAGTAGATCCCGAACTGGATCTCATGGCTGCGAAGCCGGGGCAGATCGAACAGGGTGACGTCAATCGAGCCGACCGAGCGCCGATCGACTCGATGGGCGACACTGCTGACGGTGTCGAGAGCGGCAATCTGGCTGAGACCTCTGCGTCGCCCGGAGATCAGTGTCGTGCCGGTGAAGACCCGACGGCCTGGCGTATCGGTTCGCGCAGGCTCGGTCGACGTCGCGCTGTTGGTCACCGACGCCGTGGCGCGCAGCGTCACTCGAGAGCCGAGAACCGAGTTGAGCTGCACCAGGCCGGCGTGTCCACCACTCACCGACCGTACAAGCACCTCGACGTCCTGCGCCGACACGTTCTCGATGGGCTCGACGTCGTACTTGTAGAGACCGTGCACGCGATGGTTGTCGGTGACGAGCGCCGTGACTTTGCCGAAGGCGTAGTCCGACTCGCTCGATCTGTCGAACGGCGTGAAACCGGGTTCGAGGGCTTTGAGGGTGTCGATTTGTGCCGCCGTTCGGTCGACCCCTTCGCGGGAGTCGTTGCGGCGGTACGTTCCGAACACCCAGACTCGATCGCGCTTGAGCGGCCCGCCTCCGCCGACTTCCGGTTGAAGGAGCGCGCTTCGGGTGCTGGTGCCGCCGGGCACGTTGTTCGAGTTCCACGCCATGTCCTGCCAGGTGAGCGTGGCCGAGCCGGTCCAGGTGTTCGTACCCGACTTGGTGACCGCATTCACGACGGCGCCGGTGCCGAGCGGCGTCGAGGCGCTGACGCCCAGCGTCGCGATCTGTACGTCGGCCAGCGCCTCGGTACTCAGATGCACCGAGCCGGGATACTCCTGGCGGGCCGGGTTGACTTCCGCCCCGTCGATCAGCGTGACGTGCGAGTCGAAGCTCGCCCCGTGCACGAAATAGATCATCCGTTGGGCGCTGAGCGTTCCCCCGGCGACGCCGGGCGTCAGCAGCATGAAGTCGGTCCAATGGCGCCGCGGGGAGAGCGGCAGGCTCCGCTGAAACTCGCCATCGATGTTCACCGTCTGCGACGGCAGCGTGCGTTCGAGCAGCGGCGCATCGCCGACGACTTCAATCGTGTCGGCCACGGCGCCCACCTTCAGATCGAGATCGAGGCCGATGGTCATCCCCGCGCGAACGACGATCGGCTCGCGCACGAGCGTCGTGAACCGCTCGAGCACCACGACAATCCTGTAGTCGCCCGGCGGCAGGTTCGTGAACCGATAGTGCCCCTCCGCGTCGCTCGCCGTGGTGTACGTCTCCGGCGCCGTCGCGCTCGTCGCCGTGATGGCCGCGCCGCGCACCGCCGCCCCTTGCTCGTCCCTCACGACGCCGCGCACTGATCCGCCCGACGTCGTCTGACCCAGCACCGGCGCG
>DASWVN010000075.1:0-14125 GCA_036401215.1 Vicinamibacterales bacterium | reverse complement strand
GAGTCGGGGCCGCGCCACCGCCTGGGCGGCGGCGTACAGCGTGCAGTTCGAGTTCGGTCCGTTCAGCGAGGCGTCGATCGGCAACGTGGGATTGCGGCCCGGCACCACCGGGTGGGTGGATCACGTCGTCACACCGGCGGGCGCGCTGGCGTTCATGGTGGCCGAGGATGCGCTCGATCGATATCTGATCGTGCGGATCGAGTCCTGGACCGGCAATCGTCTGCTCCGCGCGCTTGCGCGAATGGCCCTGAATCCGAGTCGGACCCTTTCGAACACGGCACAGGGTAGAGTGCCGTGGTCGCGGGCGGTGCGTCCCCTGCAGCACTGACGCGAGGACTTTCCTCAACCTGCGGCCGGAGACGCCGATTGCTCCCGTATGGGGAGCCCTACGGCGTTCGCCGACATCCTCGAGGACCTGGTGGGCGGTTTCGGCGCATCCCCTGGCATCCCTGATCCACCGTTTCAGCCGCGGTACATTCCGCCGCACCCGCTGCTGTTCGCGGAGCCGCAGCGGCCATTCCGGCCGTCGCCCTACCGCGACGTCCCCAGGCGTGAAGCGACGTCTCGGCCGGCTGCGGCAGCAGAGCGGGCGGCCAGACGCCCCCGGCCGGTGTCCAGGCCGGTCCGGCCCGCCCGGCCTCTGACCTTACGCCAGCGCCAGGCGCTCGACGCGTGCAACGAGCTTGGCGCGGACCTGACGGCTGACTTCACGCCCGGCGAACTGCGCAGCGCCTACCGCAGGCTGGCGCTGCACTATCATCCGGATCGCCATCCGGGGAGCAGCGACCGGGAGAGGGCACGCCTCACGCGCATTCTTGCCGACCTGAACGAGCATCACCGGTACCTGCTGTCGGCCCTCCGATCCACCGGCTCACGATCTACCCGATAGCGCTCGCCGCGCCGCCAGGCGGCGGAACATCGTCAAGGCCAGTGATGTGAGGTCCTCCAGCGCCTCGGCGTACGTGCCGCCCTGCGCGCGCAGCGCGCGCCCCGCGCGAGCGCGGGCCTTCGCCACTCGACGAAAGAGATTCCCACCGAAAATCTGCGACCTGATACGCGGCACGCGCATTGCCGAGAGTGGCGACGGAGGCTGCCGCCATGCCGATGATCACGGGGGCGTTCTCGTTCGATCGGCGTCCGACGATGCCCGGGGACTGGGACCATCGGGAGACTGGGCTCGGCCTCTCGCAGACGGGGACGCCAGTCTGGACCCACTGTTCGTCACGCGGACCGATTGTTTCGCCGCGAGCGCCACTGGTGCTCGCGTGGGATGGCCGCATCGACAACCGTGAGGATCTGCTGCTGCGCCTCGGACAGCACGATCTCCTCGACGACGAGATCGTGCTCGCGGTGTTCGAACGCTGGGGAGTCGCCGGGTTCGAGTCGCTCGTGGGGGACTGGAGCCTGGCGCTGTGGGACCGGCCGCACCGCACCCTCCATCTCGCCCGCGACTACATGGGCGCACGGCCGCTTTTCTACTACGCGGATCACGAGTCCGTCCAATGGTCCACGGATCTGCCGGAACTAATCGTCCGCTGCGGACGGACGGAGGCGCTCAGCGATGCCTTCGTCGCGCACTTCATGAGTCTTCGTCCAGCCCCGGCCCTGACGCCCTACGAAGGCGTTCATGCGATCCGGCCGGGCACCTGTTTGTCGTTCGGGTCGTCGGGCGGTGTCTCGGCGCGGCGTCTCTGGACGCTTCGCGCGGGACAGATCCGCTTCACCAATCATCGTCGGTACGAAGAGGAACTGCGTGCGCTCTGGCGCGATGCCGTTCGAGCGCGCCTGCGCACCGGCGGCGTTGTCTGGGCCGAGCTGAGCGGCGGTCTCGACTCCTCGTCCGTAGCCTGCATGGCAGACCGGGCGATTCGCCGCGGCGACGTCGCGGCGCGCTCGCTGCGGCTCGTGTCACACGCCACGCTGCACTCGCCCGAAGGCGACGAGCGGCGTTTCATCGCCGAGGTCGAACGCCGCGTCGGCGTGTCGAGTGAGATCGTCGGCGTCGAAGACAACCAGAACTGCGCCGACCCCGAGCGGGCGTGGGCGACACCGTACGCGCTGCAGGATGTGGGACTGGCGATGGTGCGTCGCGTCCGGGCAGGTGGCGGGCGCGTGATCCTGTCCGGGAGACTCGGCGACGCAATCATGGGCTGTCAGCCGGATAACAGCGAGGCAGTGTTCGACGATATCGCCTCCCTCGATCTACCCGCGGCCGTCCGCAAGCTGCGAGCCTGGAGCCGAGCGACTCGAAAGCCCTTCGTCGAGCTGGCCTGGAAGCTGCTGGTCCGTCCTACGACGGCGAACGAACCTGGAACCTCGCTCCTAGCTTCCCGTCTGCGCGCGATGCTCGCTGGAGCATCGGCGCTCGACGAGCCCGAGGCGATCAGGGCATCCAAGCGCACGCTCGCACGCTTGGTACTCGGGTACGCCTCCGGCGGCCGGCTGGACATCCCTCTTCAGCCGCCGGACGTCGTCTACACGTATCCGTTCGCGCACCGTCCGCTCGTCGAGTTCGTGCTCGCCATCCCCGGGGAGCAGTTGGCCACTCCGGGCGTGACGCGCTCGCTGATGCGGCGTGCCTTCGCCGGCCTCCTTCCCACGCGAGTGCTCAACCGTCAGTCGAAGGGCTACTACCCGCCATCCGCGTTTCGCGTCGCTCGCCGTCACGCGATTGCACTTGGCGACGTCGTCCAACTCGAGTCAGTCCAGCGTGGATGGATCGACGCGAACAGCCTTCGGCAGGAGCTGCGCGCCTTTCTGGATGGAGGAGGGCAGACGGGAATCGCGATCCATTTCGTGCTGCGGTTGGAGCGCTGGCTGGAGTCGCGCCGCCGCCGCGCGGAAATCCCGGAAGCAAAGGAGGTGAAAAGCCATGCGGTACTCAACGCCTGAACTCGTCGTGCTCGGTCCGGCGTCCGTCGTCGTGCTCGGAGGAGACCTCGGGTATCTCGACAACAGCTCGAGCCACACGTCGCAGCCCATGACGGGCATTGCGCTCGGTCTCGACGAGTGACGCGAGCGAAGGTCCCATCCCACAACGAAAGGAGGTGACAACCATGCGCTACAGCACTCCGGAACTCGTCGTCGTCGGCACGGCAGCGAGTCTCGTCCAGGGGATTCCCGACGGCGTGTTCGACAACGGGCAGCTGGTCCCCGAACGCGAAGCCGACGGGATCGCGATGGGTCTCGACGACTGACGCGTACGCATACCCTCACCCTCGCGTTCGAGCGGGGGTGAGGGCCCCTTGGGGTGCGTCAGCGGCTGCTGTCGGTCTTCGAACGACGGTGAACAGCGGTCGCGATCGCCACTGGCCGGTCGCGAAGTTGCGGGAAGTGCGGACGCGTGCTCCACGGCGCCACCGCTTCGGCCCTTTCCGCCGCCTCGTCCAGAAGCTCGAAGACGACCACCGGTGTTCCGCCCTGGACGCCTGACGATGGCGGCAGCTCGTGAAACACGTCGCGCCAGGTTTCACCGCGTGCTCGAGGCTTCGACGACGGGTGGCGGACCGGTACTCCGGCCGTGATCACCTCATCGAGCACGAAGCCACCTGTCGACGTCGGGAAGGGTGCGGCGTTGATCGCTGCGACCCACCGGCCCGGGTTCGGTTTCCGGACGACGAACGTCTGTGACTTCGCGGCAGGGAAGCCGATGTCGTACGAGAAGCATTCGCCGGTCGTGCAGTCATACAGGAAGAGTTCGACATTCGAGTCCGTGTGCTCCGGATGGAGGTCCACGGAGAGTGACGCGGCGCCTGGAGGAACCGTGATCTCGACGCTGTTCGGCAGGCCATCGTCGCGAAAGCGTCCGCGATGGGTTCGCAGTGTGCCGCCCCACGCCTCGACGACGGGCGCTCCGAGATCCGCTCCCCGATTCGTCAGATCGAGAGCCACACCACCATCAATGGCCGCCGCGCTGATCGAGCCGCTCAGGACTCTCATGCGCAGTGTGTACTCCGCCTCGCTGTCGTCCCTCGGCCCCAGCTTCAGGCTGGCCGGGACCTTGATCGAACTGTTCGTGAGGCGCAACGTCCAGGTGCCCGGCTCAGGATTCGGCATCAGCAGGCGCTGGGTGCCGGAGTCGGCCGTGACCACATCCATCGGGTGGGTCTGCCAGTAGTAGCTGGACATCAGTCCATGAGACTGGGCCAGAGTGGTCAGCAGCACTCCACGAGAGACTCCCAACTCCAACGCAAGCGCTCCCGCGTCTGGCGGGACATGCAGGTAATGCGCGTTCTGCCGCATGTTGCTGACGGCGCCGGTCAGGGTGATCGTTCCGGTCGCAGGATCGATGGTCTCTGGTGCGACGACCGTCGCCTGCGTTCGGAACACCACGTTCCCCGTGGAGCGATCGTGGAGCGTCAGCAGTCCACTGTGGGCGCCGGTGTGCTTGACGTCGATGTCGACACGCACCGGGACCTCGACCCCGAGCGGCAGCGTCACCGAAGAGGGAGTCGAGAACGTCCCGTCGTCAGCCGTCCACGCGAGGCGGTAGGTCACCGGTTGCGATGGGCCCGATTCACGGCGGAACGTGATCACGCGCGAACCCTTCATGCCCGCGGTCCAGCCGCCGAACTCCAGGATGCCGGAGCCTCTCGGCCCGTGCGCGGCGTATTGCGCAAGCGGATGAACGATGTCTGCGGAGGCCGTGATCCGAGGAGGATCGAATGAGTTCTTCAGCTCGCGCCAGGCGGCCTGGATGTCGAGCGCTCCATTGCCCTGCTCGTGGGCCTGGAACCCGGGAACCGGACGTGTGGTCATGCTGAGCGCATGCTTCAGCGAGTCAACCGAATAGGAAACGTTCGACTGCCGCGCGGCGCTGATCAACAGTGCCAGCACGCCGGCAGCGTATGGGCTGCTCGCGGACGTGCAGCAGCTGATCTCATATCCGGCGGGTACCCGCCGCCGAGGCATCTTCTCGGGGACCACTGCGAGACTGTGATACCAGGACGGGATCGCGGCGATGCGCTCCACCGGCGCGAGGAAGTCGGGCTTGATCGTGCCGTCGATCGCCGGACCAGCAGCCGACGACGGATGCACGATCAACCCGGGCAGCGCGGCGCCGCCGTAGAACGCCGCGTAGGTCTCCGGTCCGAGCGTGCCGCCGGCCGCCAGCGCGCCGCCGTGCGCCTGAACATGTCCGAGCATCAGGCCGAAGTTCCCCGCGCCGTTGACGATCGGCTTGTCGTAGGTCGCGCTGATGCGGGTGAACAGCAGTCCGGCGAAGTCGGCGCTGGTATCCGGGATCAGGTGCAGTCCGGTGGATGACGTAATCACGTCCACGTCGTCTCTTCGAGCGGCTTCGATGAAGCCTTCTGCGGTCGCACCCAGGTCGTAGCTGGCGCCGTGGATCCGGACCAGCAGCAGGCGCGCATTCGGCGCGACGCCCGAAGCAAGACTGTCGTCGCTCCGATTGCCCGCGGCGACGCTGGCCGTCATGGACTGGTGACTGCTCTTGCCGGGATAGATATGGACGACGTGCGGTTCGATGCCGCGATCCATGACGAAGCTCACGTCGAGCTGCCGGGGATAGGTGACCTTCAGAACGCCTGGATCGAAGCGTTCGTCGACCTCGGGCAACGGCTTCTCGTCCTGAAAGGAGGCGTCGCCATTCGCATCGATCCACACGTCTCCGCCCGTCTCGCTCTCGAGCACGGCGAATCGCTGGACGACGTTGCCGCCTGCGGGGACGTCGAAGAGCCCCATGCGATACCTTCCGGGCTGCGGCAGGATGTAGGTGCGCCCGTCGATGGTGGCCCAGCTTCGCGCGCTCTCGACGATCGTGTTCAAGCGTACGCGCGTCTCGTCCTCCACATCAGCGGGGACGGCGTTGAGGATCCCGGCGATCTTCGGAACCTGGACTCCATCGAGCGTCATCGCGGTGCGCAGGACCGGGTCTGCGAACGCCGGGAGGGCAGTTTCGACGACGGCGATCGTGACGCCACGTCCATCGAAGGCAGGGTGTTGCCTGGTCCAGTCGCCGAGGCCGACATCGTCGTCCGCGGTGAACCCCGGTGCCCGTGCTTCCGTCGGGGTGAGCGCCGGCAGGTCTTCGTGAGCCGCGCTGGGTTGCGGCGCCGAGATCGGCGAGACCTCGAAGCCCCTGAACATGCTGGCATTCGATTGCGGCGGACCGTCCCGGTACCAGGAGCCTCTGGACAGCGAGGCAATCTGGTACGCGTCGATCGCGGGGGACCTCACGAGTTCCACCAGATGTTCCGGCGGCAGCTCGATCCGCAGATACCCGATCTCGGCGTAGGCCTTCACCACGCGTCCGCCAAGTCTTGCGACGTCGCCGGCGACGGACTCTGCCTGCGCGTTCGCCTCCTGCTTCACCAGCACCAGCACTTCGATCGATCGCAGGCCGGCGAGAACCGCGCGGTTGAGGAGGAGGCGGTTGTGGAACGACATCCGCCGCGGCGATGGTGCTTCAGGCGGTCCATCGGCACCGTGGGGACCGAGCGTCGGAAGCGTAATCGACGCGCACACGAGTCCAAGCGCAATCCGATGCATCACGAGCCTCAGAACGCGACGCGGAAGACCACCTGCGCCGAGCGTGGCGCCTGGCGGTCGGTAGTCTGGCCGAAGAGCGGGCTGAACGTTTGATTCGACGTGAACATGAACCCCTGGTCGGCGCCATTGTTCGTGACGTTGAACACGTCCAGGCTCGCGTCGAGCGTCACGCGCTGAAGGTGAAAGCGCCGCGCGACACGGATGTTGACCAGGTGCAGCCCGGGCGTGTGTAACTGCCCCTCACCGCGCGTGGGGAAGGCGAAGCGGATCACCGTCGCGAGCGGATTGCTCACGACACGGCCGTTCGACAGCCGGACGGTGGTCGGCCCGAACGCCGGATCCGGCGCGGGGATGTTCGTGACGATCGGACCGGACCAGGTGCCGGACTGGTAGGTGTAGTTGCTCGACAGCACGAACTGCCACGGCGCCGTGATCGAGGCCGCGGCGCGGATGACGTGGTCCTGCCACTGCGAACTTGCGGTCAGGGGCTGGGTCATGTGATACCCGATCAGGCTGTTCGCATCGCTGGCCGCCGAGGCTGTGCCGGTCGAGTTCCCGATCCCCGCGTCGTTCGCAAACGCGTCCGGCTGGATGAACGACGCCGGATCGTTCGGCTGCCAGGTGCCGTCCATGTGCCGCCACTGCCGCACGTAACTGGCGAGCGCCTGGATTCGCGGCGTCTGCCTGGTGAACGAGAGTTCGAGCGACGTGTAGACCGGCGTGTTCCAGCGGTTGTTCGTCGCGACGTAGATCTCGTTGAATGCTTCGTTCTGATAGCCGGTGAACGCGCCTCCTTCGAAGCGGCCGTTCGTTTCGACGAGCGTCGGACGATCCGTGAACCGCCGGCGTGTCACGTCCACATTGACGGCTGACGTGCCAGGCAGTTGCCGGCTGAAGCCCGCTCCCCACTCCTGCACGTACGGCTGGTGCAGATCCGGATCGATACTGCGGTTCGCAATGACGGTTGCGGACGCCGGTGTCACGAAGACGGTCTCGAACGAACCATCGAGGTCGACGTCGTAGAGGTCACGCTGGCCGACGTTCGGGCTGCCGGTCGTGGTGACGACTCCCGGCTGGTCGTGAACGCGCGCCCAGTAGCCTCGCGCCACGTTCCGGTTGTCGCTCGTCAAGGCGTAATTGAAGCCGACCCGCGGACCGATCTCGACGCTCTCCTGCGACCTGATCCCGAAGACGGTGTCGTCGACCGCGAGGCGATCCACACGCACACCGCCGGTCACGGTGAGCCGAGGGGACGGTCGCCACGCGTCCTGGATGTAGAGGCCGACGTCGCGGGCACGCTGGTTGAACGTCGTCAACTCCTGTCCGTTGACGATCGTCCGGTGGAAGGGAACCGTCCCGCTCGTGGGAACACCGCGCTGCCGCAGCACCAGTTCCTCGACGATGAAGTTGTCGTTGATGTAGTTCAGGTGATTGCCTTGAGTGCGGTCCTCGAAGTACACACCCGCCTGCAGTTCGTGCGACATGCGGCCGTGCGTGGCGTAGAACGTCGCATCGAATGCCGCCGTCGTCTTCTCGTTCGGCTGGCTGAGCAGCCACGGCAGCGTGGCACCGAGGGTTGCGAGTTGCCCGTTGCCCAGCAGGCGGCCCCCCGACGCGATCGTGCCGTCGTAGACCCGGGTCACCGGTCCGGCGATCTCCGGATCCACGTTCTCGCGGTCCTTGTCGTTGTAGCTCGCCGTGAACGTCGTCATCAGCCGGTTCGACCACGCGGACGACATGCGGACCGACGCGGCCGATCCGCCAGTCGCCTGGATGTACGGATTCTCCGACGTGGCGAGCACTTCGAAGACTGGAGTCTTGTCCGTCTCAAAGAAGCCGGAGAGATGGTGCACGCCGGCCTGCGCCGTCAGCTTGGCGAGCCAGAAGTTCGCTTCGTGTTTCTCATCGAGCGGTTCGAACCCTGGCGCCAGGGCACGCAGGTTGTCCAGTTGCGCTTCCGTTCGGCTGACGCCGATGGTGACGTTGCTGCGCCGGTAGGCCCCAAAGGCCCACAACCGGTCCTTGATGATGGGGCCGCCGAGCGACAGATCGGTCTGCACCTGCCTGGCGCTGCTGCTGGTGCCGCCGGGCTGATTCGAGCCGTTCCATGCCCGCGGCTGGAAGAACACGGTACCCGCCCCCTTGACCCGGTTCGTGCCGCTTGCCGTGACGACGTTGATGATCCCGCCGCTGCCGAGCGGCGTCGAGGCGCGGATCCCGCCGGTCTGGATCTGGATATCGGCGATCGCATCGGTGTTCAGCTGCAGGTAGGTCAAACCGGTCTTGGCCGATCCGGTGACGTCCGCGCCATCCACCTGGACGATGGTCGCGGTCGGGTCCGAGCCACGCACGAAAATCTGACGGCTTCCCGCGAACTCGCTCGTCACGACGCCTGGCGCCAGCGCCAGGGCGCCGTACCATTCGCGCCGCTCGAGAAGCGGGACGTTGCGCAGGAGTTCGCCGCTGACATTGACCGACTGGCCTCCGCTGCGCGCTTCGAGCAACGGCGACTCCGACCGGACCTCGACGGTCTCACCGACGGTCCCGACCCGCATTTGCACGTCGACCGCGACAGTGACTCCCGCACGAACCACGATCGATGACCGAACGACGGACGCGAAGCCCTCGAGCGTGGCGGTCAACGTATAGAGGCCTGGCGGAAGATCGGTCAGCCGATACGCGCCCGTCCGATCGGTCACGGCGCGATAGAGGCCCGGCGCACTCTCGGACGTCGCGGTCACGACAACCCCGGGAACCACCGCTCCCTGTTCGTCGCGCGCGAGACCATTGATGCTGCCGCCGCCGCTCGTCTGGGCGCGCGACAGCACGGGAATCAGAACGATGAGGACGAATACACGAAGGGCACACCGCATCTGCAGACTCTCCTCTGAACTCCGAGACACTCACGCATGGCAAGCTCGGGAGATGTCCGCATCGTCGTCGACTCACCTCCGAGGCATGCGTGTGAAACCGTCGGTGGAGGTATGCGCGAAGAAGGCGCGGTGTGTACCTGCGTCCTGAAAAAGTCAGCGTGCTCGATCAACGGCGAGACGGATCGCGCGGCGGCACGGCCACGCGTCCGCCGATGCCCTCTGCGGCGGCCTCGATCCGCGCCACCGCGGCCTCGAACTCCCTGACCGTCTCGGGATCGATCAGCTGAAAGAGGGCCGCAGGCGGGCAGTCGGAAAAGTGCCGCACCGAGCATCCGTCGTCCATCATCAACTGGCTCAATCGGATCTTCCTCAACGAGACCCGATACGAGTCCTGACACACCATGCAGGGCACCTCGATGCCGATCGCATCGAGAAGGTCTCCCGCGGACCCTCGGGAAGGCACACGCTCGTCGAACGCGGTGCAGCGGCGGAAGACGCCCGCGGGCTCGCGGACGAGGAACCCCTCGTCGCGAAGCTGGTCGAGCACCGGCTTCACGGCCGCGGCATCGGCGCCGAAGACCCTGGCGGCCTGCGGCAACGTCAGCTTCAATCCCGGCATCTCCAGAAACTCCGCCCGAATGCGCCGGGCGAGCGCTGCAGACACGTCCGGGATCGTTCTCCGGCCGTGCGAGGTGGCCGATGATACTGTCTCAGCGAGCATGGTCATGGTTCTCCTCCTCTGAACGTCTCCCCATGGTCACGCGCATCGAGCATGGGGTCGTTGCGCAGGCGCAAGGAACAAACGTGCTGGCGCCGCAGCGGTCCGCCCGCACAACGCCGGTGAGATGTAGGGTAAAGAGATGAACGCAGGGGTTCATGGCGCCGTCCGCGTGTGGCTGCGCGTGGAAGGGTTGGCCGTTCTGGCTTTCGCGTTGTGGCTCTACGCTGAAGGGGACTATTCCTGGCTCCTCTTCGCGGTGTTGTTCTTCGTTCCCGACGTGAGCTTCGCGGGATATCTCGGCGGACCTGGAGTGGGCGCGGTCGTTTACAACGCCGCGCACAGCTATGTGGGGCCGGTCGCCCTCGGGCTGGCCTCCCTTGCCACGGGACGGGCGCCCGATCTCGCACTCATCTGGGCCGCGCATATCGGTTTCGACCGTGCGCTCGGGTACGGACTCAAGTATTCGACAGGCTTCGGCGATACGCACCTGGGCCGGATCGGGCGCCCCCGGCCGACCGAAAAAGGCTGACGGCACGCGCTTCCGAGCGCACCGCGTACCCCCCGGACCGCGGCCTTCGACTCGCTCCGTTCGATCAGGGCAGGCACCGCGGACCGCGGACCCCCGAACCGCGCCCTTCGACTCGCTCCGCTCGCTCAGGGCAGGCACCGCACCTCGCACCCCCCGGACCGCGGACCGCGGACCGCGGACCGCGGAAGGAGCGCGTGTCGATCGTGTTTAATGGCGAGAGTGAGAAAACTATCGCTTCTTGCCGCGCTCGTCCTGGTGCTGGCTGCCGCAACCGCCGGCGCGGTGTGGTTTCTCGTCTTCCATGATCCCGAGCGTCCTCTGGAGCCGGGCTGGGACGCGGTGGTCGTCACGCTTGCGGGCGGTGGCGTGCCCGGCGATGCGCCGTCGACCCGGTACGGCGTCCGCTTTTCGGATCCCTTCGGCATCGCTGCCGCCGCGGACGGCACACTCTACGTTGCCGATGGTGCTGGCGCTGACCGCATCTACAGGATCACGGCGGATGGCCGGGTTTCCGTTCTGGCGGGCGGGGAAGAGGGTTTCGAGGACGGTCCGCTGGCCGACGCGCGCTTCAGCACGCCGTCGGGTCTCGCGCTCGACGCCGGCGGGAATCTCTACGTCGCCGACACAGGCAACGACGCCGTCCGGCGGATCGATCCTGGCGGACGCGTCTCGACGATTGCCAGCGCTGATTCCGGACTGAACGGGCCGATCGGTGTCGCGGTCGACGCGAGTGGCCGTGTGATCGTTGCCGATACCTACAACGACCGCATCGTCGCGATCGAGCAGGACGGCTCGGTCACCCTCATCGCCGGCGGAAACGGGCGCGGCTTCGACGATGGCGCGTATGCCAGGTTCGATACGCCGTGCGGCGTGGCCGTCAGCGCGGACGGCCGCATCTACGTTGCCGACGCAGGCAATGGCGCCGTGCGGGTCGTTTCACCGGACGGGACCGTCTCGACGCTGTCGTCGTTCGGCGCCGGGCGGCCCGTGGCCATCGCGGTCGCGAACGACGGGGCGGTGTTCACCGCCGACGCGCACGGACGCGTGATGGAGATCGCTCCGGACGGAGGCGTGCGTGTGATCGCCGGTGGTGCGCGTGGTTTCGGCGACGGCGCCGGTAGAGACGCTGCGTTTCGCGCTCCGTCGGGGATCGTGGTGACGGCGCCCGGTCACCTCGTCGTGACCGACCGCCGCAATGGCCTCGTACGGCTCGTCGCGGCGCGATCACAACTGGAGCATCGTCGGCCGGCGCCTCCGCTGCGTCCGCTCTTCGATGCCGAGGCGTTCGACCGCGCGCCACTGCTCTGGCCGTTCGCACCGCTCGAGGGTCCGTTCGAGGTGACGGGCACGCTTGGAGAGCCGCGCGGTGGGGAAGGATCCGAACGCTTTCACGCCGGTCTGGACGTCCAGGCCGTGGAGGGGACCCCCGTCCACATCGTCCGCGATGCCATCGTCGACGAGCCGCTTGCGACCAGCAGCGTGGGGACGCTGAACGAGTCGGTGCGAATCGGTGCGGTGGCGTACATTCACCTGCGGGTCGGCCGTGACGCCCGGGACCGGGCGTACGGCGACGATCGTTTCGTCGTCGCGCCCGGCGAGGCAGGCGAGGTCCCGTCGGTGCGGCTGAAGCGCGGGGCGCGCTTCGTCACCGGCGACGTGATCGGAACGGTCAACCGCTTCTACCACGTGCATCTCAACGTGGGATGGCCGGGAGAGGAACTGAATCCGTTGCGGTTCCGGCTGGTGCAGTTCGAGGACACGATCCCGCCGACGATCGTCGCCAACGGGGTGCGCGTGGTCGGCGAGGACGGCGTCCCGCTGACCGAGCGCGAGCGTAAGCGGCTCGTCGTCCACGGTCGCGTCCGCCTCGTGGTGGACGCATGGGACCACGTGAACGGCAATCTGGCCCGGCGCAGGCTCGGGCTCTACAGGCTGGGGTTCCAGGTGCTCGACCCGGCGGGCGTGCCGGTCGACGCGTTCGAGGACCGGCGTGAGACGATCCGGTTCGACCGACAGCCGCTGGAGTCGGATTTCGCACGGCTCATTTACGCGTCCGGCAGCGGGATCCCGGTGTACGGCAACCGCTCGACACGTTTCCTATATGCCGTCACGAGCACACTGCGTGACGGAATCGCGAGTGACGGCGTCCTCGACACGACGCTGCTCGACCCAGGAGACTACACGCTGCGTATCCTGGCGGCCGACATTGCGGGGAACGAGACCGTCCGCGACCTGCCGGTCACGATCCGCAGGGTGGCGGTCGAGTAGCCGGCCAGGGCGCGAACCAAGTTGGCCGGCGATCCCACACCATTCGAGCTGATCCGTGCCTCGTTGTAGGGCTGACCCGTCGAAGCATGCAGTTCCTCGAGCAGGCGCGCGTGCAGTGGGAGAAGTCCTCCAAAGCGCACGACCCGCCTCGGGTGTCATCGACGCCGGTTACAGTCCATGAATCAGGTCCGTCAGATCCTGGGGAATTGCACCTCGGTCCTCTATCAAGGCCCGAAGATTTCGATCGATCCGCGGCGCGATCGCTGCGCGCTCGATTCGCCAGTCGCGGTACTGACGATGGGCGCCGAGGAATCGCTCGATATGACCGGACAGAGTTTCGACACTGTCCATGAGCCGCGCCGGATTACGCTTGATCGTTCCGAATCGTATTGTCCGCTCGTCGTCGTTGACGGCCACCAGATCGATCTCCGTGTCACCACGGTCCCAATAACCATCGATACGCTGTCCCACTGTTCGCGCAAAAGCCGGAAGGCTATCGGGCGTGCGGCCTGAGCGGCGCCGATCCCGAACGTTTCGAGTGCGTCATGCACCGCCGACAGCACGCCCGCGGGGGCGGAGTCAGGCGTCTGGACGTAGAAGACTGGCCGGCTCGGAGAGGTTTGGAGCGCCTGCTGGACAAGCGTGGTCCTGCCGATCCGGCGCCCCGGCCCGTCACACGAGCAAAGAACCAGCGACCTCGGCTTAAGATGTCGCGAGTGTCCTCAAGCTCATGCGTACGACGGTAGAACCCCCAGCTCATACTGAGATTTCGTAAGCAAAAAGTTTTTATCTTACGAGTCCATACTTTGCAAGTCTCGTATGGTCAAGGTGTTAGGGATAGCGGATCTCGCTCTCATCCCGCTTTGTCTCGCGGACTGGACACGCCCTGGCGAACCACTTCGTAGCTCGACTGTAGTTCACTATGGCGTGAACCACATCGAAGAACGATAACGCACTCGTTTTTCCGCCTTCGGTTCAAGCTACGGCGGACGCGCGGGAAGGCGCTGGCGTCTCACCTCCCACATTGCAGGCCCGCGGCGACGGTGATCGCACCATCTGAGCCGCGACGTTGATCACGACATCCCGTCCCATTGCTTCACCGGGGAACGCGTAATGGAGTAGTGTTCCTTTCTTCACTCTCCGGGAGGTTCCGATGACGGTGACTGCTTCCACTCTGCTTGGACGTCCACTGTGGTACGAACTGATGACAACCGACATGGACGG
>DASWVN010000074.1:0-13459 GCA_036401215.1 Vicinamibacterales bacterium | reverse complement strand
TTCGGAGTTCATAGTTCGGCGTTTCAGTCAATCCAGCCTCCCCCCACCACCTCGTCTCCCGAATACATCACCAGCGCCTGTCCGGGCGCAATCGCCGCCTGCGGGTCGTCGAAGACGACGCTGACGCGATCGGTGTCGATCGGAGTGATCGTCGCGGCCGCCTCCTTGTGGCGGTGGCGGATCTGCGCGGTGACACGGGTGCCGGTCGCCGGCGCGCTGCCCGCGATCCAGTTCACACCCGACGCGCTCAGTTCGCGCTTCTCGAGCGCGGAGCGCGGGCCCACGGTGACGGCATTCGATCCCGCGTCGATCCCGACGACGTAGAGAGGGATGGGGGAGGAGAGGCCGAGCCCCTTGCGCTGTCCGACGGTGAAGCGGTGCACGCCCTCGTGATGGCCGACGACGTGCCCCTCGACGTCGCGGATCTCCCCCTCGCTCCTGCGGATCCCGTGCTGCTGCAGGAACTCCGCATGATCGCCATTGGGCACGAAGCAGATCTCGTGGCTGTCGGGCTTGTCGGCAACGACGAGATCCAGCGCGCGAGCCTGCTCGCGGACGGACGCCTTGTCGAGCGATCCGACGGGGAACATCGCGTGCGCGAGCTGCGCCTGGGTGAGCGTGAACAGGAAATAGGACTGGTCCTTGGCGGCGTCGATGCCGCGCAGCAGGCGATAGCGTCCCGACCCGCCGTCGCGCTCCACGCGGGCGTAGTGGCCGGTGGCCACGAGATCGGCGCCGAATCCGGCCGCCCGCTCGACGAGCGTCGCGAACTTCAGGTCGCCGTTGCAGTGCACGCAGGGGATCGGGGTCCGGCCGGCCGCATACTCCCGCATGAAATCCGAGACGACGGTCTCGTGGAACTTCTGCTCGAAGTTGACGATGTAGTGCGGGATGCCGATGCGCGTGGCGACACGTCGCGCGTCGTACAGGTCGTCGAGCGTGCAGCAGGATCCGAACTGCCGGCGGCCGTCGGTCTGATCGTAGAGCTGCATCGACAGACCGATCACCTCATGGCCCTCCTGCGCGAGCAGCGCCGCAGCCACCGATGAATCGACGCCGCCTGACATTGCCACTACGATCCGCATTGCTTTCATTGGGCGACAGCCACCCACGGCTGCACGGGCTGACGGCCTGCTCTGGCACGAAGGCCACAAAGAACACAACGAACACTAAGAAAAAAACAAAAATTGTTTGGTGTTCTTCTTCGTGGCCCTTGTGTTCTTAGTGTTCTTCGTGCCCAAAAGCCGTCGGCGCGTGCACCGTGGGCCGGGGCTGTCGCCCGCTATCGTCTCCTTACGCCTGTAACCGTTCTCAACTTCGCAACGACCTCGGGCAGCTTCTCGAGGAACGCGTCCACTTCGGCGTCGGTGTTGCGCGTGCCGAGGCTGATGCGGATCGAGTTCTGCGTCCGGTGCGGCGGGAAGCCCATCGCGCGCAGCACGTGCGAGGGCTCGAGCGTGCCGGAGGAACAGGCCGACCCGGTCGACACCGCGAAGCCTTCGAGGTCGAGCGCAATCAGCAGCGATTCCGCTTCGATCCCCTCGAAGCTGATGTTCGTCGTGTTCGGCACCCGCGGCTCGCGCGCGCCGTTGATCGCCGTGCCCGGGATCCTCTCGATGACCGCGGTTTCGAGCCGATCCCGCAGCGCTCCGAGGCGCGCCGCTTCCTCGTCGAGCTTCTTCATCGCCAGTTCGGCCGCGACACCGAGACCGGCGATCCCCGCGACATTCTCGGTGCCGGCGCGACGGCTGCGCTCGTGCTTGCCGCCAGTAAGGATCGCGTTGAGCCGCGTCCCGCGCCGGATCCAGAGCGCCCCCGCACCCTTCGGACCGTAGAACTTGTGCGCCGAAATGGCGGCCAGGTCCACGCCGAGCGTGCGGACGTTCACCGGGATCTTTCCGGCCGACTGCACGGCATCGGTATGAAAGAGCGCCCCCCGCTCGTGGGCGATCGCGGCCAGCTCGCGGACCGGCTGCACGGTGCCGATCTCGTTGTTCGCGTGCATGATCGAGACGAGCGCCGTGTCGTCGGTCATCGCCTCGCGCAGCGCGTCGGGCGAGACGATCCCGCTGGTATCGACCGGCAGGAGGGTGGTCTTCCAGCCGCGACGCGCCAGGGCCTTGAACGTCACGATCACCGCCTCGTGCTCGATCGACGACGCGATCAGGTGCCGGCGACCGGTCGGCTCGAGCGCCTCGGCCGCGCCGCGGATGGCGAAATTGTCGGCCTCGGTGCCGCCGCTCGTGAACACCACCTCGGACGGTTCACCGCCCAGCAGCCGCGCGACCGCGGTCCGCGCCTCGTCGAGCACCGCCTTGGCGCGCTGGCCGAAATGGTGGACGCTCGACGGGTTGCCGAAGTGGTCGCGGAGCGCGCCCGTGACGGCCTCGAGGACCGCGGGATCGACCGGCGTGGTGGCGTTGTGGTCGAAATAGATCCGCATGGGAACTTTTCATCTTAGCATTCGCCCTAACCCCCAGCAAAAAAAGGACTAGTCATACTGGACAGCGACAAAAGCCTCCCGTATACTGGCCGGACTTGCTGCCCAGCCGCTCAAGTTAATAGAAGACCCTGCGAGCCAAACTTTCGACGTGGTGGAGAGTGAAGTATGTGGAAACGCGATGAACCGGCGAAGCCTGCCCCGCCCGCGGCCGCGCCGAACCCGACGGTGACGCCGTCTCAGGAAACAGCGGTCCGCCCGAGCGCGGACCATCACCCACGACTGGAGAGATCGACTGTGAACATCGGCAAATCCGTCATCATCAAGGGCGAACTGAGCGGGAGCGAGGATCTGACGATCGAAGGGCAGGTCGAGGGCAAGATCGAGCTGCGGCAGAACGTCCTCACGATCGGCGCCAACGGCAAGATCAAGGCGCAGGTGTTTGCGAAGGCCGTGATCATCCTCGGCGAAGTCATCGGCAACGTGACCGCGACCGAGAAGGTCGACATCCGCGACAACGGCTCGGTGGACGGCGACATCACCTCGCCGCGCGTGGCCATCGCCGAAGGCGCGCACTTCCGCGGCAGCATCGACATGCAGCGCGGCGGCGCCAAGACCGAAAAGGCCGAGAAGGCCGAGAACAAGCCCGCGGCAGCGCCGGCTGCGGCAGGCAGCGGCACGCCTGCCGCAGCCACGCGCTAAACGGGCTCCCGCTGATGCGAGACGATCGGTCGATGGGCGATCGACCGATCAACCGATGTTCCATCGGCCGATCAGCTGATCGACCGATCAGCCGACAAGATCATGCTTTCCGCACTTCTGAATTGGGGTAAACGCCAGAAGGCCGATCCCGCCGATATCAGGGCTCCGAAAGGGGCCGAGCCGGTGGTGTCGTCGAAGGCATTCGCCAAGTTCCTCTCGGCACTGAAGAATCAGCCCGAGCCGGCAACGGTCGTCGACTTCGGTCCGGTGGTGGGCGGGAACGTCGGTTTTCTCGGCGAGCGGCTCGGCTGCAAGCTGTTCATCGAGGATCTCGTCACCGAACTCGACCGGCACAAGAAGGCTGGGACGGTAGCAGAATTGCCCTCCGCGCTCGAGACCCGGCTCGGCCAGCGGCAGGACGCCACCGTCGATGGCATTCTCTGCTGGGACCTCTTCGACTTTCTCGACAAGCCGGCCGCGCAGGTGCTCTCCAGGCAGATCGTGCGGCTGCTTCGGCCTGGCGGAGCCGTCATGGGGTTCTTCTGCACCGGGAAGGCCGAGCGCGCCCCGTTCACGAAGTTCGAGATGGTCGACGAAGGATCGCTCCGCCACAAGCATCACGCGGGTGCCGGCGGTGCCAAGACCTCACTCCCGAACCGCGACATCATCCGCATGTTCGACGGCATCGTCGTCGCGGAGTCGTTCCTGCTGAAAACGGGAACGCGCGAGATGTTGCTGCGCAAGAAGGCCTGACGGGTGTCGATGCTGCGCGCTGCTCGTCAATGATGAATGCTGAATGACGAATGCCGAATGAGTAAACCGGGCTTCAGCATTCAGCGTTGATACGGCGAAGCAGCGGAAGCATTCAGAATTGAAATGCGCAGGCGCTACCCGGCACGCGAGATTCTCACAGGCGCGCCTCTCCCCAGTTCCAGCATCTCAGCCGCGCTCCCTGCATTCGCCGCCAGTTCCAGGTGGTCGGTGCTGCCGAAGAGCGCGCAGACCTCACCGCTTCCGATATCGGCGTAGGTCGCCACGATCCTGCCGACGGTCGTCCCTCCCGCATCGATCTGCACGCTACCGCCGCCCGAGAACTTCTCGAACGACTTCCGATCGATGTTCGTCACGAGATTGCCGAACCGATCCACGCGCAGAACCGTTCCCCCCATCTCGTTGCCGTTGACGACCGGCTGATCGATGTCAATCCGGTGAATGCTCGACACCGCGCGTCCGAGCGCGGGCAACTGGATCCCTTTGGCGAGCCACGCCGCCGCCGGCGCGAAGCGGTCGCGGCCTTCGAACGTTCGGCTGACGGTCGGCCGCGCGTAGCGGCGCTCGGTCAACTCGACGACCTTCTTCGGTTGGCCATCGCGCATGACGGCTGAGAGCAGTCCATTGTCGGGACAGACGAACCGATACTCACCGAAGTCGGCCGCGATCCCGCGGCGGGCCGAACCCACGCCGGGATCGACGACCGCGAGAAAGATGGTGCCGGCAGGGAAGAAGCGGTAGGCGGCCGCAAGCTCGAGCGCACCATCGAGGACGTCGTGCGGCGGGATGTCGTGGGTGATGTCGACCAGGGTCACGTCAGGGGCGATCCCCAGGATCACTCCTTTCATGGTGCCGACGTAATGGTCCCGGGAGCCGAAATCGCTCAGAAGCGCAATCACCGGCCGCATAGAGGGAAGAATACCGGAAAAGGGGACACTCACCATTTCCGTAACCTGTTGATTTCAGGGAAATGGTGAGTGTCCCCTTTTTCCGCGGCTGAACTAGAATGCATTGCGCATATGAATTCAGATCTCTCTCTCGACTTTCTCTCCGTCGTCGAACAGGCCGCGATTGCCTGTGCGCACACGATGGGGCAGGGCGACCGCAACAAGTCGGACCAGGCTGCGGTCGAAGCCATGCGCAAGTGCATGGATTCAGTACCGATCGACGGCACCATCGTCATCGGTGAAGGTGAACGCGACGAGGCGCCGATGCTCTACATCGGCGAGAAGGTCGGCCTGGCGCACAAGCCGGAAGGGAAGGGCATCGCCTTTCCGAAGGTCGACATCGCCGTCGATCCGCTGGAAGGCACGAACCTGTGCGCGACCGGCGCGCCGAACGCGATTGCCGTGCTGGCCGCGTCGGACGAAGGCGGTCTCCTTCACGCTCCAGATCTCTACATGGAGAAGCTGGTCGTGGGTCCAACCTCGAAGCACGCGGTGAGCCTGGACGCGCCGGTTGCCGAGAACCTTCGCGCGATCGCGCGAAGCCTCGAGCGGGACGTCGAGGACCTCGTCGTCGTCGTGCTCGATCGCGACCGCCACGCGAAGTTGATCGACGATATCCGCGCGACGGGGGCCCGCATCCGTCTGATCGGAGACGGCGACCTGTCGGCGGGGATCGCGGCGGCCGTCGTGGGCAGCGGCGTGCACGCGGTGATGGGAATCGGCGGCGCGCCGGAAGGCGTGCTGACAGCCGCCGCGATGCGATGCTTGAATGGAGAGATCTTCGGAAGACTCGTGATCAGGAAGCCAGAGGACGAAGAACGCCTTCGCGAGATGGGCGTCACGGACCTCAAACGCATCTACACATCGAAGGATCTCGCGTCGGGCAAGGGCATCATCTTCGCCGCGACCGGCGTCACCGACGGCACGTTGATGAAAGGCGTGCGGTTCTTCGGCGACGGCATCCGCACGAGTTCGCTCATCATGCAGAGCGACCCGGCCAGGGTCCGGTTCATCGACACCATTCACGTCGAACAGACCCGGATGGTCAGGGTGAGATTCTAAGAAACTCCGAACTATGAACTCCGAACTACGAACTGCGCAGGGCTGACGCCCTGCGCGGGTGGGTTCATCATTCGGCGTTCGTAGTTCGGCGTTCGCAGTTCGTAGTTCGGCATTCGTAGTTCGTAGTTTCACGGCTTCCTCCTTGTCCTGGCGTCGCAACCTCTACTCCGTGACTGCCGCGGGGTTCATCGGCTTCACCGGCTTCACGCTGGTGATGCCCTTCCTTCCTCTCTACTTCGAGCAGCTCGGCGTCGATGACGTGGGCGAACGTGCCCTGTGGTCGGGCCTGAGCCTCGGCATCACGCCCGCGATCACCGCCTTCATGGCGCCGTTCTGGGGCCGGCTTGCCGACGTGTACGGACGCAAGATCATGGTCCAGCGGTCGCTCGTCAGTTTCGTGTTCGTCATGAGCGCGATGGCGTTCGTCACCGAACCCTGGCACGTGTTCGCGCTCCGCGCCATCCAGGGGCTGTTTGCCGGCTATGGCGCGCTGACGCTGACGATGGCGGCCGATGTTGCGCCGCCCGACAAGACCGCGTACGCGATCGGATTCGTGCAGACCGCGCAGCGCATCGGCCCCGCGCTCGGTCCGGTGATCGGCGGCGTCGTCGCTGGCGCAGTCGGGATCCGGCACTCGTTCTTCGTGACCGCGAGCTTCTACGCCCTCGCGGTGTTCGTCGTCGGGTTCGGTTACGACGAGCGGAGCGTGATGAAAGGCACCGGCGGCGCCGCGGCCGCACGCATGACGTTTCGCAGCGTGCTCGCCTTCGAGCACTTTCTGCTGCTGATGGTCGTCATCTTCGGGCTGCAGCTGGTCGATCGCAGCCTGGGGCCTGTTCTCCCGCTGTTCGTCGAAAGCCTCGGAACGCCGCAGGACCGCGTGCCGCTGATCGCCGGACTGGTTTTCTCGATCTCGGCGGCGGCCGGCGCGCTTGGCAACAACCTGGCGGGCCCGCTCATGCGGCGGATTGGAACGCGCAAGATCATCGCGGGCGCCTGTGGCGTGGCGGCGCTGGGCGTCGGCGCGTATCTCATGGTCGGCAATGCCTGGTGGCTGACGTTGCCGACGGCGCTCTTCGGCGTCGCGATCGGAGCCGCGACGACGACCGCGTACACCGCGGCAAGCAGCATCATTCCGTCGGGCGCGCGAGGGTCCGGGTTCGGCTTGTTGACGACGGCTTCGCTCGTGGGACTGGCGGTCAGTCCGATCGCCAGCGGATTGCTTGGCGCGACCAGCATCCGTGCGGTGTTCCTCGCCGACGCGCTGATCCTGGCAACGCTCGCGCTCGTCGTCTCGCGGTTGATGATCACCGCGCCTGCGCCGCGGACCGAGTCGCTGCCGAAGGAGGAGATCTGATGGCGAACGGCGACGCGATGCAACACGCGATTGAGGTCCTGCGCGAGGGAGGGGTCGTGGCGTTTCCCACCGACACGCTCTACGGGCTGGCCGTCGATCCGCGGTCCGCGGACGCCGTTCAGCGGCTTTTCGCGATCAAGGGACGTGAAGCCGGGCATGCAATCCCGCTGATCGCCGCCACGGTGGAGCAGGCCGGCCGGGCAGCGATCTTCGACGAGCGCGCGACGCGCGTGGCGGCGGCGTTCTGGCCGGGACCGTTGTCCATCGTGCTTCCCGCGCGCGAGGGGATTCGCGAAGAAATCCTGGGGGCGGGCCGCTCGGTCGCGCTGCGGGTGCCGGCGCACCCTGTTGCACGCGAGCTGTGTGAGCGGTTCGGATTCTGTCTCACGGCGACGAGCGCAAACATGAGCGGCAAAGCACCGACAGCGTCACCGCGGGTCGTGGCCGATACGCTCGGCGGGCTCGTGGATCATGTGCTGGACGCGGGAGACAGCCCGGGTGGCCAGCCATCCACGATCGTCGACCTGTGCGGAGCCGAGCCGAGACTCGTGCGTCCCGGCGCGATCGCGTGGGAGCGCGTGCTAAGATCGATCCAGTGACGCCCGCTGCCTCACGTTCGACTGCGAACGGCACGCGCGAGCGCGCGGCGCTCGTCGGCCTCTTCACCGGTGCCTCCCGCCATTTCGATCCGGAACACTCGCTCGACGAGCTTGCCGGGCTCGCCGCCGCGGCCGGCGCGCAGGTCGTGCTGCGCGTGCTGCAGAAGGCGCCCAGGCCCGACCCGGCGACGTTCCTGGGCCGCGGCAAGGTGGCGGCACTCGCGGCCGCCTGCGATGAAGCGCGCGTCGACGTGGTGATCTTCGACAACGAACTCAGCCCGGCACAGCTTCGGAATCTCGAGCGTGCGCTCGACCGCAAGGTGCTCGACCGCACGCAGTTGATCCTCGACATCTTCGCGAAACGTGCACGGACGCGTGAAGGCAAGCTCCAGGTGGAACTCGCCCAACTCAAGTACCTGCTGCCGCGACTCGTCGGCGCCGGAACCGCGCTCTCGCGGCTCGGCGGCGGCATCGGCACCAGAGGCCCGGGCGAGACCAAACTCGAAACGGACCGGCGGCGGATCCGCCACCGGATCAGCATGCTGTCGCAGGAGATCGATGCAGTACGGCGAAGGCGCGGCCAACTGCGCGAGCGCCGGCAGAAGTCGTCGGTCCCGACCGTGGCGCTCGTCGGCTACACCAACGCCGGCAAGACGACGCTGTTCAATGCGCTCACTGGAGATGCGGCGGTCGCCTCGGACGCCCTGTTCGTGACGCTCGATCCGCTCGTGCGGAAGGTGAAGCTGCCGGATCGCCGCGAGCTGCTCGTGTCAGACACCGTCGGGTTCATCGAGCGGCTCCCGCATTCGCTCGTCGCCGCGTTTCGCGCTACGCTCGAAGAGGTCGCTGCGGCCGACCTGCTGCTGCACGTCATCGATGCCTCGAGCCCGGAGCGCGATCGGCACATCGCAGCCGTCCGCAGCGTGCTCGCCGAAGTGGGAGCGGAGCGAGTACCCGTCGTGGAAGTGTTCAACAAGTGCGACCAGCTCGATGCTGGTGAACGGGCGCGAATCCGGGCGGTGTATCCGGGCGCGTTGTGTGTGTCGGCGTTGACGGGCGAAGGGCGCGACGAGCTGATTGCCGTCCTCGAAGGGCGCCTCGCGCTCGACACGACGGTCGTGCGCTTCGACTTTGATACCGATGACGCCGAAGACCAGAAGAGGATCGCGTATCTGTACCGCATAGGCCGTATTCGCAGCCACGTCGCCGGCGACGGGCACGTCTCGATCGAGGCCGAAGTGCCGCGGCGGGTCGTGGAGCGCCTCCAGGGGAATATGCAACGCGCCCAGGAGCACAGCGTATGAGCCGAACAGTCCGTTTCGGTTCGGTCCTCTGCCTGCTCGCCGTCCTCGCGGCCTGCGCGCCGAGGATGGCTGTCGTCCCGGCACCCGCCGCGCCGCGCCACCCCGAGTTCGTGTTCCCGGCGCCGGTCGAACCGCCGTCCGCGCAGGTGCTCTCGCAGCACCAGTCCGCCTGGAACCTGCTCCAGTCCGGCGACGCGCGCGCGGCCGAGCGGCGATTCACCGCCGTGCTGAAATCCGCGCCGGCGTTCTATCCCGCGCATGTCGGTGCGGGCTATGCGGCGCTCGCGAGAAAGGACTACGATGCAGCGCTCGCACACTTCGACCAGGCGCTCGCGTCGGATGCGGCATACGCGCCTGCGCTTGCCGGGAAGGGGCAGACCTACCTGGCAAGGAACGAGCGCCAGCAGGCACTGGCGGCGTTCGACGCCGCGCTTGCGGCCGATCCGGAACTCGCGTCGATACGAAGAGCGGCCGACGTCCTTCGCTTCCAGGGGCTGCAGGGCGGCGTGGCTGACGCGCGGAAAGCCGCGGAAGCGGGAAGGCTCGGGGAAGCCCGCACCGCGTACATGAACGCGATCAGCGCCTCGCCCGACAGCCCGTTCCTGTACCGTGAACTGGCCGTCGTGGAGAAGCGCGCCGGCCAGCTCGATGCCGCTCTGCAGCATATCCAGAAGGCGATCCAGCTCGACTCGAGCGATCCGCGCAACTTCGTGATCCAGGCCGACGTGCTGGAGGCGATGGGCCAGTACGAGCAGGCGGTAGCGGCGCTGACCAGCGCCGCCGCGCTGGAGCCCTCCGACACCGTGAACGAACGGATCGAGGCGTTGCGGGAGAAGGCTGTGTTTGAAAGCATGCCGCCCGAGTTCAAGGCCATCGAGAGTTCGCCGACGATCACGCGCGCACAGCTTGCCGCCTTGATCGGGATGCGGCTCGACGACCTCGTGAAACGCGCGCCGCGCCGGAGCACGGCGGTGATCACCGATACGCGCGGCAACTGGGCGAATGCGTGGATCATCGGGGTTGCGCGTGCCGGCTTCATGGACGTGAACGCCAACTACACGTTCCAGCCGAACGCCCGGGTGACCCGGGGTGAGCTTGCGCACACGGTCAGCCAGGTGCTGACGGTGATCGCGTCGGAGAACCCCAGGCTTGCCGCCCAGTTGAGGAACACGCAGCGGCGGTTCCCCGACGTGCCGGCCGGTCACCTGCGGGCCAGAGCAGCGGCGATTGCGGTCGAGTCCGGGGTCATGCAATCGCTCGAGAACGGCACGTTCCAGCTCTCGCGCCCGGTCACAGGCGCCGAAGCGGTGGCGGTCGTCGACCGGCTCGCCAGCCTGGCCGCCGGCCGATGATGAAGAACCTGACGGCCGCCAACCAGCTCACGATCCTCCGGATCATCCTGATCCCGGCGTTCGTGATCCTGCTGGTGTACGGCTACCGCGGCTGGGCCCTGATCGTGTTTCTGACCGCGGGCGCAACCGACCTGCTCGATGGACTCATCGCACGTTCGACCGGCCAACACACGGAACTCGGCGCCTGGCTCGATCCGGTCGCCGACAAGCTCCTGCTGGTGACGATGTTCATCGTCCTGACGCTGCCGGAGATCGGATCCGCGAACCGGCTGCCGCTCTGGTTCACGATCCTCGTCATCAGCCGCGACGTCGCGATCGTCGCCACCGTCGCCGTCTTCAACCTCGCCGTGGGCCCGCGCACGTTCCGCCCGTCGATCTTCGGCAAGATCGCGACCGCCACCTACATCCTCACCGGCCTCATCACGCTGTACTTCAACTATCTCGACCAGAAGTCGCCGATCGTGACCGCCTTCATCTACGCGTCGCTGGTCATCACCTTCATCTCGGCCGGGCACTATCTCGTGCAGACAGTGAGGTTGACGAAGAGCGTCGATGGCGAGGGACCCGCTCAAATGGTCTGACGATCGCGGGCGGCCCTTCGGGCCGGGTTTCCAGGGCGTTTCAGCGGGTTCCGAGGGTTCTCGCGGCTTCCCACGACACTGGACTCTTTCGCAGGGCGCGGTTAAGTTCGGTTAAGTTGGGGAGGTTTAAGTCTGGTTTAAGTCCACACCGGCAGAGCGCTACTGAGGGCATCGCAACGGACAGTCGAAGAGAGGGGCTTCTCGCGTGCATCCTAGAACCCATCTCATAAACCCGTCTGCATTCGGCCGGCGCGGCATCCCGTGGCGCCGCGTTGCGCCTCGCTCAAATACTCCCGGTATTCTCGCTCGGCGCGCCTTGCGCGACGGGCGCCGCGCCGCCCTCGGTGCCACGCCGGGTTTATGAGATGGGTTCTAGCCAGATGTTCCTCAGCGCCCAGCAGGTCCACTCCGCGCCGGACCTTCGGAGGTCGCTGATTACGACATGCCCTATAGCAAGAACGTGAATCTGATTCTGCGGCCGACTGAGCGGCCCGTTCGGCGTGTGAAAGAACCCCACAGAACCGCAGGCAATCTTGGATGATTCCGGCGCGTCAGACGTACAGCGTTTCTCGCTAGCTTCCCTTGACCGCGCAGGCGCGCCGCACCATCAGACCAGTCAGGAGGACCGCTACGACACCGGTCACGACTAGAGAATAGTCAAACATTCGCATGGAAAGGCCGTGAAGAACGACAGCGGATGCGATGGTGCCAATTAATGCCGCCGTCAGGACGAGTTCTAGACGTGATTCTCGCCACGTTGCCCGCGGTACACCATATGCCACAACGATCGCGCAGCCGAGAACCAAAACGGCGGCCGCGTACCGTAGCGTCACGGCTGATTCGGGCTCCCGCAGCTGGAGCAGAAAACCCATAATAGCTAGGAGCAGCCCGAAAGCCGACCATAGCTTGTCTCTGCGTAGCACCAGAACCAGCAGCGTGCCGATCGAAAGCAGCGCCAAAACCACCAGGCTAGGCATTGAATGATTCCGCCGTCTCGTAAGACTACGTATCGAGGCAGGCCTGTTAGCTCACCACGGTCCGACGACACATGTCGGCGATGTACTCCGCCCGGCCAACGCCCCCCACAACGGCAAACGTTGCGCTACTGTTGGACCGCGGGTCGCTAGCCGCACGTGTAAGCATAGGCGCAGTATACTCGGCAAGAGTACAACCCAGAAAGTACCCCGCGCTCCAACCGCCAGTGATGGCCGCACCTACCATTGTGAGACGCGCCGCCGCGACACTGGATACAGACAAGGCCTTGCCAGCCAACCGTGCGTCGTCGAGCTTTCCTTTTGCGCCCAAGTACGCGATTGCAGACGCAAAAATGCCAGCCCCGGACTCAAGAGCTTCTTGCCAACAGGGAGGCGCGGAGCTAGGACCAGATGCGTAGTCGCATGCTGTGGAGTCCCAAGAGTTATTCGAGCAATACTCGTCCCATACCTCATGCGCCTCGTTGTCGTCAGCCTGAGCATAATCCGTTTCGGCCTCAGCCCAAGCGATCTCTGTCGCCCAGAAATCCTCTTCTTCGGGGGTCTGACAGGGTTCTTCCTCCTCCAAGTAGCAGCTACTCAGCAGCTTGGTGAGAGAAGGGCCAGAACGATCCCCAATGCCTTCGTCAGCCGTATTCACTACCGGACCGGCCGGTGCGGTTCGCAATTCCAGCCGAACCTTACCACCAGCTACGAACTGCTTTAGAACACCGCCGTCATCAGCGCGCGATTGGATTACCTTCACGGGCAGCCTTCGAACCGCCTCGGTATACTCCTGCGAGGTCCTAGCTGAAAGAATGGGAATCCACAGTTCTAGACGCTGGGCTCTTGCAAGAAGCCTTTCATTGCGGCTGAGTTTCAAACGGGCGATAACGCTTTTCAGCCTGACAACCAAGTCGGCGCTCGCACGGGCGTAGGCTGAGTGAGAACTCCCAGTCGCGTTCAGGTTGCCGAGAGTGGCGGAATACGTCGCACTTCTCGGCATCACGGGCGCTGGATCGCTGCCTTGGGCAAAGGAGAAACGGGGAAGCACGGTCACTAGGAAAATTAGCACGACAGCACACCTTAACATGAGGTAGGACTCCTTTGAGGTGATTGCCTCGATGGCTTTGGCAGCCGAAAGCGGACCTAAGCTAAGGGCTTGTCAGACAATAACTGACTATTAGGACTTGTACTTTCGCGCCCACGATGGTACGGTGCCGTCGTGGATTTGGCCACGCTCCGCGCCAAGTACGAGGCGCTGGCGCCGATGCTGACCGAACGGTCGCGCCGGTGCTGGGCGGCGGCCGAAGCGCGTGCCCTGGGGCATGGCGGCGTTGCGCTGGTGATGCGTGCCACCGGGCTGTCCCGGT
>DASWVN010000073.1:0-9535 GCA_036401215.1 Vicinamibacterales bacterium | reverse complement strand
ATCGCTCTGGACGAGGCGCGTGCCTTCGCGCTGGGGCTCGCCGGTGGGCAGGAACACGCGCGCCGTGTCGGGGAACTGCCGCAGGATCTGCAGGTCCTCGACGAGCCAGTCTGCGAGGGAGCGGCTGACCGGCATACCGTCACGCGCGTAGTGAATCGCTGCGCGTAACAGATCCGCCCACGGGAGACGCCCGAAACGCTCGTGCGCGACACGCCAACCGTCGATGGTGCCGGGAACCGTGAGCGCCGCGAGCGCCCCGCGGGCGGGGATCTCCTCTGTGTATCCCTGCGTGCGATAGAACTCGCGTGTCGCCCCCTGCGCCGCCGGTCCGCTGCCATCCAGTGCCTGCACACCGCCCGTCTCCGGACCGGCGATGAGCCAGAACCCGTCGCCGCCGAGCCCCGACATGTGCGGGTACACGACACACAGCACCGCGTTGGCCGCGATCGCGGCGTCGACCGCACTGCCGCCTCGCTGCAGCACGTCGAGACCCGCACTGCTGGCGAGCACGTGCGGCGTCGACACCATGCCGCGCGGCGCGTAGGTTGGTGGACGACCGGTCCGGGGTCCGTTGGGATGGCTCATGACGTTCTCCTTCTATTCACGAAACGCGGCAGTCGTCGCACAAGCCGGCTCGGGTTGGCGGTGGCTCGGGCTCACGCGCTGCCAGGAAGCGCCGCGCAGGCGGGATGAGCCCGCCCACCGCAAGCGCGATCAACCCCAGCCACCAGAGGAGGGGCGAATCGCGCGTCGTTCCAAGGCTGATCAGCGGGAACGCCGCGAGAAGCAGCACCATCGAGAGGCTGAGGACTGCGAGACGGCTCATGGCTGCACCTCTCCCGTGAACATGACGAGCAACACGGTCGCGATCCCCGTCACGATGACGCTCACGACGGTCCAGGGGATCGTCTTGCGCAGGATGGCGCCTTCCTGGCCGCTGATGCCAGCCGTACTTGCGCCGAGCACGATGTTGGCGGGCGCGATCGCGTTGCCGATCGATCCGCCCGTGCTCTGCGCGGCAATGATCGCGGCCTGCGGAACGTTGTTCAGTTCCGCGACCGTGCTCTGCAGGTCGGAGAACAGGACGTTCGACGAAGTGCTGCTGGACGTCATGAAGGCGCCGAGCGCCCCGATGCCGTTCGACAGAAAGGCGAAGACGTACGCAGGGGCGACGCCGGCGATTCCGAGTGCGAGCACCTCGTTCTGCCCGGAGTGGGCCATCAGCTGCGCCATCGCCAGGAACGTGATGACCGGCATGGACGCCGGCACCGCATCGCCGACGAGGCCGCGCAGAATGGATGGCTCCTCGCCCGACGACCACTCGCGATAGTAGCCGCGGGCCCGATACACCAGCCAGGTGATCACCGCGGTCACGAGCAGGAACGTACCCGGATGGGTCAGCGGAGCGAATGGCGAATACGGATCTTCTCCTTCGCTGGTCACGCCGAAACCCGTCGTCACCGAGGGAAAGGGCATGCCGAGGCTGAACGCGTCCAGCGCGGCGTTCACCGGCTCGATGACGAGCACGCCGAGCGCGACGGCGCTGAGGACGACATAGGGAAGGAACGACATGCCGAGGCCCATCGGCGCGGGGCGATCCTCGTCGTCATCGCCTCCCTCCTCGCGCATTGCGGGACGCTCGTCGATCCCTTCCGCCGGTTCGGAGTACCGCCGCCAGCGTGCCAGCGGAATGAGCGCGGCCAGCGCCGCCGTGCCGCCGACGAACGTGCAGAGGACCGGGCTGACGAGCGAGACCAGCGCCTGACCTCCGCCCTGGAGGGCCGTGATGATGAGCACCAGCGGCCAGGCATGGCGGACGGCCGGCCAGCGGCCGTACATCCACACCACGGTGAAGCCGCCCAGCAGGCAGGGAATGATGAGGAGCAGCGCGGATTGAAATGCGGTGGTCACCGGATCGGCAAGGTCCACGACGGCGGTCGTCGCGTACCAGCTGACGCCGAGCGTGCCGAAGAACTTCGCCCACATGTGCGCGATCGTCGTCATCGCCACGGCATAGATCGGCCGCACGCCGAACGCGACGAGCAGCGGCGCCACGATCGCGATCGGCGTCCCGAACCCGGCAATGCCCTGCAGAAACGACGAGAACACCCACCCGAGCGCGACGACGATGAATAGTTCGTTGCGGCTGAAGCGGGTGATGCCCTGGCGCAGGGCGTCGTATCCGCCGGCCTGATCGGTGACCTGATAGAGGAGTAGCGCCGGCCAGACGACATACAGGATGAAGACTGCGTCCCAGATGCCTTTCGCGCTCGCAACGGCAATCGTCTCCCAGGGTGTCGCGAAGCCCAGCAGGGCCACCGCGGCTGCGGTGAACATGCCCATGGGTCCGGCTTGCGGGGCTTTCCATCGCATCCACACCAGCAGCACCAGCAGCACGACGATCGGCAGAAGCGCAAGTACCCAGTGGAACAGATCGACGGGAAGCTGGGAGTTCTCCATGGGCGCGTTGCCTCCAGGGCGACTGAACAGACGAGTCGACCTTTCGGCATGCAGGACACGGACCCATCTGCCCTGAGACGCTGCTGCTATCTCAGCCTCGAGAGTGTTGCGCCATTGACACGTAGGCGTTGCAGCGCGAGCACCGCGAAGGGCGGCAATGGCGCACCCGCATAGACCTCGCGCCCGCGGTCGGTGCTGGCGAACAGGACGCGGTTCCATCGGTTTTGTCTCAGGTAGTACACGGCGCCCGCTAGTGGTAGAAATGATGCGGTGGTCCGGTATCGCTTCAGCCAGTTCACGCTCTCCCCACAGCGGCGGCTCCTCATCCGGGACGGACGTGAGGTGCCGCTCATCCCGCGTTACTTCGACCTCCTCGTCCTGCTGATCGAGCGTCGTCACCAGGCGGTGCATCGGCGCGAGATCTTCGAGTGCGTGTGGGCGGACGCGGTCGTCTCCGAGAGCGCGTTGAGCCAGGCGGTGCGCACGATCCGCTCGACGCTCGGCGACGACTCCAGGGATCCGCGCTTCATTCGCACGGTGTCGCGTCATGGCTACCAGTTCGTCTTCGCCGAGGTGATCGAAGAGGAAGAGGTCGACGCCGCACCTGCCCCGGCCTTGCCGGCGACGGGGGACGCATCGGTGCCGATGGACACGTCCGCGACGCGGACGACCTCCACGGGGTGGACGGGCGCCGCCGCGGGTGGCGCGGTCGCCGGTATCGTGGCCGGCGGCCTCGGCGGACTGATCCTCGCCGCGGCGCCCGGCAGCACCGCTCCGATCGCCATCGCGCCGGTGCTTGCGGCGATCGGTGCGGGATGTGGTGGACTCGGCGGACTTGGTGTCGGTGCCGCAATCGCCTCGGCCGAGCGCACGGTGCGCTCGCACCGCACGCTAGCCCTGACGTTCACCGCCGCGCTCGGCGGCGGGATCGTCGGACTCACTGTTCAGTGGCTGACCCGGTGGGGGCTCGCCGCGCTGATCGGCCTCGACGTCCATGTCGGCGGCGGAGTGGAAGGCGTGCTCATCGGCGGCGCCGTTGGGCTCGGCCTTGCGGTCTCGACAACCAAAGAGGATGAGGCCGTGCGCTGGCGATGGACGCGAGCCAGAGGCGCGCTCATCACCGCCCTCTGTTGCGGACTGGCCGGGCTCGCGCTCACGCTCGCGGGACGCCCCCTCGCCGGCGGCACCATCCACGCGATTGCGGATGCGGCCGAGGGATCCAGTGTGACGCTCGCTCCGCTCGGACGCCTCATGGGCGAGCCGGACTTCGGTCCGCTGTCCCAGGCGATCCTCGCGTTCGGGGAGGCGGCGGTCTTTGGAGTGGGCGTGGCACTGGGGTGGATGGAGAAACTCCGAACTCTGAACTCCGAACTCCGAACTGGTGAACGGCCGTAGGGCGCGGCTTTCAGCCGCGCCAGGTTCGTAGTTCGGAGTTCAGAGTTCGGAGTTTCGCCGCTCATGTAATAGTTGGCCGTCCCGCGCGTCTATGAGATGAGGCGCGCGAAACGTGACTACGGCCAGCCCACTCGTGTGTGAGCCCATCGAGATGCACTCCGCGCCCGCGGTGGCGGGCTTTGCCGCGGTGTACGAACGCCACTACGAGGTGGTTTTCCGGGCGGCCCTGCGCGTAACCGGTCGGCCGGCCGACGCCGAAGATGTTCTGCAGACGGTCTTCCTCCGGGTCCTTTCAGGGGACGAGGACGAGGCCGCGAAACGGCCGGCTGCCTACTTCCGGCGCGCGGCGGTGAACGCAGCGGTCGATATCCTGCGCCGCCGGGCGGTGCACGCCGAGACCACCTTCGACGACGGAGCGCCACAAGTCCTCGTCGAGCAGCCGATGCTGCTCAAAGTGCAGCTTCGCCGCGCGATCGCGACGCTCGACAAAGACGATGCGACCCTCTTCCTGCTGCGTCACGTCGAAGGCCTGTCGATCGAAGAACTCGCCGGAATCTTTCAGATCGAGAGGAACAACGTGACCGTTCGGCTGCACCGCATTCGGCTTCGGCTGAGGACGGAATTAGAACGTTGATCGTCCCTCACGTAATGGCCGGCCTCCTCGTGCGTCATGTTGGGTAAGGCCGCACCGGTCAACTAAGAGGTAGGTAGGAATGTCTGAAGACAGACTGGAAAAAGCAATACAGGACATGAGGGACGAGAACGTCGATGCCGCGACGCTCGATGCGGCGCGCTCGCGTGTCTGGCACACCCTGGCGAGCGGCATTGACGCCGGCTGCGCCGAGTTCCAGCAGGATTTTCGCGCCTACCTGGGCGGGACCCTGACGAGCAGCCGTCGCCTCCTGGTCGAGGATCATCTCGGTCGCTGCGCCGCGTGCCGCACCGCGATGGCCGACCTGAAGGGGGAACGGCGGGTGATCGCGATGCCGCAGCGGTCGGCTGCGTCCAGGTACTCGCGTTGGGCATCCCTCGCGGCTGCCGCCGCGCTGGTGTTGTCGGTCGTGTATCTCGGCCGCGGCGCCATCGACAGCTGGTTCGCGCCGGGCGGACCGCGGGCGACGGTCGTCTCCGCGAGCGGCGGGCTGTACCAGCTCACGGGCGAAGCGCTCGAAGCCGGCGCCGCCATCGGCGAGAAGGAACTGGTCCGCACGGCGCCGGGCGCGCACGCGGTGCTGCGGCTTGCCGACGGATCGACGGTGGACGTGAACGAGCGGACGGAACTGTTCGTGACGGCGGCGTGGAGCGGTCAGGCCATCCACCTTCAGCGCGGCGACGTCATCGTCCAGGCCGCGAAGCAACGGCGCGGTCACCTTCGCGTCCTGACGCGCGATTCGATCGCTTCGGTGAAGGGGACCGTGTTCGCCGTGTCGGCGGGCATGGGAGGCTCCGTGGTGTCGGTCGTCGAGGGTGCGGTGGCGGTCGACCAGCCAGGCAGGAACATCCTCCTGAATCCCGGCCAGCAGGCGGCGTCGAACCCCGCACTGGCGACGTCGGTCGCCGACGCGATTGCGTGGAGTCCGGAAGCAACAACGTATCTGGAGCTGCTTGGATCGTTCGTGAAGATCGAGGGTCAGCTCGCACGCATGTCGGTTGGTGAAATGCGCGCCGACTCCGCACTGCTGGCGTACCTCCCGGCTGGAGCCTTCGTCTACGGCGCGGCGCCCAACCTTGGCGGCCAGATCGGTCAGGCGCTCTTCCTCGCGGACCAGCAGGCGTTCGAGAACGCGGCGTTCGCGGCGTGGTGGAACTCAGAGACGGGTCTCGAGCTGCGCGGCATTCTCGATCACGTGAAGGCCGTGAGCACGCTGCTCGGCAACGAGGTCGTGTTCTGCGTCGGCTCCGCGGGACCCGGCCAACAGGTGCCGATGGTAATGTCCCGCGTGCAGCCTGGAAGACGCGCGGAGCTGACTGCCGCTCTGGAAGGATTCTTCGCCGGAACGGGTCAGCAGGATCCTGCGTATTCAGTGACCGACGAACTGATGGTCGTGGCGAACTCTTCGACGGATCTGGCGTGGGCGCTCAATCACCTGGGCCAGGGCGCCGGGTCTCCCTTTGCGGCGGCGATCGGCGAACGGTATCGCCGCGGCACGGGCTGGCTGATCGCCGTCGACACGACGCCAGTGATCGCGATGGCGTCCGACGACGATGCGCCTCCTGTCGAGTTGGCGGCCATGGCTGGCGTGAAGTACCTCTTTATGGAGCGGCGTGCTCCCGCCGGAGCCGAAGAGAACGAGGTCACGCTCGCCTTCGACGGCCAGCGAACCGGGATGGGCTCGTGGCTGGCGGACTCCGGGTCGAACGGCGCAGCAGAGTACCTGTCGGCCGACGCGCTGCTTGCCGGCTACGTGTCGATGCGCGAGCCCAATCAGTTGTTCCAGGAGTTCACCGCGCTGGTCACGAAACAGGATCCGTCGTTCGAGACCGAGATGGCGCAGGTGAATCAGAAGCTCGGGCCAGGTTACTTCCAGGATCTGACCTCGGCACTCGGAACCGAGGCCGCCTTCGCGCTGAACGGGTTCTCGATGACCAGCGGTCCCGTGTGGACGATGGCCGCCGTGGTCTACAACCCGACAGTCGTCGACATGTCGCTCCGCAAGCTGATGGACACGATCAATGCGGACCTGTCGCCCGAGGAGCAGGACAAGCGCATCGTCTTCGCGCAGGAAACCGTCAACGGACGCGTCTGGAACACCATGAGAGCCGGCAGCCTTCCGTTCGGCATCACGTGGACGTACGATCGCGGATACATGGTGGCGGGGTCCGATCGCGCGTCGGCCGAGCGCGCCATCGCAACCCGGAATGGCGGTTCGCCGCTCGTCTGGTCGCAGGAGTTCCTCGCACAGCTGCCGTCATCGGCCGGGATCCACCCTTCGGCGTTCGTGTGGCTGAACACGAAGGGAGCGTTCGAGCTGTTTGGGGCCTTCACGCAAAGCCAGGCGCTGAAGGATCTGCTCGCCTCCCGCGATCCGGCACTCGTCGTGTTCGACGGAACGGCGGACCGGATCCACGCCGCCAGCCGCGCTCGTATAACAGGATTGATCATGGACGCCATGTTGCTCGAAAGTCTGAGCGGCACGAGCCAGTCCCGAACGGTACAGTAACGGCTTGAATAACGTCCCAGTTGTTGAACTCGAAAACCTGAAAGTCAGGTTGGGGCGGCGGGAGATCCTTCACGGGATCACCTGCCGTCTCGGCGTTTCAGGCACCGGCAAAGCCGTAGGCCTTCTGGGTCCGAACGGCGCGGGCAAGTCCACGCTCATTCAGACCCTGCTCGGCTTTCTGCGGCCGAGCGCCGGACGCGCCCGCATCCTCGGAATCGATTGCCAGCGCAGCGCGGGTGAAGCACGGTCGCGCATCGGCTACATGCCGGAGAACGATTCGTTCATCGGCGACATGACGGCCGTCGCGTTCCTGCGCCAGATGGCGGAACTCTCCGGACTTCCTCCCAAAGCGGCGTTGGAGAAAGCGCACCAGGTCCTTTTCCACGTGGGGCTCGGTGAAGCCCGGTATCGCGAGCTGCGCACGTATTCACTCGGCATGAAGCAGATGGCGAAGCTCGCCCAGGCGATCGTGCACGGTCCGCGGCTCGTCGTGCTCGACGAACCGACCAACGGCCTGGATCCGGCCGCGCGCCGGCGGATGCTCAAGCTCATTACCGAGATGAAGAGCGAGCAGGGGATGAACGTGCTCGTCTGCTCGCACCTGCTGCGCGACATCGAGGAAGTGTGCGACGAGGCCGTGATCATGAAGGACGGCGCGATCGTGCATCACTGCAATCTCGAGGAAGAGCGGCGGTCGAATCGGAGCTTCGTCGAACTCGAGGTCACGGGCGACGATCGAAACCTGCGAGCCGCGCTGCCCGAGATCGGTGCGGAAGGGGTCTCCGAAGGCCACGGACGCTGGCGCATCGTCCTGCCGCCAGGCACCGGGGTCGAGGCGATCTGGGGACTCCTCGACCGGCAGAGTCTCCTCGTGCGAAAGCTCTCTCACCGGAGGGACACGCTGGAGGAGATCTTCCTCAAGGCCATGGGACACCTGGCGCACACGCCTGGAGAGGCGACGGTGAACGTCAGCGGAAGCTGACGCCGAATCGGAACAATGGCAGTCTACAAACGCGGATATCAGCGATACGACGGACCGCTCACCGGGCGCTGGACCAGATTCATGGTGCTGCCGCGCTATGCCTGGCAACGGCTGTATCAGCAGCGCCTTGTGCTCCTGCTCACGATCCTGTCGTTCGTGTGGCCGCTTCTATGCGGCGGATTCATCTATCTGTCGAACCACACCGAGCTGCTGTACGGGCTCGATAAGGAGTTCATTCAGTTCATCAAAGTCGATGGACGGTTCTTCTCGATCTTCATGTACGTGCAGTCAGGCTTCGCCGTGTTCCTGGCGGCGCTGGCCGGACCGGGTTTGATTGCGCCGGACCTCGCGAACAATGCGCTGCCGCTGTACTTCAGCCGGCCGCTCACCCGGTGGAGCTATGCCCTGGCGCGGCTGACGGTCCTCGTCGGGATGCTCTCGGTCGTCACGTGGATTCCGGGTCTGATCCTGTTCGGGCTGCAGGTGGGGCTGGCCGGCGGCTCCTGGTTCTGGGCGAACTGGTCGCTTGGCGCAGGCATGGTCGCAGGGTTTCTGGTGTGGCTGCTCGTTCTGAGCCTGGTGGCGATGGCGAGTTCCGCCTACGTGAAGTGGAGGATCATTGCCGCCGCGGTGAGTCTGGCTTTCTTCTTCATCCTGAGCGGCGTGGGCGAAATGATCGATGCCGTCCTCAGGGTGAGGTGGGGACACATCATCGATCCGGCGTGGACGGTGAACCAGGTCTGGTCGGCGCTGCTCGGCGTGCCGCCGCTCGAAGGTCCCGGCGCCGGCGCATCGGCGCTTGCGCTGGCGGCGATGATCCTGCTGCTCGCCGTCGTGATCGCGCGCAAGCTGCGCCCGGTGGAGATCGTGTCATGACCATGACTCCGCCCTCGGTGATATTCGAAGAAGTATCAAAGTTCTACGGCGAAGTGCTCGGCGTCAATCGCGTCACATTGAACATTCCGCCGGGGCTCACAAGTCTGGTCGGGCCGAACGGCTCCGGCAAGACCACGCTCATGAACCTCATGACCGGTCTCATTCATCCCGATAACGGCCGGATCCTGATGCGCGGGATTTCGCCGCGCGATCCCGAAGCGCTGATGCGGATCACCGGGTACGCGACGCAGTACGACACCGCGCCGCGGTGGGCAACCGGGTTCACCTTCATCACGACCGGACTGCTGCTCTTTGGATACACACGATCGGAAGCCGAAGAGAAAGCCTGGAAGGCGCTCGAGCGTGTGGGACTGACCGAGGCGGCAAATCGCAAGGTTGCGGGATATTCCAAGGGCATGCGGCAGCGCGTGCGGCTGGCGCAGGCGATCGCGCACGATCCCGAACTACTGGTGCTCGACGAGCCGCTCAACGGCCTGGATCCGCTCGTTCGAGCCGAGACGATCGCGCTGTTCCGCTCGTGGGCGGCCGAGGGGAAGCACGTCATCATCTCCAGCCACGTCCTGCAGGAAGTGGACTTGATCAGCGATCAGGTCGTGCTGATGGCCAACGGAACGATCGTCGCCGAAGGCACGATCCGCAC